>NZ_JAACFY010000015.1:0-126436 GCF_029237305.1 Aeromonas sp. 2MA4 | reverse complement strand
GCCCACACAGATTGCTTGATTCAAATTGTTAAAGAGCGTCACGCTTGTCGCGTTGAGGAGGCGCATATTACGCTCCTCACTTCGAAAGTCAAGCGGTTGTTTTCGCTTTTCTTTCGGCGCCGGCTTCGCAAGGAAGCTGGCTCATCAGTTCGGCGTGTTCCGCCGTGCTGGTAGGGGCGCATTATAGGGAGCGTGATCACGATGACAAGGCTTTTTTTGAAGAAAGTCACGGAAACTTCAAATTATCCAATTAGAAACAGCTTACTCAGTGTATATATACAGTGTTATCCACAACCTGATGATTTCAGTCCTGTTTTATCGTCATTTAAGTGCGCCTTCCCCCATTGGGGAATGCCATACTGGAACGGATAATGTGTCCCAAGTGGTCCATGGTAGCGCCCGGCTGGAAAGCTGGTTACCATGGAGGTGAATAGAGTGTTGCACCTTTTTTGCTTTCATTTACAAAAGGTCTTTAAAGATGAATTTATCCAAGTTTCCCGTTTATGTGCAGGCTGCCATCCTTGCCCTGGTGTTGGCGCTGGTTGGTTATCTGGTTGCCCAGGCTCTGCAGTTTTCTTTGAAAGCCGAAGTGATTTTTGCTGTAGGTCTGGCCATCGGTGGTTTCATCGTGCCGCTGTTCCTTAAGCGGACACCTGCCGCCGCAGGCGAGCTGGCCTCTGGTCAAGAGACTTGCACCTTATATGTAGGCAACCTGCCGTATCGCGCCAACGAGATTGCCGTGCGTGAACTGTTTGCCGAACAGGGACAGGTGATCTCTGTCCGTCTGATGAAGGACAAGGCCACCGGCAAACGCAGAGGGTTTGGTTTTGTGGAGATGCCAGCCGCCGATGCCGCCAAGGCCATCGCCGTGCTCAATGACAAGGAGTATCAGCAGCGTACCCTCAAGGTACGTGAAGCCAACGACAAGCGGGATAAAGATGAGAGAGAAGGCAGCGAAGTCGATGCCTGATCCCCTGGCGGTCACGAGTTAGTACCGCACCTCTTCGAGTGATGACAGCCCCCAAGCTTGCAAGGGGGCTGTCAATTTTTGGGCTTGTGCATCCAGTCGGGTGCAATATGCCCTGGCCTGCACCACTGCTTGCGAAGGCTGCTCAGCCACGGTAGCCAATAGATGTGCCACCCGTCTTGCCACAGCGCTCCCTGAATCCACCAGCTGACATCCTGGCATCAATTGCCGGATCTCGTCATTGAGCAGCGGGAAGTGGGTGCAACCCAGCACCAATGTATCCGGCCTTTCCTCTCCTTCCATCCAGCCCGTCAGCACCTCCTGCAACAGCGCCATGTTTACCGGCCGTCCCGCCAGCTTGTGCTCGGCTTCGATCACCAGTTCAGTCGCGCCCTTGAGCAACACCCGCTTGCCCGGGGCAAACTGGGTAATGAGGTGATGAGTATATTCACGGCTGACGGTGCCCGGGGTCGCCAGCAGCCCGATACACCCATTGCGGGTCAGGGCTGCAGCCGGTTTGATGGCAGGCACCACGCCGACAACTGGAATGGTCAGGGCGGCCCGCAAGGATGGCAGGGCTATGGTGCTGGCCGTATTGCAGGCAATCACCACCAGATCGATGGCATGCTCGGCCACCATGTGACTGACCAGACGGGTGCAGGCAGCAATCAACGCTGACTCGCTCAGCTCACCATAGGGGAAGTTGGCATTGTCAAAACAATAGAAGTAGTTGTGTGCCGGCAGCGCACGGCGGATCTCGCGATAGATGGTCAAACCACCCATGCCGGAGTCGAACACTAGAATATTGGCCACCTGACCTCCCCCTTTGGTGCAAGGCAGCGATCATACTCCCGCCTGCCGCCAATAGAAAAGGCCCTGCCAATGGCAGGGCCTCGCTTTTTATCTTCTATATATAGCAGCGCTGGCGATCAGAGGCGGTAGTCCGCCGTCAGCTTGAACTCGGTACCCGCAGAGGCATAGCCATAGGCCGGGGCATAGTCGCGATCGAACAGGTTGTCGATGCGGCCGCCCAGCGTGAGCTGAGGCGTCACCCCATAGCTGGCCCCCAGATTGATCAGGGTGTAGGAACCCAGTTCCACACGCTCTGCAGGGAAGCTGCTGAAGTTCTTGTCATCCCGCTTGCCCACATAGAGCAGCTCGGTGGAGAGATCGACCGGGCCCAGCTGCACCTGGGTCAGCCAGCTGGCTTTCTGCTTGGCGCGGCGCAGCAGTTGCTGATCTCCATCGTTCTTGTCTTCGGCCCGGGTGTAATCGAAGCTGACGTCGTGATGGAGCAGTCCGGTTTCCAGACCCAGCGCCACTTCCACGCCACGGATCTCGGCATCCGTGTTGTCCGGCTTGCAGGTGGAGAACGCACTCTGACAGGCAATCAGGTTCTTGATCTTGTTGCGATAGAGGTTAAGTGACCAGTCCCAACCGGTATAACGACCCGCAAAGCCCAGCTCCAGGTTCTTGCTCTCTTCCGGCTTCAAATCCGGATTCTCATAACCGGGATAGTAGAGGTCGAGGAAGGTCGGCGCCTTGAAGCCGGTGCCATAACTGAGCCGTACATTGTGGTTGTCATCTATGTCCAGCCCGCTGGCGGCAGACCAGGTGTTGTGACGGCCATACTGCTTGTTGTCATCGGTACGGCCAGAGAGCTCCCACAGCAGGGCCTGCCAGCGGTAGCTGCCCACCGCAAACAGACCTGTGTTGTCTCGGTCGGGGGCATTGAACGCCTGACCAGAGCTGCGCGAGTCGGATTTCAACTGCTCCTGCTGCCAGTCGGCACCACCAGTCAGGTTGAGTCCCTCGACGCCGCTCCAGCTGTTGATCCAGGAGAAACGGGTCAAGCCGGTGTGGATCGGCTGGGCGCTGGATTCCCCCTTGCTCTCCAGCCAGCTCTTCAGCTTGTTCTCGCCATAGCTGGCCTCAAGCCGGCTGGTCAGCGTCTCGCTCTGGAACTTGAGACCACCATCATACTGGAAGGCCTGTACCCGGCTCTGGTCAGCCGACTGATAGGCATCATCCATCTCGGTCTGGTTGTCATAACCCTGGGCGTTGAAGTCCCCACTCCAGGCATCACTGAACGCATGATTCAACCCGAACTGGCCGTTCAGACTGTCGAAGCCATCCCGATCCGGCTGCTGGGCATTGGCCACCACATCGAAACCATCGGTACGCTCGTAGCCGATCATCATATTCATGTCGGTCTGCTGACCCAGGGCCTGCACGGTACGCACCTGACCCTGGCCGTAACCATTGCTGCCCACACCACCCTTAAGATGGGTCTCGCTGCCATTCTTGGCGGAAGTTTTGGTGATGAGGTTGATGACGCCACCGATGGCATCTGCGCCATAGACAGCAGCGCGCGGACCCCGGATGTACTCGATGCGCTCGATATTGCCCAGCGGGATCTGGCTGAGGTCTGGTGTGCCGGCCACCATGGCGGCGATGGGGCGCCCATTCATCAGCACCAGCGAATGGTTGGAGTTGGTACCGCGGATGAACAGGCTGCTCATGTGCCCTCGCCCACCTAGCGTGGTGATCTGCACACCCGGCAACGTCTTCAACAGCGCTGGCAGGCTCTGCACCTGACGGGATTCGATCTCGGCGCGGTCGATCACCACAACGGGTGCCAGTACCGAGCTGATGGGTTGTTCCACCCGATTGGCGGTGATCACCAGGGTAGGATTGACGGGGATGGTCGTCTGGGCGAAGGCCGCCGTTGGCAACAGGGCAGCCACCAATAATTTCTTGGACATGAGAGATCCTTAAGTTCGCGTAAGCATCTACTTCGTAGCCGGTTTCTCTCGGCCCGAAATACGAACTTTGGCAGGTCTTCGGGCTGGGGGGCTGATGGCCTACGGCGACGGCTTCCCACCTGACGGCAGTGCCCTGATGTCGCTTCGTTCCCCCTTACCGCTGCGCGCCAGCTCCGGATTTTCACCGGATTCCCTATTAAGCATGATGCGCCAAAGCGGAGGGGATTATAGGCAGAGCCAGATTGGATGTATAGCCATCCAGATTTCTATTTCTGCTTTTCCAGCTCCACCAGCCGCTGCCTGGCTCCCTCCATCACCGCCTGTACACCGGGATGGGAGAGGTGACGGCCAGCAGAGACCAGATAATAGGAGAGCGTGACCTCGGGCAAGGTGGCAATCCGCTCGACACCATAGAGGCGCTCAATCTCGTCACGCATCGCAAGGGGGGCGGGAAAGATCCCCATGCCCGCCTTGCCGAACGACTTCATCAGGGTCGAGTCGTCAAACTGGCCGACCAGATGGGGATGTATGCCCTGCTGGCGATACCAGGCCAGCAGCCGATCATGGGTCGCCGACTTCTCGCCGGGGATAAGCAGCGGCAGCCCTTCCAAAGAGGCGGGAAACCCCGAACGGGCACGAGCCGCCAGCGCCGGGCTCGCAAACAGTGCCAGCGGGCTGCGTCCCAGTTCATGGTTGTAGCCACGTACGCCACTATCTGGTGGCAGTGGGCGATCGATCAGCACCATATCCAGCTTGTGTCTGGCCAGCTCGCTGAATAGCTGTTCGGCCCGCTCTTCATGGCAGATCAGCCGCACCGGCGTCGTCAGCGCCATGGCCGGTGCCAGCAGCTCAAACGCCAGAGTGCGGGGCACCGAGTCGGCAATCCCCACCTGCATGGTCAGCTCCTGGCTGGCGTGGCGCAGTGTGTGTTCCAGCTCGGCTCCCAGCGAAAAGATGGCGCCGGCCTGCTCAAGTGCCTGGCGCCCCGCAGCCGTCAAGACGAGCCGCCTCCCCTCCCGGCTGAACAGCGCCACCCCGAGAGACAACTCCAGCTCCGCGACCTGACCACTGATGGTTTGCGGAGTGAGATGAAGCTGTTCGGCGGCCCGTGTCACGCTGCCGCTGCGCGCCACATGCCAGAAGTAATAGAGTTGTTTGTAGTTGAGCATCCGGGTTCCTATCAGTTTTTGCCGAACAATCATCAATCAAAATCTGATTTTATCGAAGCATCATGCACTCTAGCATGCAAGCATCCTGTGAATTGCCTCCTGCGACCCCTCATGCTGGATGTTGTTGTACTCTTTTTCCTGTTTGGCCTGCTGGCTGGTCTGGTGCGATCCGAGCTCAAGTTGCCCCCCGCACTCTATGACACCCTCTCCCTCTTCCTGCTGCTGGCCATCGGCCTCAAAGGCGGTGTGGGCCTGGCCCAGCAATCCTTGTTGCCACTGCTGCCACAACTCGCCCTGGTGATACTGCTCGGTGTGGTGCAAACCCTGGCAGGCTTTGCCCTGTTGCGCATCAAGATGAACCGGATCGATGCCGCCGCCACCGCAGCCCACTACGGCTCGGTCAGCGTGGCGACCTTCGCAGTCGGGGTAAACTGGCTCACCGAGCGCGGCATCAGCTTCGAATCCCAGCTATCCATCTTCCTGGCTGTGATGGAAATCCCGGCCATCCTGGTGGGCATAATGCTGGCGCGCGGGGTGAGCCGCCAGACCCGCTGGCGCATGCTGGCCCATGAAACTTTCCTCGGCAAAGGGGTGACCCTGCTGCTCGGTGGCATGGCCATCGGCTATCTGGCCGGGCCGCAAGGCATAGCCCCCCTCAAACCCCTTTTTGTGGATCTGTTCAAAGGAGCGCTCGCCCTGTTCCTGCTTGAGATGGGTTTGATAGTGGCACGCCAGTGCCAGGATCTGCGCCGCCATGGCCTGTTTCTGCTCGGCTTCGCCCTGCTGATGCCGCTCGCCTCGGCAGGACTGGGGTTGACGGTCGGCAAGCTGATGGGGCTCTCCCTTGGCGGACTCACCCTGCTGGCCACCCTGGCGGCCAGCGCCTCCTATATTGCCGTGCCAGCGACCTTACGCATCGCCGTGCCCCAGGCCAACCCGGGGTTGTCCCTCAGCGCCGTGCTGGGCGTCACCTTCCCCTTCAACATCATGCTGGGGATCCCGCTCTACCACAGCTGGGCCCGCCACTTCACGGAGTAGCCATCATGCAGACCGAGACCCGTACCCTGCTGACCGTCATCACGGAAGCAAATCTGGAACCCACCCTGCTGCGCACCCTGACCCGGGAAGGGCTGCGGGGCTACACCATCACGGATGCACGCGGACGAGGGGATCACGGCGAGCGCAACGCCAGCTGGAGCGAGAGCGGCAACATCAGGCTGGAGGCGATTTGCAGCCGCGAGCAGGCGGAACGACTACTCGCCCACCTGCAGAGTCGCTACTACCCCGACTACGCCATGATCGCTTTTCTGCAACCGGTCGAAATCGTGCGACCCGAAAAATTCTGAGCCGGCTTGCCGGCTCTTTTTGCCTAACGAAAGCAAACGTTTAACAGCAAGGAACCAGAAAAAATGAACACCCCTCCCCTGATCGGCCTGGTAATGGGCTCCGACTCCGACTGGCCCGTGCTGCAGGCGGCAGCCCGCATCCTCAAGGAACACGGCGTGCCCTACGAAGCGCGGGTGGTCTCGGCCCACCGCACCCCGGACCTGCTGTTCGAGTATGCAGCCAGTGCCCGCGATCGCGGCCTGCGGGCCATCATCGCCGGGGCCGGCGGCGCCGCACACCTGCCGGGCATGGTCGCCGCCAAGACCACTGTGCCCGTGCTGGGGGTGCCCATCCCCTCGCGCCACCTCAAGGGGATGGACTCCCTGCTCTCCATAGTGCAGATGCCCAAGGGGGTGCCGGTCGCCACCTTCGCCATCGGCGAGGCGGGGGCCGCCAACGCCGCCCTGTTCGCGGTCTCATTACTGTCGGTCACCCAAGATGGCGAGGCCCCCCGCTACCAGCAACAGCTCGACGACTTCCGCGCCAACGAGCGTGACCGGGTGCTGGCTCTGCAACTGGAGGACCCGGCATGATACTGCCACCCGCCACCCTGGGCATGCTCGGCGGCGGCCAGCTTGGCCGCTACTTCGTGATGGCCGCCCACCGCCTCGGCTACAAGGTGGTGGTGCTGGATCCCGACCCAGCCAGCATCGCTGGCGCCGCAGCCGATCACCATATTGTCGCCCCCTATGACGACCAGGCAGCCCTGCACGATCTGGCCAGCCGCTGCGCCGCAGTCACCTGCGAGTTCGAGAACGTACCGGCCCCCTCTCTGGCGCTGCTGGAACAGCAGTTACCGGTACGCCCGACGGCCAGCCCGGTCAGGATCTGTCAGGATCGACGGGAGGAAAAAGCCTTTCTGACCCGTGCCTGTGTGCCTGTGGCTCCCTACCTGACTCTGCTGCCGGATGAGCCACTGCCCCCTCTGGGTGCGGAGCTGTTCCCCGCCATCCTCAAGACCGCCCGCGAGGGGTACGACGGCAAGGGCCAGTGGCAGGTCGGCAATCTGGATGAGCTGGCAAGCGCGCTGACCGCCAGCGGCGTACCTTGCGTACTGGAAAAACGCCTGCCGCTGGAAGGGGAGTTTGCCCTCACCCTGGCCCGCAGCCCGAGCGGTGCCATCAGCGCCCTGCCTCTGGTGCAGAACTGGCACAGTGGCGGCATTCTCGATCAAACCCGCTCCCCGGCAAATGTCCCTGCGCTGGAGGCTGAGGCGAAAGACATCGCCGAGCGGCTGATCGCGGCGCTCGACTACGTCGGCGTGCTGACGGTGGAGTTTTTTCTGGTGGAAGGTCGGCTGTTGGTCAACGAGATGGCGCCCCGCCCCCACAACTCGGGTCACCCCAGCCTCGACAATGCCGAGTGCAGCCAGTTCGAGTTGCAGGTGCGCGCCCTGTGCGATCTGCCGCTGCCGGCAAAAGCCGAGGTGCGACCCGCCATCCTGATCAATCTGCTCGGGGATCTCTGGCACGGGGGCACACCAGACTGGGCAGGGGTGCTGGCCCTGCCCGGAGTGCACCTGCATCTCTATGGCAAGGGCGAGGCTCGCCCCGGCCGCAAGATGGGTCATGTCACCATCACAGGCCGTGACTGGCCCACGGTGGAGGATACTAGCCGCCATGTACGCAGCCTGCTGGGGCTGCCCCCACGCTGAGCTGCACTCCCTTGAATGCAAAGACCCGGGCCAAGCCCGGGTCTTCTTTTTCATGCTGTCATCACTATGGAATGAAGGGATCAGGCCCTGTCGGCGGATACCACGACAGGCGCCGGCAAGCGGATGGTCAGGGAGAGCACCAGGGCCACCACCATCAGCACCAGGATCAGGTTGAAGGTCGCCATAAAGCCGCCGAACAGGGAGGCCACGATGGAGCCTATGATGCTGCCCAGACCAAAGCCCAGATAGATGACGCCATAGTTCTTGGTCAGGTTGTTGAGACCGAAGAAGTCGCTCACCAGGGAGGGGTAGACTGTAATGGTGCCGCCGAAGCTGAAGGCCACGCAGGCCACCGCCACGAAGAAGAGATTGGCATTGAGCGGCACGAACAGCAGCAATCCCATGCCACCGAGGGTGATCAGCTGGGCTATGGTGATGACCCGGATGCGGGACATCTTGTCGGACAGAATGCCCAGCACCAGTCGACCACCCAGGTTGGCCATGGCGATCACCGCGACCGCATTGGCAGCCACCGCAGTCGACAGACCCACCATGTTCTCGCCGATATCCTTGGCCACGCCGATGACGTAGAGGCCGCTCATGCAGGCGGTGAGGAACATCAGCGCCAGCATCCAGTACTGCGGCTTGCGCATCGCCTCGGCCAGGGTGAAATCACGGCTCTCGGTCTGCTGCGCCGAAGCGGCCTGCTTGGGTGCATCCTTCATCAGCATGCCGCCAACCAGCACCATGGACATGGCGATCAGCCCCCACAGCTGGAAGGTCGCTTCCAGGCCGTTGTTGGAGAGCAGCAGCAGGTTGATGTACTTG
Source organism: Aeromonas sp. 2MA4 (assembly GCF_029237305.1). NCBI lineage: Bacteria > Pseudomonadati > Pseudomonadota > Gammaproteobacteria > Aeromonadales > Aeromonadaceae > Aeromonas > Aeromonas sp. 2MA4. The sequence goes on along the minus strand of NZ_JAACFY010000015.1, from coordinate 117,667 downwards.
AAGCCGAGGCTGCCCAGGCCATAGGCGCCGATGGAGCAGGCGGAGATGAAGCCCTTTCGCTCCGGGAACCACTTTACGCAGTTGGAGAGGGTCATCAGGTAGCCGGTACCGTCGGCAAACCCCACCAGAATACCGGCGCAGAGGTAGAGCATGGCCAGATTGCTGGCGTGGGCGGTGAGGAAGAAGCCGATGCCAAGCAGCACGCCGGCCCCCAGGGTGACATTGCGCACCCCGAACCGCTCCTGCAACTTGCCCGCCATGGAAGAGGCGACCGCCAACGACAGGCTGAGCAGACCAAAGGCAAACGCCACCTGGCTGACCGGCTCGTCCAGCTTGTCGGAGAGCTGGGCGTTGAACAGGCTCCAGGTGTAGACGGAACCCAGCGCAAACTGGGTAATGATGGTACCTATCAGGGTGAGGTACCGGGTGCGGTTCATCTCTTTGGTCATGATGCGTCTCGGTCGATGGCCTTAAGGAAATTGAGGCCACTATAGGCAAGACGCAGCTCGTGCCAGCCGATTAAGGCATGAAATGCAGATCGGCAGGAATGAATGACAATCAGAGCCGCATCAGCTGACGGAACGCCTTGATGTTGCTGCGACTGACCGGCACCTCGAACGGCAGATCATGGAGCCGGATGAGATAGGTACTGTTGAACCAGGGCACTATCTCGCGGATCTTGTTGATGTTGACGCAGTAGGATCGGTGGCAACGGAAGAAGCCCTCCGCAGGCAGCCGGCTGACAAACTCGCTGATGGTCATGTTCATCACGTAGCGATCGGTGCGGGTATAGACATAGGTCAGCTTTTCGTCCGCTTCCGCGTAGTAAATCTGCTCGCAGGGGGTGACTATGATGCGCTCCCCCTTCACCAGATTGACGGTGCGATTCTGCGGGCTGCTCCCCTCGCCCCCCTGCACCGGCTGAGACTTGCCCGCCAGCTCGAGCTTTTGCAGCAGATTGATGATGCGCGGCTCGTTGTAGGGCTTGAGGATATAGTCGAACGCCTCCAGCTCGAACGCTTCCACCGCAAACTCCTTGTAGGCGGTGACGAAGACGATGTGGGGCGGATGGCTCGACTTGTGCAGGTTCTTGGCCAGCAGCAGGCCATCGATGGAGGGGATCTGGATATCCAGAAACACCACGTCCACCTCGTGATCCTGCAGGTATTTGAAGGCCTCCAGTCCGTCCTCGAAACTCGCCACTATCTCAATCTGGCTGTGCTGGCCCACCAGATAGGCCAACTCCTCCCGGGCCAGATATTCATCTTCGACAATAATGGCTTTCAACATGGCATCGCCTCCGGATCCGGCAGATAGAAACAGACTTCGGTTCCGGGCTCCAGCCGTCTGAGCTGCAGACCGTCGCCATAGAGCAGCTTGACCCGCTGATGAACGTTCATCAGCCCTATGCTGCGGCTCTCCACCCGACCGGCGGCCACGCCATCGATCACCGCCTGACTGATGCCGTAACCGGTATCGCGCACAGCCACCCGAATCCCCCCCGCCAGCTGTTTCACCTCGATGGTGACCCGGCCCGGCGCACTGCGGGGCTGGATGCCGTGCAGAATGGCGTTTTCCACCAGCGGCTGCAACAGCAGGCTCGGTACCTGGATGTGGACGTCATCCACCTCGAACACCACCTCCAGCTTGTCGCCGAAGCGGGCCTGCTCGATGGCGATGTAATCGCGCACCTGCTGCAGCTCCTCCTGAATATCGATGAGCTCGTCCCCCTTGTTGAGGTTGTAGCGCAGATAGTCCGCCAGATTGGCAATGAGCTGGCGCGCCTGCTGGGGACGAATGCGGATCAAGGATGAGATGGCGTTGAGGGCATTGAAAAGGAAGTGCGGGTTGATCTTGCTCTGCAGGACGGTGAACTCCGCCTTGCGGGTCATCTCTTTCAACTGCTCGATGCGCGACACCTCCATCTGGGTGGAGATGAGCTGGGAGAGGCCCACCGCCATCTCTCGCAGAGAACTGGTAATGCTGTGGGTGCGGCGGTAGTAGATCTTGAGGGTGCCGCTGACGGCGCTGTTTTCCCGCAGCGGAATGATGATGACAGAGTGAAAATCTGACAGGTGATACTGGCGCAGATCGTTGTTGATGATGATCTGGTCCAGCAACACGGCCCGCTGGGTCATGTCGCTGATGGCGTGGTGCTCGTCCAGCTCGTAGTAATCCTTGCCCACCCCCACGTAGGCCAGCACGTCGCGGGTATCTGTGATGGCTACCGCATCGGCATGAATCTCATGGCAGATGACGCCGCACACCTGGCCAAGAGAGTGGCGATCGACCTTCTGGAAGAAGGGCAACGTCTTGTTGGCGATATCCAGCGCCAGCTTGGCCTGCTTGGCGGCAATCAGCTCCTTCTCGTCATCCAGATCCTGCACCAGCTTGATGATGAGCCCGATGCAGAGCGCCCCGGCGATCATCGGATAGGCGATGTGGCTGACGATCTCCACCCCCACCTCATGAGGTTCGGTCAGCAGCCAGATCAGCAACATGGTCAGCCCCTCGCACAACATGCCCGCCAGTATGCCGTAGAGCCAGAGTCGCGACTTGCGGCAGCGCAGGTGCAACCAGGTGGCGAGCAGACCGGCAATGATGCTGGCGATGAGACAGGGGATCGAGGTGTGACCATCCATGTCGATGAGGTAGCGGTGCAGGCCCGAGATGACCCCGGCCGGAATGCCGACCCAGGGGCCGAACAGGATACCACCCGAAATGATGGCGATGATCCGCACGTTGATCAGCGCCCCCTCCACCGGAATGCCGGTATAGGTACTGAACACGGCGAACAGGCCGAAGATGGAGGCGACCAGCACCAGCTCGGCCGGGGTGTGATCACGCTTCTGGAACAACCGCTGGAACGGTCTTGTACGGGTCAGAAAGAACAGGGTCATCAGCATCAACGCCGCCCGTTCAAACACCGCCAACAACATCATCTGATTTTCGAGCATGGGCCCTCCTGCCTCTGGCCACCAGGGCGCACTATGAGATGTATAAGCCAATTGTCTGCTGACCATGAAAGCCAGGGGAGGTCATCCCTGCGCCGTCTGGCGGGCGAACAGCACCCGCACAGGCGTCCCCTTTTGGGCGCCGTAGTTTACCTCAGGCAGGCGCCCAAGGGAGCATCGGGATGCGAGATGGCCAGAAACGCTCATCGGCCAGTCCGATGAGCGCATCCGGTGGGGGATCAGGAAGAGATGGTGGCGAGCCTGGCGGCGAAACCCATGAAGAAGAGGCCAATCAGGCCATTGCCGAGTCGGGCAGCGGTTTGTCGCTGGCGGAAGAAGCGGGCCATCAGGGTGCCACCGAAGATCAGCAGGGTCAGATAGACGAAGCTCATGGCCTCCAGCATGCCCGCCAGCACCAGGTAGGAGAGCCAGGTGTGGGCATAGTTGAAATCGATGAACTGCACGAAGAAAGAGACGTAAAACAGGATCGCCTTGGGATTTGTGAGGCTCAGGGTCAGCGCCTTGGAGAAGTAACGCTCACCCGGGTCCACCACCGACTCCTGCCCTTCACGCTTGGCGACAAAATTGGCGTGCAGTATCTTCACCCCCAGATAGAGCAGGTAGATGGCGCCGAGGTAGCGCACCAGAGTAAACAGCAGGGGCGTGGTACGGATGAGAGAGGCCACCCCCAGGTAGGCGCAGAAGATCAGGATGGCATCACCGACGAAGACGCCGAGCGCCGCCCGATAACCGGGACCTACGCCACGGCTCGCCCCGGTGCGCAGCACATAAAGGGAGTTGGGGCCCGGCGCTATGATGATGAAAAAGAGACCGACCAGATAGGTCCAGACATTGACGACACCCAGACTCTCAAACATCTTCCACCTCGCCAGCAAACAAGAACAGGCAGGCAGCCCCGCCGGATAAAATAGTGAACTGCCACTCTATACCAATTTTCCTGCCGCCGGGAACAGGACCGTCGCAGATCAGCAGTACTGGCCGGCCACCCAGCCGGAAGACCAGGCCCACTGGAAGTTATAGCCCCCGAGCCAGCCGGTCACGTCTACCACCTCGCCGATGAAGTAGAGACCGGGCACCTTACGCACCTCCATGGTTTTGGAGGAGAGCTCGTTGGTATCCACGCCGCCCAGGGTCACCTCGGCGGTGCGATAGCCTTCGGTGCCGTTCGGCAGTATCTGCCAATCCCCCAGCAGGGTGGCGATGGCCTCCAGCTCTCGCTCGTTGTACTGGCGCATCGGTTTGCTATTGAGCTGACCCAGCTCCACCAGCTTGTCGACGAAACGCTTTGGCAGCTCGCGACCCAGCACGGTTTTCAGCTCCTGGGCAGGATGGGCCTGCGCCCATGCCTTGAGCGCCGCTGGGATATCCAGCTCGGGCAGCAAGTTGATATGGATCTTCTCCCCCGCCAGCCAGAAGGAGGAGATCTGCAGTATGACGGGGCCGGAGAGACCGCGATGGGTAAACAGCATGGCCTCCTTGAAGCGGGTGCCATCCTCGGCGGTTACCGCCACCGGCAGGCTGACACCCGCCAGATCGGCAAAGGCCTCTTTCTCGGCTTGATGCAGGGTAAACGGCACCAGACCGGCGCGAGTAGGCAACACATTGAGGCCAAACTGCTCCGCCAGCTTGAAACCATAGGGAGTCGCGCCCAGCTTGGGCATGGAGAGGCCACCAGTGGCTACCACCAGAGAGTGGCAGCTCACCTCCCCCTTGCTGGTACCGAGCACAAAACCGGCCTCGGTCCTGGTGACCGACAGGATCTCGGTCTGGAACTGCAGGGTGACGCCAGCCCAGTCGCACTCGGTGAGCAGCACATCGACTATCTCCTTGGCACTCTCGTCACAGAACAGCTGGCCCAGGGTCTTCTCGTGGTAGTTGACCCCGTGCCTGTCCACCAGGTCGATGAAGTCCTGCTGGGTGTAGCGTGCCAGCGCCGATTTGCAAAAATGGGGATTGCCCGAGAGGAAGGCGTAGGGCCCGGCCTGATGGTTGGTGAAGTTGCAACGACCACCACCGCTGATGAGGATCTTGCGACCCGGCTTCTTGGCGTTGTCGAGCACCAGCACGGAGCGCCCGCGATAACCCGCCTGCTGGGCACACATCAAACCGGCCGCACCGGCCCCGATCACCACCACATCCACTTGCATCATCACTGCCCTACTCATCAGACGGCCAAACACGCGACCAAAAAAAACCACCGCAACGGCAACTCATCAAAAACAAAAAACGGCCCATAAAAAGAACCGTTCTTGTGCCTGCCAAGCACCACCGCAACGGCAACCCGTAAAAAACAAAAAACGGCCCATAAAAAGTACCGTTATCATGCCTGCCAAGCACCACCGCAACGGCAACCCATAAAAAACAAAAAACGGCCCATAAAGGGGCCGTTATTGTACTGGGTGAACACTAAGTGTCCACGACTATCAGGCGTTGCCATCCATGACGCTGGCGGGGGCACCCTTGGCCAGCTCGGCCAGCTCCTTGTCGATGAAGTAGAGACCCTTGCCATCTTCGCCCACCAGCGATAGACGGTCGACGATGCTCTTGAACAGCTTCTCCTCTTCATGCTGCTCGGCCACGTACCACTGCAGGAAGTTGAAGGTGGAGTAGTCCTGGGTGGTGAATGCCACGTGAGCCAAGCCATTGATGCACTGGGTGATGTGATATTCGTGTTCGAGGGTGTTACGGAAAATGTCGCCCAGGGATTTGAATTCGTGGGGAGGCGCATCGATGGCGCCCAGCATCGGCATGGCGCCGGTCTCGCTCACGTAGGTGAACAGACGCTCCATGTGCTGGCGCTCCTCGACGGCGTGCTGACGCAGGAAGGTGGCGGCACCTTCGAAACCCTTGTCCTCACACCAGGCGCTCATCTGCAGGTAGAGATTGGAGGAATAGAATTCAAGATTAATCTGCTCGTTCAACTTCTCGATCATGGCTTTTGCCAACATGCTGATTCTCCACTGTGATTTGATCACGATTGTCGCCACTGTTTTAACACGAATCAACCAGATACGGCGGCCAAACTGCTCAGTTGTGACCGTTTTTCGCCTCATCCTATCCCCCATACAGGTATAGAGAAGCAAAGAAACATGGTGTACATGGATTCAGCCATTATGATGGCGCCAGTGGTCAGGGAAAGGATTCAATGAGATTCATAACGGCACTGGCACTGCTCTGGATAACCCAGTTGCAGGCCGCTCCCTCCTTGCTGGAAGAGGCTGAATTGCAGGCGGCGCGCGATCCCGTCGGCTATCTGCAACGCCTCGATGCCAACCCGCAGCAGGATATGGAGCTGTTTTATGCCAGAGCCCTGGCCCAGGCAGCCCTGGGTCACTATCCGCAGGCCCTGCTCGACAATGCCAGAGCCCGCGAGCTGGCCAGTGCCCAGCAGCAACCCCTGCGCCTGCTCGATTTTCAGCTGCAAGAGGTTGCCCTGATCCTGGATACAGAGGCACCTGATGAAGCCCTCCGTCTGCTGGCCCGGCTCAAACCCGCCGTTATCGACCACCCAATGCAAGCATCTGAATGGCATGCCCTGAACGGGCTGGCACTCTATCGCACCCAGCAGTTGAAAGAGGCGATCGCCGAACTCAAGACTGCCTTTCGCCTCAAGCAATCCGCACGAGACAAACCGGTTGCCAGCCTGGACTCAGCCCGTCTCTTGATGACCCTGGGCAACCTCTATGCCGACCTGAGTCTGCCCAGAGAGGCGGAAACCTATTATCGGGAAGCCCTTCAGCAGATGGTGCAGCTGGACGAGCCAAACAGCCAGACCATCATCAAAGCCAACATGGCACGGCTCTACATAGACACGGATCGCCCCACCCAGGCCAGACAACTGCTCGACAGCCTGCTGGCTACGCCCCATCTGGCGCCGGATTACCGCGCCATCATCCTCGGCTATCAGGCCATGGCGCTCAACGCCCAGGGTGACTGGACGACAGCCCTGCGCAGTCTGGACGAAGCGCAGGCACTCTATCAGCAGTTGGGATATCAGGATGCGGGGGAACGCCTGCTCGAGACCCGGGTCAAGGCATTGCAGGGCCGGGGAGAGATACAGCTGGCGTTGCAACTGCTGACGTCCCAGGGCCACCCCAGCGCCGGCAGCAAGGCATTGCAAGCCAGCCTGCTGGCCCAGCAGGGCCGCTATCCGGAGGCTTATGAGGCCTTGTCCGCCTACATGAACGATTACAAGCAACACTTCAATCAGGCGCTGAGCCAGCATGCCGCCACCTTTCAGGCCGAGATGGATCTGGCCCGCAGCGAGGCCAACAACCGGGTGCTGCAAGAGGAGAACGAGCGCAAGCGCCAGCAGTTGCTGCATCAACAGAGCGCCCGCAACTACCAGCTGATGCTGGTCGGCCTGCTGGCTGGCGCCCTGCTCCTGCTCGGCATCACCACCCACAGGCTGCACCGCAGCTCACGCCACCTCTACAAGCTTGCCACCTTCGATCAACTGACGGAGTTGCCCAACCGCCGCGCCCTGCTGGAACGGCTTGCCATCCAGTGGCAGCAGGAAGACCCGCTCACCCTGATCATCATCGATATCGATCACTTCAAGCAGATCAATGACAGACACGGCCATCAGGCGGGTGATCGGGCCATCCAGCGGCTGGCACGGGAGCTGAGCGACTGGGCCCCGAACGCACAGCTGATAGGGCGTTGGGGAGGAGAGGAGTTTCTGGTGGCGGTACCACTGGCGGCAGAGGATTGCTGGCACCTGGCAGAGCAGTTACGCCTGAGGATTGCCCAGCTGGACACACCGCACATGACCATCAGCATCGGCATAGCGGGGCGTTCAGGGGCCGATGAGGGGCTTGGCCCGCTGATCCACCGCGCCGACATGGCTATGTATCAAGCCAAGCGCCAGGGCCGCAACCAGACCATATTGGCGACAACCCCTTCGGCGCAGGATGAACTGACCAGCAGCGTGGCCTGACGGTCAGTGAGCACGGCCACCCGCGCAGAATGAAACCAGGATAACTTGACCAGCCGGGCGGGATCAGGGCACCAGCTCGGTCAGGGACGCCACATCCACCGGCGCCCCATAGTCGACACCGGGCAGCTCAAAACCGTTGAGCTGCATGAAATCCTGCCGCAAGCCGGCAAAATCCCCCAGGGTATGGAAGTTGTCCGGCGTCACCTTTGACCAGAGTGTCGAGACGGCGGCCTGAATGGCCGGGTCCAGCTCGTGGTCATCCATCCGGATCAGCCGGTTGCCATCGGCCACCACGCCCTGCGGCCCATACATCTTGCTGGCAAACAGCCGCTGCATCTGCTCGATGCAGCCCTCGTGCACGCCACGCTCCTTCATCACCCCCATCAGCAAGCCGAGGTAAACCGGCAGCACAGGGATATAGGCGCTCGCCTTGGTCACCAGCGCCTTGCAGACCGACACCCAGGCGTGGCCGCCGATGTCGGCCAGTTGCAGGTTGATAGTCTCAGCGGTGGCGTGCAGGTGCTCCTTGGCGTAGCCGATGGTGCCGTCCCGATAGAGGGGATAGGTGGATTCGGGGCCTATGTAGGAGTAGGCCACGGTCCGGGCGCCGGGGGCGAGGCAATCGGCCTGCTGCAACGCCAGCATCCAGAGCTGCCAGTCCTCGCCGCCCATGACTGTGACGGTGTCGCGGATCTCCTCCGGGGTGGCGGGCGCCAGGGATTGTTGCACCAGCTTGTCCTGCTCCAGATCCAGCCCCCAGCCGCTGAAAGGCTGGCCCGTGGTCTTGAGTGCGGAGCGCACCTGACGGCCATCCGGTAATACCCGGATACCGCTGGCCAGCGAGTAGATCACCAGATCCACCTGCCCCAGCTGCTGGCGAATGGTGTCGATGGCCTGCTGGCGCATCCCGTCGGAGAAGGCATCACCGATCAGGTTGACGGCGACGCGCCCCTCCTGCTCCGCCGCCTGCCGAAACCAGATATTGTTGTACCAGCCTGCGCTGCCGAACCCCTTGTCGGACGGGCCTCGCTCGAACGAGACGCCGACGGAATCGGCACCGGCCCCGAAGGTCAGCGCTATGCGGGAAGCCAGCCCGAAGCCAGAGGAGGCACCGAGCACCAGCACCCGCCTGGGCCCGTTGAAACTGCCCGCAGCCTTGACGCTGGATATCTGCTGCAACACGGCGGCCCGACAGCCGATGGGATGACAGTTGCGGGCAACGCAACCCTGGATCTGGGGATGAATGATCATGACGGGATCTCCAAAGGAACTGGCTACAGCATAACCAAGAAGTTGCGGATTACCTTGATGTCGGGCGGGATATGGGCAGTAAGGGGCAGAAAAACAAGAGGGAGCGCGAGGCTCCCCAAAGCGGTATTCAGATGCTTTTTATTGTTTTGTGTTCATTGCGAAGCACGGGCACATCCTATGCCTGCCACCCTCGCCGGGCAAGTCGAGGGGTGTGACTCAGGTCAAACTCCTGTTCGATTTATAGACAATTTATGACGCATGACATAGAAGAAGCCCCATAAGAAACTCATTTAAATCCCAAAACTGTGTCGAGAACGCCATTTTAGTTTCATCAGACATTGGTATAGTGAACTCAGGATCAGTGAGGAGAATTCCCATGAATGGAACCTATTACCAACACATACTGGCCGCTATCGACCTGTCGGAAGATAACCGCAAGGTGATCGAGAAGGCGGTTGATCGAGCCCGTTCCAACGGCGCCAAGCTGTCCGTGATCCATGTGGACGTGGACCTCAAGGATCTCTACACCGAGATGATCGATATCGACATCGACAACGTGCAGGATCAGGTGATCGCCGAAGCGAAAGAGAAGCTGGAGACCTTCCTGGCCTCGGTGGACTACCCCATCGAGAAGAAGCTGGTGATCTGCGGTGATCTGAGCGAACGGGTCAACCAGGCGGTCAAGGATTACCAGATAGACCTGCTGGTGTGCGGCCATCGTCAAAGCTTCTGGAGCCTGCTTACCTCCAGCGCCCGTCAGCTGATGAATACGGTACCCTGCGACCTGATGGTCGTTCCCTTGCAGAAGTGATCAAACTGGCGTAGTTTTATTTGCCATGAATATGACCATCTTCAATCACAACTACTGGTGGTGCTGCTTCTAAACAGGCGGCACTGCTTTTCTATGTAAAATATCCCAAAGAAAACACCGTGACCGCCGAGAGGCGGTCATTGTTTTTAGCCCTTTGTCGCCTCCCGGCCCACCCACTGGAGAGAGTGACATGCACAACCCCATCATACTGACCGGCGATCGTCCCACCGGCAAACTGCACATAGGCCACTACGTCGGCTCATTGCGTCAGCGCGTGGAAGCCCAGCACCACTACCGCCAATTCGTGATGATCGCCGATCTGCAGGCCCTGACCGACAACGGCCACAATCCGGCCAAGGTGACCGACAACGTGCTGGAGGTGATGGCCGATTACCTGGCAGCCGGCCTGGATCCTGCCAAGACCACCTTCTGCCTGCAGAGCGCCCTGCCCGCCCTCGCCGAGCTCACCACCTATTACCTCAATCTGGTCAGCGTCGCCCGACTGGAGCGCAACCCCACCGTCAAGGCGGAGATCCAGCAGAAAGGGTTCGAGCGCAGCCTGCCGGCCGGTTTTCTCATCTACCCGGTCAGCCAGGCCGCCGACATCACCGCCTTTCGCGCCACCCATGTGCCTGTGGGTGAAGACCAGCTGCCCATGCTGGAGCAGACCAACGAGATAGTCCGCCGCTTCAACGCTCTGGTGGGTAAAGAGGTGCTGACAGAGTGCCAGCCAATCCTGAGCGACACCGGCCGTCTGCCCGGCATAGACGGCAAGGCCAAGATGTCCAAGTCCCTCGGCAACACCATAGAGCTCGGCATGTCAGCGGAAGAGGTCAAGCAAGCGGTGTTCGCCATGTATACCGATCCCAATCACCTCAATGTGAGCGACCCGGGTCAGGTGGAGGGCAATACGGTATTCGCCTATCTGGATGCCTTCCATCCCGACAAGATGCTGGTGGCGGAGATGAAGGCTCATTACCAGCGCGGCGGGCTCGGCGACATGCGCTGCAAACAGGTGCTGAACGACTGCCTGCAAACCCTGCTCGCCCCCATGCGGGCGCGGCGCCAGGCGGCGATTGCCGACAAGCGGCAGCTACTGGCCCTGTTGCAGCAAGGTACCCAGCAGGCCCGTCTACTTACCGACGAGGTACTGGCGGAGGTGAAAAGTGCCATGGGGCTGGATTACTTCGCCGGGCTGGGTTGATCCGCACTGCGCTGGGCCACACTGCCCAGCGCATTCGCGCCATAGCGCTCGAAGGCAAGTCGGTGCAGCAACCCCTTGAACCAGCCAATGGCCTGGTCATGGGCGGTGAGCGGGTGGCCCGCCATCAGGTAGACGATGGGGATATCCGGGTTCAGCTGATGCAGGCGCAGCGGGTAGTAGCGGCAGAAGTGGCGCCCTATCATCTCGGGTACCACCACCAGATAGCGGCCGGTCGCCATCAGCGGCGGGACCGCCATAAAACTCGGCAGCCGCACCCCCAGCTCACGCTCAACCCCGAAACGGGCCAGCCAGAGATCCACCATGGCCTGACTGTGGCCCCAGCTGGAGGTATGGATATGAGGGCGGCTGACCAGTTCGGCAGGCCCCAGCACCTCGGGCAACTCACTGCCTAGCGGTGACAAACAGACCAGCGGGTTGTTGAACCAGGGCTCGCGCCACAGGCGGGGCGAGAAGTGATTGGCATCGGCGAACCCGATCACCAGATCCAGCTCCCCCTTCTCCAGCTCTCGCTCGTAGTCACTGTCTGCCAGCTCGCACACCTCCAGCCGGCAGTGTGGTGCCTGCCGGTGCAGCTGTTCCACCAGCGCCGGTACCAGACCGTGCTCCACCGAACCCGGGGTGGCGATGCGAAAGATCCGCCGCGCGCTGGCGGGATCGAACCCCTCCGCCTGCCGCAATCCCTGTTCCAGCATGGCCAGCGCCTGACGCACGGGTCCTGCCAGGGTCTTGGCTCGCTCGGTCGGCATCATTTCGCGCCGACTCATGACGAACAAGGGGTCATCCAGCGCCTGCCGCAACCGCCCCAGGGCGTGACTGACGGTGGACTGGGAAAGGTGCAGACGCTCGGCGGCACGGGTGACGTTTCGCTCCTGCATCAGCATGTCGAACACGGTCAGCAAGTTGAGGTCGAGGCGGGAGAGAGGGAGTTCCATCGATATCTGCCATAGTTGAATGACGACAATTCATTTTTGGCATAGTAGCAGATTGCATAGAATGCGCTGGCGAATTACATCGGAGATTAACATGCGTAGCTATCTGTTGTTGCTGGCGATTGGCCTGTTGTGGGGCTCCCAGTTCATTTTCATGCATCAGGCCGTGACCGAGTTGCCCCCCATCATGGTGGCGGCCGGACGAGCCTTGTGCGGCAGCCTGACCCTGGGTCTGCTCTGCCTGTTCATGCGTCTCAAGAGCGAGCACACACCATGGCGCACTTACATGCTGATCGCCCTGCTCGATGCCACCCTGCCCTTCATCATGGTGGCCTGGGGTCAACAGTATGTGGATAGCGCCATCGCCGCCGTGGTAATGGGTTGTATCCCCTTTGTCACCATCTTGATGGCTCCCCTGTTGCTTTCCGGTGAAAAAATCACCAAGGGCGGTCTGGTCTCGGTGATCATCGGCTTCATCGGTGTGCTGGTGTTGTTCTGGCCGAAACTGGCCAACGGCATGAACGCCGGCCTGCTCGGCGCCGTGGCCATACTGTTCGGGGCCAGCTGCTTTGCCATCGGCCTGCTGATGATCAAGCGCTTCGCCAAGGACCACCCTGTGGTGGTGGCGCGCAACATACTGATCTCTTCGGCTATCCAGCTGATGCTGGCGGCCCCCTTCCTGACCGATCTGAGTGCGCTCACCATGCCGAGCCAGCATGCCATCAGCGCCGTTGTCGTGCTGGGTGTCTTCTGTACCGGTCTGGTCTACTTCCTCTACATGGCGCTGATCCAGAAGGCGGGCCCGACCTTTGCCTCCTTCAGCAACTATCTGGTGCCGCTGTTCGGCGTCATGCTGGGTGCCATGTTCCTCGGCGAGCAGATCCAGTCCACCACGGGTGTGGCACTGGCCCTGATCCTGGGCTCGGTCGCGCTGAACCAGTGGGCACAGCAACGCCGCGCACAGCGGGAGGCTGCCCTATGTCAGGCATCCTGACCACCTTGTGTGGTGGCCTGGTGCTGATTGCCGGCTGGCAATATCGCCACCGGCTGGCCGGCCTGCTCGGCCTGCTGATGGTGCTGCTGCCCTGGTTCTTCGACAGCAAGCTGCAAGCCATGCTGAGCTATGCGTTGCATGCCTGAATACCGATGCTGAATGTGTGACGAGAGTGTATCTCTCCTGTTTTTGGGACCGTTTTAAAAAAACCTCCGATTTGTCCCCTCTACCGGCGCTTTGCGCCGGTTTTTTTATTTCTGCATTTTCATGGTCTGGGATTGGACAGGTGCCCGACGTGAGGGTCATCTCAGGTAGCGATAACTGAGCCGCTCATTCTTGCGCGGGCCTGTGATCTCCCAGCTCAGCAGAAAACCGCTGTCGGTCTCTGTCAGCTCGGCACTGTAGTGATCCTGGCCACACAGGTGAGGCTCAGCCGTCAGCCAGCGGCCATCCCCTTGCGGCAACAGCTCGAACAATTCCACCGGCTTGGCATAACGCAGGTGGGATAGACGGATCCCCCGATCGCCGCGCTGCCACCAGAAGTGGTTGTGCATGGTCAGTACACGGCCATGGGGCGTGGTGTAACGGCCTGTCTCGGCGAACAGCCAGCCTCCCTGATGATCGGTCACCTCCACATCACCCTCACCACGACCACACCAGTCAGTCGCGGACCCCGCACCATTGCTTGCCTCGAAGGCAAAGGCGCGGATCTGTGGCAACTGGCGCCATAAACGCTGGATCACAGCTTCCATCTCGGCCATCATAGCGCCCTCAAAATTGACAACTGACGATAAATCAAACACATGAACTATTTGATAGGGGTTACCCTGCTCTGGTCATTCTCCTTCAGCCTGATCGGGGTCTATCTCGCCGGCCAGGTGGATGCCTACTTCTCCGTGCTGACGCGCATCGTCCTCGCCAGTCTGGTGTTTCTGCCCTTCCTCAGACGCCGCTGGCTGCGGCCTGATTTCGCACTCAAGCTGATGGGACTCGGCGCCATCCAGCTCGGCATCATGTATCTGTTCTACTACCAGTCCTTCCTGCTGTTGACGGTGCCGGAAGTGCTGGTGTTCACCATCTTCACCCCCCTCTACGTCACCCTGCTCCACGACCTGCTGGAGCGTCGCTTCAAGCCTGTGTATCTGTGGGGCGCCCTGCTGGCGGTGCTGGGGGCAGCCGTCATCCGCTTCGACGGGCTGACCGAAAGCTATGCACTGGGATTCCTGGTGGTGCAGGGTGCCAACCTCAGCTTCGCCATGGGACAAGTGGGCTACAAGGTACTGCTGGCACGGGAAGCACAGCAACCGCCACAGCAGGCGGTATTCGGCTGCTTCTATCTGGGAGCACTGGCTGTCGCCCTGCCCGCCTGGTGGTTGCTGGGCAAGCCGCAGTATCCGACTTCCGGTTTACAGTGGGGCATTTTGCTCTGGCTGGGGGTGGGAGCCTCCGGCCTCGGCTACTTCCTGTGGAACAAGGGCGCGACCAGAGTCAGCAGCGGTGTGCTGGCCATCATGAACAACGCCCTGATCCCGGCGGGCCTGCTGGTCAATCTGTTGATCTGGGGCAAGGATACCAATCTCGCCAGGTTGGCCATTGGCGGCCTGCTGATGCTGGCCTCCCTCTGGATCTGTCAGCGCGCCAGCGTGAGCAAGCATTAACCAACGACGGCATTGTGCTCCCGTCTGGCCTGACCGTGGCAGGTCGCCAGCCGGGCCAGCAAGTGATCGATATGCTCGCCGGCCTGGCTCTGCACCAGCCCGACACTGACGGTCACAGGCCGCTGCGGCAGCAGGCTGGCATCGGCGATCTCGAGGCGCAATCGCTCGGCAATCTCGAGGCCACTCAAGCGATCGGTCTGGGAGAGCATCAGGATGAAACCGTCCTGGTCCCAGCGGGCGAAGGGATCTTCCCGCCGCAGCTCGTGTCGTACCATGCGCGCCAGCTTGGCCAGCATGGCATCGCAGGCCGCTTCGCCAAACAGTTGCTGGATCTTGGCACTGTGGTCGACGGTAAACTGCAACAGGCTGAAACTGCCGCTCTCGGTCGCCAGCCGCTCGTCGAGCAGCTGTTCGAAGTGGCTTCTGCTCTCCAGCCCGGTAAGGGGGTCCGTGCCATGCCGCTCTTCCGCCACCGGCTGTGACTCGAGCAGGCGCACCACCCCCAACACCTGACCGTGAACATCGCGCCGGGCCCGCTCTTCCAGCCGAACATAATGACCGTCGTGATGCAGGATGCGGTACTCGAGCCGGATCTGGGGCACTCGCCCACTCTGACAGGCAGCGAGAGCCTCCTGCAGCACAGCCACATCGTCGGGATGCACCCGGTCCAGCCAGCCGAGATCGTCCAGACCGGTTTCATTCAATCCCAGCAGACGCAGACAGGAGAGATCCCGCTGCACACCCTGTTGCGGGCTCCAGCTCCAGAGTCCCGCCTCCAGCAGAGCCATGGCATCCGCCATCAGCGTCGGATCAAACCGGGTGACCACTTCCCTCAGGGGAGCCTTGAGCATGTCCATCGAATGCCTCGAAACCGAATCTGAATACCTGCTCAATAAGTAACATTGGCTCTCGCGCCGAGCAACAGGGTCAGCTCGCTTTTCCCTGATAACCGCTCATCAGCGCCTGCCAGTTTTCCGGCACGAAGTGAAAACTGGTGTGCAATTGGGACTCTTTACTGAAGGAGCGTTGCAGCCGTTCCAGATTGGCCTGCTGCCAGCTGCCCGGGGAACGGATCGCCCCCTTGTCGAAGTCGATCACCCACACCTTGCCCTCCTTGTCGAGCAGCAGATTGTGGCTGTTGAGATCCGCATGATAGACACCCGCATCGTGCAGCTGGCGCACCGTCTGACCTACCTTGTGCCACACCTGGTCGGCGATCGGCCCCTGCTTGAGCAGGGCCACCAGGTCCTTGGCACCGCGAATACGTTCGATAAGGATATCGGCGCGATAGAAGGGGCCCTGCTTGACCATGCGGGCCGCAAACGGGCGCGGCACCGGCAAGCCTTGCTCGCTCAACTTGGCCAGCAGAGTGTATTCGGCCATGGCCCGACTGGATTCCACCCCCTCGAACCAGAAGCGATCCCGCACCACCTTGCCCACCATGCCGCCACGATAGTAATGACGCAGCACAAGATGACGGGATTCATCCTTCACGAACCAGGTCACACCACGCCCTATGGCAGAACCCACCACCTGGCGATGTGTCTGCCACCAGGCCGGATCAAACAGCTCGGGAGAAGGGTCACGAAAAACCCCTTCGGCGTACCAGCAGATCTGGTTGTGTTCGGTCTGTATTCGCATCTTGGTGATTCCGGTCGGTCAGTAATCGCAATGGTTCGATTCACGATAAGGCGGCTTGCCAGCACGGACCCGTGCACCTTGTGAGGAGCAGGGCCGGTACCGACTGCCAGTTGCGCGCAATTTTACAATCCACAGGGGAGTTTGCATAATGCCATCCATCCATTTTTCCACCATAGCGCCACATCATGCCGCTGTTCCAAACGCCGCCCTCTTCCATCTGCATCCTGCGGCTCTCCGCCATCGGGGATTGCTGCCACGCGCTGGCGCTGGTGCGCGTCATCCAGCGGGCCTGGCCCCAGACTCGCATCACCTGGATCACCGGCAAAATCGAAGCAACCCTGTTTGCCGACTTGCCCGGGGTCGAGGTGATCGCCTTTGACAAGAGCAAGGGTTGGCGCGGGTATCTCGACCTGTGGCGCACCCTCAAGGGACGCAAGTTCGATGCGCTGCTCCACCTGCAGGCGGCCATGCGCGCCAGCATAGCGACGCTCGGTATCAAGGCCAGGGTCAAACTCGGTTTCGACAAGGCGCGCGCCAACGACGGTCAGTGGTTGTTCACCAACCACAGGGTTCCCTCCCCCACGTCTCCCCATGTGCTGGACGGTTTCCTTGCCTTTGCCAAAGAGCTCGGCATCAAGGATCTGACGCCGGACTGGCAACTGCCCATCAGCGCCGAACATAAAACCTGGGCCAGGGAGAAAATCGGCGGCAAACCGACTCTGCTCATCTGTGCCGCCGCCAGCAAGGCATTCAAGAACTGGACTGCCGAAGGCTATGCTGCACTGGCGGATCACGCGACCAACAAGGGCTTTCAGGTCTACCTGTGCGGCGGCCCGGCCAAACTGGAGCGGGATCTGGCGGCCGACATACAGCGGCTGAGCCAGAGCAAACCGGTGGCTCTGGTGGGGCAGACCAACCTCAAACAGCTGCTGGCCCTGATTGGTGAAGCGAGCCTGGTGCTGGCCCCCGATACCGGCCCTACCCACATGGCAACCCTGGTAGGCACGCCGGTCATCGGCCTCTACGCCCACCACAATCCTGCTCGCACCGGCCCCTATCTGTGCCGTGACTACGTGGTCAGCGTCTATCAGGAACTGATCGAACAGGAAACCGGCAAGCCGCTGGCCGAGCTCGGCTGGCGCACCCGCCTCAAGGATCCGGATGCCATGGGCAAGATAGGGATTGAGAGGGTCATCGCCACCTTTGACCGGCTCTGCGCCGATCGTCACCTGCCCGGCTGAGGGCGATTCGGAAATTCCGAGCCATGAGGCAGGGATAACCTGATGGCCCCTGTCCCGCCTGCGGGGCAGAATGGCAGCCGATGTGGGTTACGCTCCCGCAGCAAGCAACGAATACTTTGATCGGCTGGAATATGATTCCAGCCGTTTTTTTATCCGCCGCCTTCTGATAAAATTCGCCGCCTTTACATCCTCCCGACTCAAGAATTTCCTGCGTTTTGCGTTTGGCTGTCTCCCTTTCGGGCACAAGACGGCGGCCTCTGCTACAACCAAAACGCAGCTCTAGATAATAAGGTAATGACATGGCGCAACAAGGCACTCTCTATATCATCTCCTCCCCGAGCGGGGCGGGTAAATCCAGCCTGCTCAATGCCTTGCTGACCAAACACAACCCGGCTGGCAAGATGCAACTGTCGGTTTCCCACACCACCCGCGCCACTCGTCCCGGCGAAGAGAACGGGGTGCACTACCACTTTGTGCAGGTGGAAGAGTTCAAGGAACTGATCGATCGCGGTGACTTTCTGGAGTGGGCAGAGGTATTTGGCAACTATTACGGCACCTCTCGCGCCGCCATTGAAGCCTCCCTGGCTCAGGGGATCGACGTCTTCCTCGACATCGACTGGCAGGGCGCCCGCCAGATCCGCGAGCAGATGCCGACCAAATCCATCTTCATTCTGCCCCCCAGCCGCGCCGAGCTGGAACAGCGCCTGATCGGACGCGGTCAGGACAGCGCCGAGGTGATTGCCGGCCGGATGGCGAAAGCCATTGCCGAAATGGTGCACTACGACGAGTATGACTATGTCATTATCAACAAGGACTTTGAGCTGGCACTGTTCCAACTCAGGGCCATTATTGAGTGCCAACGGCTGGAAATGCGTCAGCAACAGCAGGCACAACAAAACTTGCTGCAACAGCTACTGGCAGAATAGGCCAAAAACAAGTAAACTTTTGCGTCATTTTTAAACACTGCTTTTTTAAACACAGAAAGCCCAAACACTGGAGTCCTGCATGGCACGCGTTACTGTAGAAGATGCTGTAAAACAGGTAGGTAACCGTTTTGACCTGGTGCTGGTCGCCGCCCGCCGCGCCCGCCAAATCGCGGTTCAAGGCAAAGATCCCCTGGTCGACGAAGAGAACGACAAACCGACCGTGATCGCCCTGCGCGAGATCGAACTGGGTCTGGTGAACAATCAAGTGATGGATACCCAGGACCGTTACGAGCAGCAAGAACAGGAAGCCGCCGAACTGGCAGCCGTTGCTGCCATCGCCGAAGGCCGCGGTTAAGTAAGTAATTTCCCATGGTCGGCGCCCGCCCGGGTGCCGACTGTTCTTCCCATTTACAACCGCTCGAAAACCTCGCAAACTCAGGACTATTCCTCAATTCCACGGATTGCCGTTTCACCGCTGCGGGGACTGTCTTGTATTTATTTGAAAATCTTAAAGAAATAGCCAGTTCCTACCTGCCTCCAGAGCAGGTTGAGAAGCTCAGGCAAGCCTATGTGGTGGCCCGTGATGCCCACCAGGGACAGATGCGTTCCAGTGGCGAACCCTATATCACCCATCCGGTTGCCGTTGCCCGCATTCTCGGTGACATGCGACTCGATCACGAAACCCTGATGGCCGCAGTGCTGCACGACGTCATCGAAGATACCCCCGTGACCAAGGCCGATCTGGCCGCACTGTTTGGCGATGCCGTCGCCGAACTGGTGGCCGGTGTCTCCAAGCTCGACAAGCTGAAGTTTCGCGATCGCAAAGAAGCTCAGGCCGAAAACTTCCGCAAGATGGTGATGGCCATGACCCAGGATATCCGGGTCATCCTGATCAAGCTGGCCGACCGCACCCACAATATGCGTACTTTGGGTTCGCTGCGGCCGGACAAGCGCCGCCGCATTGCCCGCGAAACCCTCGAGATCTTCGCCCCCATCGCCAACCGCCTCGGTATTCATACCATGAAGAACGAGCTGGAAGAGCTGGGTTTCGAGGCGCTCTACCCCATGCGCTCACGGGTATTGCGAGAGTCGGTACGCCGCGCCCGCGGCAATCGCCGTGAAATCATCGACTCCATCCAGAGCGAGATCGAGGGCCGCCTGCATGAGGCCGGCATCGACTCCCAGGTGAGCGGCCGCGAGAAGAACCTGTTTTCCATCTACAACAAGATGGAAAAAAAAGAGCTGCAATTTCATGAGGTAATGGATATCTACGCCTTTCGCGTCAGAGTGAAGGACATAGATACCTGTTACCGGGTGCTGGGGCAGATGCACAGCCTCTACAAGCCGCGCCCCGGTCGCTTCAAGGATTACATCGCCATCCCCAAGACCAACGGCTATCAGTCGCTGCACACCTCGCTGGTGGGACCCCACGGGGTGCCGGTGGAGGTACAGATCCGCACCGAGTTCATGGATCAGATGGCCGATAAAGGGGTTGCTGCTCACTGGGCCTACAAGCAGGATGGCGACAGCTCGGGCACCACGGCCCAGATCCGCGCCCAGCGCTGGATGCAGAGCCTGCTGGAGCTGCAGCAGAGTGCCGGCAGCTCGTTTGAGTTCATCGAAGGGGTCAAGACAGACCTGTTCCCTGACGAGATCTACGTATTCACTCCCGAAGGTCGCATCATGGAGCTGCCCACGGGTGCCACGCCGGTGGACTTCGCCTACACGGTACACACAGATATCGGCCACGCCTGTGTGGGGTCACGGGTTGACAGACATCCCTACCCCCTCAGCAGCCCGCTCTATTCGGGGCAGACGGTAGAGATCATCACGGCACCGGGCGCCCGCCCCAATGCGGCCTGGCTTAATTTCGTGGTGACCACCAAGGCCAGATCCAAGATCCGCCAATTCCTCAAGAATCTGCGCACCGAAGAGTCTGTGGTACTGGGCCGCCGCCTGCTCAACCATGCACTTGGCGCCAAGAACATCGAAGACATTCCGGAACCCCGCATCAAGCAGGTGCTGGCCGATACCAAACACGAAAACCTGCAAGGTCTGCTGGCCGACGTGGGCCTGGGCAACGCCATGAGCGTCATGGTGGCGCGCCGTATGCTGGGGGATGAACTGCCGCCGGAAGAGCAGCCCAAATCCAGCAGCAAGAAGATGCCGATCAAGGGTGCCGATGGCATGCTGGTCACCTTCGCCAACTGCTGCCGCCCGATCCCGGGGGATGCCATCATTGCCCACATCAGCCCGGGCAAGGGGCTGGTGATCCACCAGGAAGCCTGCCGCAACATCAAGGGCTACAGCCGCGAGCCGGACAAGTATCTGCCGGTGCAGTGGGAGGTGGACAAGGATCAGGAGCAGGAATTCCGCACCGGCATCAGCATAGAGATAGTCAACCATCAGGGTGCGCTGGCCGAGCTGGCCAACGTGATTGCCGCCACCGGCGCCAACATTCACGCCATCAGCACCGAAGAGAAGGATGGCCGTGTCTATCTGGTCACCCTGCTCATCACCACCAAGAGCCGCATCCACCTGGCCAACATCATGCGCAAGATCCGCGTGATGCCCAATGTGCTCAAGGTGAGCCGACAAAAGAACTGAAAACAGGCGGCGCAAGCCGCCTGCTGCTTTTATAGAGATAAGCCATGATCCCCGAATGCCTCAAGCAAATCAGTATCATACTGACCCAGCCTCAACCCGGCTCAACCCGCTTGCTGCGCACTCTTGGCACACCCGCCTCACCCTATAGAAACTGATATGACTCCTGAACGATTTAAACGGATTTCCGACATGCTGGCCCAGCGTCAGCTCGACTTGACCGTCTGCATGGAAGAGGTTCATAAACCTCACAACCTGGCCGCCATAGTGCGTACCGCCGATGCGATTGGCATCCACAGGGTGCATGCCGTCTGGCCCAAGACCTGGATCCACAAGCGCAAGGGCACGGCCCGCGGCAGCCAGAACTGGGTGGATGTGAAGCTGCACCCGGATATCGGCAGCGCCGTGGCCGAGCTGAAAGCCTCCGGCATGCAGATAGTGGCGACCCACCTCTCGGAGAGCTCGGTGGACTTTCGCACCATCGACTACACCAGACCCACCGCCATTCTGGTGGGTCAGGAGAAACACGGCATCGGTGAAGAGGCGCTGGCCCTGGCCGATCACCATATCGTCATCCCCATGGTGGGCATGGTGCAGTCCCTCAACGTCTCGGTGGCTACCGCCGCCATCCTCTACGAGGCACAGCGTCAGCGCGAGCTGGCGGGCTGTTATCAGCGCGGCTGTCCCCTCACGCTTGAAGAACAGAACACTATCTTGTTCGAGGGGGGCTACCCCATCTATGCCCAGCTCTGCAAAGAGAAAGAGATGCCCTATCCCCAGCTCGGCCCGGCCGGTGAAATTCTGGCGGACGAGGCCTGGTGGCAACGGATGCAGCTGACCCGCAAGGGCTGGGCTGCACAACAGGAAGATCCCCTGGATATGGAGTATCCAACCGATGAAATTTAACTGTCTGCCCCTGCTGGCACTGACCCTGTTTTCTGCCGGAGCCCTTGCCGTGACCAATCCCTATCCGCTGACATCCGAAGCCGAGGTCCCCGCGCTTTACCAGCAAACGCTGCCCGACTTCTGGCGTACACATGCTATCGAGGGGGAGTTCAAGGCCAGAGATGGCGTCACCATCCGCTATGCCGCCCTGCGCCAGGCCAAGGTGGATCGCGCCATCGTCATCGTCAATGGTCGGGTCGAGAGCTATCTCAAGTATCAGGAACTGGCCTGGGATCTGTGGCGCCAGGGCTACAGCCTCTACCTCATCGATCACCGGGGACAGGGCTTGTCCGACCGTATGCTGGCCGACAAGCAGAAAGGCTATGTTGCTGATTTCGAAGATTATGTGGTGGATCTCAAACAGTTCCACGACCAGGTCATCATGGCAGACCAACCCGCCAAACTGTTCCTGCTGGCTCACTCCATGGGCGGTGCCATCTCGGCGCTTTACCTGGAACGCTGGCCGGATGATATCAAGGCGGCCGTGCTCTCCTCCCCCATGATGGGCATCAACCTCGGCGGTCTGCCCAAATGGCTGGCACAGGGGCTCGCGGCCAGCATAGACACGGTCGGCAGCTGGCTGGGCGAACCACCCTATGGTCCCGGCCAGGGCAGCTACCAGTCACACGAATTTGCCGATAATGGCCTGAGCCACAGCGCGCCGCGCTATCAGGCGTTTCGCGATCTCTACGAACAGCACCCGCAAATCAAGCTGGGGGGTGTGACCGCCCACTGGATCCGCGAAGGGATAGCCGCTGGAGATACCGCCATTGCCGCCGCTGATCGGATCAAGACGCCACTGCTGCTGCTGCAGGCGGGGGAAGACAGCGTGGTAGACAATGCCGCCCAGGATGCTTTCTGTGCCAAGGCCAGATGTGAAGGGGGCAAACCGCTGCGGATAGAGGGCGCCTGGCATGAGCTGTTTATCGAGGCAGACCCTCAGCGCCAGGCCGCACTGAGCGCGACCCTGGCGTTCTTCGAGCGCTTCTAGCGCTGGTTATTTTTTGGATCCCTAAATAAATGGGGTGACGCAAAACGCTGGGGTACACTGCCCCGGCGTTCATTTGATGCCGAGGTAATGATGTTCAAGGTAGTTGTATCCGATCTCGATGGCACCCTGCTCAACAAGCAGCACCAGATCTCCCCCCGCACCCGTGACACCCTGCACCGTCTGGTGGAGCAGGGGATCAAGTTCGTGGTGGCCACAGGCCGGCACCATGTGGACGTGCGCAGCATTCGCGACACGCTCGGGCTGGACATCTACCTCATCACCTCCAACGGTGCCGTGGTGCACGACAAGCAGGATCAACTCATCTTCAATCAGGCGCTGCCAGCTGCCGTGGCCGCCGAGCTGATCGCACTGGATCGCGACCCCTCCATTCACCTCAATGTCTACTATGGCGACGAATGGCTGGTAGAAGAGGAATTGCCCTGGTTGCTGCAATTCCATGACGAGTCCGGCTTCACCTACCGCCTCACCGACCTCGCCACCCATCCGATGGACAAGGTCAACAAGGTCTTCTACATCGGCGAGCACGAAAAACTGCTGCAGATCGAGGCTCACCTCCACCAGCATTATGGTGATCGACTCAACGTCACCTTCTCCCTGCCGGACTGCCTCGAAGTGATGCACGCCGGGGTGCACAAGGGCAATGCCGTGCGCGCCGTGCTGGCACAGCATGGACTGGATATGTCTCAGGCCGTCGCGTTCGGGGATGGCATGAACGACTTCGAGATGCTGGACATGGTGGGCCGTGGCGTTGTGATGGGCAATGCCCACGACCGTCTCAAGCTCGCCTTGCCGGCACATGAGCAGACCCTGAGCTCGGACGAAGATGGGGTTGCCGTCTATCTGGAGCAGCTGTTCGCCCTCAGTACTGCTGGCGCAGCCTGACCCGTGACAACATGGATACCACGACTCTGGTATCCATGTTGTTTGGCAGATATTTCAAATCGAGACACAGGCGAAATCTCCCTCAGCCTGCAACCTGTCCCACATCCCCTATCCCCTCACCAGATGAGGCTTTTCAGATTCAACTGCTCCAGCATGCTAGCGCTACTCTTCCACTCGAAACTCTGGTTGGCACCCCCGTAGCACTCCGCCAGCCGGAGTGGTGTGCCGGGCTTGTGGCGACGACCGGCGACATCCAGACACCGATCAACCTTGTGATTGAGCAGACGATCCGCCTGCCACTGCCATTGGCGGCTATCATCCTGACACTCGGCCAGCACGAGCTCGCTCACCCCCTTGGCCACCAGACAGCGCTGCTCAAGCTGCAGGGCGCCGGCATCCCAGTTGAACTGCTGTCGGGTTATCTTTTCACAAGGTTGAGTGATCAGTTGATCCTGGGCATTCAATCCCACACAAAAACCACCGCTGGTCATCAGGGCAGAAGGAGCATCGATGGCCTGCCTGGGGGCTGCGCCCATCAGGATTTCATCCGGCTTGGGTTTGTACGAGCAGCCGCTGAGGGCCACGACAACCAGCGCCAACGTGCTGGCGCGAACTGTATTATGGTGCATATGACATTTTGGCCTGAAAAGTGTTCAATAATGCCCACTTTGCTGTGGGTCTGCGGCCCAGCATACCCGAAGCGGTGACAGGAAAGTGCCAACAGAAGTGTAAACAGACGTGACAAACACAGAGGTGGGGAAGAGAAGAAACGCCGGAAAGCGAAAAACCCCGCCGAAGCGAGGTTTTTCTGAAGATGGTCGGTGATAAAGGATTCGAACCTTTGACCCTCTGGTCCCAAACCAGATGCGCTACCGGGCTGCGCTAATCACCGAGACAATTTTTTCACTGCACACTCTTTCAAAACATCAAGACAACTACTTTCGGTCATCTTCATCATACAGCAAGTATGGTGCGAAGAGAGGGACTCGAACCCTCACACCCGGGGGGCACTAACACCTGAAGCTAGCGCGTCTACCAATTCCGCCACCTTCGCATACCTGACAAGCTGTAAAATGGGGTGGCTGATGGGGCTCGAACCCACGACAACCGGAATCACAATCCGGGACTCTACCAACTGAGCTACAGCCACCACAGCTGTTTTCGTTCCACAACACGCCCGTTTAACCGGCGCACTTTAAATGGTGCGCCCGACAGGATTCGAACCTGTGACCTCTGCCTCCGGAGGGCAGCGCTCTATCCAGCTGAGCTACGGGCGCTACGCTGTCGAACGGGGCGCATTATTGATGATGGGGGCAGGCTTGTCTACACTTTTTTGCTCCCGCCAAATCAACCGCTTGTTTTTCCATCGTTTATGGCGCTTTTTCACCATTTTTGTTTCATTCAGGCTGGATCCAGCTCTGCAACGCTAATTTGTTCCCCCCCTAATGGTGATGCATCCAGCAGTGGAACTTGACTTGCTTTAATGCCCCCCTAAAATGAATGAACGTTCATTCAGCCGTTATGATAATCGAGTCATGAACAAGAAAGAACGCATTTTCAATGCGGCTCATGAAATTCTCGGCGAGCAGGGTTTCCACGGTCTGTCCATTGCCGTGGTTGCCAAGAAAGCCAAGGTGGCAGCGGGCACCATCTACCGTTACTTCAGTGACAAAGATGACCTGATCCGCCAGCTCTATCAACACAGTATCCTCCAGTGTCATCCCCTGGTCATGGAAGGTGTGCAGATAGAGGAGGTGTCATTTCAGCAATTTCGGCGTCTGTGGCTCAACATCCACGCTTTTTTTGCCGACGACCCCAACGCACTCAAATGCAAGTTGCAATATGAGTGTTCCCCGTTGGGAGCCGAACTGGAGAAAGACCCGGTCATCATGGCCGCCTGGGCGCCTCTGGATCGCTTCTTCGAACGGGGACGTGAACAGGGTCTGTTTATCGATCTACCCGTCCGGGCACTGCAGGTGCTGAGTCTGGACTGTGTGGGAACTCTGGCGCTACAACGCCAGGTTCATCACTTTGAGCTGACGCAAGAACAGCTGGAAGCCGCGATCCGGGCCAGCTGGAATGCCATTTTAACCCCCAATTTTTCCACCTCAGGAGTCTGTTCATGAAAAAGTGGATGGCCATCATGTTGCTGATAGCGCTCGTCTTGTTTGGCAGCGTCATCGGCTTCAATATGTTCAAACAGAAGAAGATTGCAGAGTTCATGGCCAACCGGCCTGAGCCCGAGTTCCCCGTCACCGCCATGGTGACCAAGTCCCAGGACTGGGTGCCGACCATAGAGGCAATCGGCTTCATCGAGCCGAATCAGGGGGTGACACTCTCCAGCGAACTGGCAGGCACAATCGATGCCATCACCTTCGAGTCGGGCAAACCGGTCAAGGCTGAGCAGCTGCTGCTGAGCCTGGACTCCAGCGTGGAGAAGGCCAATCTGCAAGCCTCCCTGGCCAAGCTGCCGGCGGCGCGAGCCAAGTTCGAGCGTTTCCAGAACCTCTACAAGAAGAGCTCCATCTCCAAGGATCAACTGGATGATGCCGAAGCCAGCTACCGTTCACTGGAAGCGGACATCGACAGCCTGAAGGCAACCATTGCCCGTCGCCAGGTACGTGCCCCCTTCGGTGGCGTGGTCGGTCTGCGTAACGTCTTCCTCGGCCAGTACCTGCAACCGGGTACCGACATAGTGCGGCTGGAAGATACCAGTGTGATGCGCCTGCGCTTCACCGTGCCCCAGACCGATATCTCCAAAATCACTCTGGGCCAGACCGTCAAGATCAATGTGGACTCCTATCCGCAAGTGCAATTTGACGGGCATATCACCGCCATTGAACCCGCAGTCAACTACCAGAGCGGCCTGATCCAGGTACAGGCTGACATCCCGAACAACGGCGGTCAGCTTCGTTCCGGCATGTTCGCCCGCGCCAGCATCATTCTGCCCACGGTAAAAGACCAGGTTGTGATCCCGCAATCCGCCATCTCCTTCACCCTGTATGGCGAGAACGTCTATGTCATCCATGAGGCGGACGGCGTGAAACGGGCCAAGCAGGTAGTGGTCAAGGCGGGTGAGCGTCGCGGCAATGACGTGCATGTGCTGTCCGGCATCAAGGCTGGAGACCAGATAGTGCTGTCGGGTCAGGTTCGCCTGAGCAACGACACCAAGGTGCACGTGGTCGAAAACGATGCCCTGGCCGTTCCGGCACAAACCCCGATGCTGTAAGCGCGGAGATCTGCAATGCGATTTACTGACATATTTATAAAACGGCCTGTGCTGGCGATCTCGCTCAGCTTCCTGATCGCCCTGCTGGGCTTTCAGGCCATCTTCAAGATGCAGGTACGGGAATACCCCGAGGTGACCAATACGGTGATCACGGTCAGCACCAGCTACTATGGCGCCAGTGCAGACCTGATCCAGGGATTCATCACCCAGCCGCTGGAGCAGGCGGTGGCACAAGCCGACAACATCGACTTCATGACCTCCTCCAGTCAGCTGGGCAGCTCCACTGTCACGGCCTTCATGAAGCTGAACACGGACCCCAACGCCGCGCTCTCCGACATACTGGCCAAGGTCAACTCGGTACGCTCCCAGTTGCCGAAAGAGGCGGAAGACCCTTCGGTTACCTCCTCCACCGGCTCGACCACGGCAGTGCTGTATCTTGGCTTCACCAGCCCGGAGCTCAACTCCAGCCAGATCACCGACTATCTGGAACGGGTCATCAAGCCGCAGCTGTTCACCGTGGGCGGTGTGTCCAAGGTTGACCTCTACGGTGGGGTCGAATTTGCCCTGCGGGTATGGCTGGATCCGGCCAAGATGGCAGCCTTCAACCTGACCGCCAGCGACGTGATGACTGTGCTCAACAGCAACAACTATCAGTCAGCCACCGGTCAGGCGACGGGTTACTTCACCCTGTTCAACGGCAATGCCGAAACCCAGGTCAGCGATACCGACGAGCTCAAACGGCTGGTCGTCGCCACCCGTGACGGCAAGGTGATCCGCCTCTCCGACATCGCCAAGGTGACGCTGGAGAAGAGCCACGACATCTATCGCGCCAGTGCCAATGGTCGCGAAGCCGTGGTCATGGCGGTCAACGCAGCACCGACTGCCAACCCCATCAACATCGCCCACGATGTACTGGAGTTGATGCCAAGCCTGAAGAGCAACATGCCGAGCACCATGCAGACCAATGTGCTGTATGACTCAACCATCGCCATCAACGAGTCCATCCACGAGGTTATCAAAACCATACTGGAAGCAGCTGCCATCGTGCTGGTGGTGATCACCCTGTTCCTTGGCTCCTTCCGTGCCGTCATCATCCCGATCATCACAATACCGCTCAGTCTGATCGGCGTAGTGATGATGATGGATCTGTTCGGTTTCTCCATAAACCTGATGACCTTGCTGGCCATGGTACTGGCCATAGGTCTGGTGGTGGATGACGCCATAGTGGTGCTGGAGAACGTCGATCGGCATATCAAACAGGGGGAGGAACCCTTCCGGGCCGCCATCATAGGGACCCGCGAGATAGCCGTGCCGGTTATCGCCATGACGGTCACCCTGGCGGCTGTGTACGCGCCGATCGCCCTGATGGGCGGCATCACTGGTTCCCTGTTCAAGGAGTTTGCCCTGACCCTGGCGGGGGCAGTATTTGTCTCCGGCATCATAGCCCTGACTCTATCGCCCATGATGTGCGCCAAGATGCTCAAGGCCAACGAAAAGCCGGGCAAGTTCGAGAGCACGGTTCATCACCTGCTGGAACGGATGACAGACCGCTACGACAGCATGCTGCACGCCGTGATGCAAAAGCGCATCGTGGTCCTGGTGTTTGCCGTCATCGTATTTGGGAGTCTGCCGCTGCTGTTCAAATTCATCCCCAGTGAACTGGCTCCGTCGGAGGACAAGGGGGTGATGGCCGTGCTGGGTACGGCACCGTCCAACGCCAACCTGGACTACATCGAAAACACCATGGCGGACGTGAACAAGATCCTGGATGAGCAGCCGGAAATCGCCTACTCCCAGGTCTTCTCCGGTGTGTTCAATGCCAACCAGGCCTTTGGTATCGCCTCCATGGTACCCTGGAGCCAGCGTGAAGCGAGCCAGAAAGAGGTGCTGGACCGGGTTGCCAATCTGGTGAAAAACATCCCCGGCATGGCCATCACCACCTTCCAGTTCCCGGAACTGCCAGGTGCGTCGAGCGGTCTGCCGATCCAGTTCGTCATCACGACGCCGAAGAGCTTCGAGAGCCTGTTCCTGATCGCCGGTGAAATGCTGGCGGCCACCCAGGCCAACGGCCAGTTCGTCTATTCGGATCTCGATCTGAACTACGACTCCGCCACCATGAAGATCAAGATCGACAAGGACAAGGCCGGTGCCTACGGCATCACCATGCAGGACATAGGTATCACAATGGGCACCATGATGGCGGACGGTTACGTCAACCGTATCGACCTGGATGGCCGCTCCTATGAAGTGATCCCGCAGGTCGAGCGCAAGTACCGCATGAACCCGGAATCCATCAAGGGTTACTACGTGCGGGCGGCTGACGGTAAATCCATCCCGCTGGGGAGCCTCATCAGTATCGAAGTAGTCGGTGAGCCCCGTGCCCTGCCCCACTTCAACCAGCTGAACTCGGCCACCATAGGCGCAGTACCGGCACCGGGCGTGGCTATGGGGGATGCGATCAACTGGTTCAAGGCCACAGCCGAAGAGAAGCTGCCGCAAGGCTATCGCTACGACTTCATGGGTGAAGCCCGTCAGTTCGTGACCGAGGGCAATGCGCTCTACGCCACCTTTGCACTGGCCCTGGCCATCATCTTCCTGGTGCTGGCTATCCAGTTCGAATCCGTGCGTGACCCCCTGGTCATCATGGTCTCTGTCCCTCTTGCCATCAGTGGCGCCTTGATTGCGCTGGCATGGGGCATGGCCACCATGAACATCTACTCCCAGGTAGGCCTTATCACCCTGGTGGGTCTGATTACCAAGCACGGTATTCTGATCTGCGAAGTGGCGAAGGAAGAGCAGTTGCTGCATGGCATGAACCGGATGGAAGCCGTGATGCAGGCAGCCAAGGTGCGTCTGCGCCCCATACTGATGACCACGGCCGCCATGATTGCGGGTCTGATCCCGCTGCTGTATGCCGCGGGTGCCGGTGCGGCCCAGCGCTTCAGTATCGGTATCGTGATCGTGGCCGGTCTGGCGATCGGCACCATCTTCACCCTGTTCGTGCTGCCGGTGATCTATACCTACCTGGCCTCCGAACACAAACCCCTGCCGGTGTTTGATGAATCCATTCCGCCCAAAGCGAAAGGGAGTCACTGATACTCAAATTGACTGCTCAAGGCCCCGTTTCGGGGCCTTATTTTTATCACGCTAACGAAACACGACATAAGTGCATGAAGCAGTTAAACTAAATGGCAATATATCCAGACCGCAAGGACGCCATGTCAGGACTCTTCTCCAAGACCGCGCAGGCCGTCGGCCGCAACGGACTCTCATACCGACTGCTCTCCTATATTCTGGTGTGCAGTACCGTATTGGCGATGATCATTACGGCGCTTCAGCTTGCCTGGGATTACCGTAAAGATGTCGCTGTCATTGAAAGCAGCATCGGCCAGATCGAAGCTTCCTTCCTGCAGCCCATCGCCGCCAGTTTGTGGAATCTGGATGAAGAGCAGGTCAAGGTGCAGATCGAAGGCATCATGAACCTGCCCAACATGCAATTCGTGATGGTCAAGGAGATGCTCGGCAACTCGGAAGTCCCGCTGTTGACTCAGGGGGTCGAACGGGAAAGCTACGACATCTCCCGTGAATTCAACCTCACCTATCAGGGTGAAGTGGTTGGCAAGCTCTTCGTCGCAGCCTCCCTCGAGCAGATCTATCAGCGCCTTATCGAAAAGTCCGTGCTTATCCTGGTCAGTCAGACCATCAAGACGCTGGTGGTCTCCTTCTGCATCCTGATCATCATTTACTATCTGGTGGTGCGTCATATCAACCGCATCGCCAACTACGCCCAAAAATTCAATCTGGACAGGCTGGCTGTCGAACTGACGCTGGAAGGCCGCCCTCTGCCCCGCAAGAAACCCGATGAACTGGATACCCTGGTCGCCACCCTCAACCAGATGCGAACACGGCTGAACGATGAGTTTGCGGCGCGTCATCA
This sequence comes from Aeromonas sp. 2MA4, assembly GCF_029237305.1. Classification (NCBI taxonomy): domain Bacteria; kingdom Pseudomonadati; phylum Pseudomonadota; class Gammaproteobacteria; order Aeromonadales; family Aeromonadaceae; genus Aeromonas; species Aeromonas sp. 2MA4. Next base: position 86,468 of record NZ_JAACFY010000015.1, on the reverse strand, counting down.
GGCGGCAGAACAGCTGCAACAGGAGCGGGACTTCTCCGCCACCCTGATCAACTCTGCCAATATGGTCATCTGCTGCATGGAGCCGGATCTCAACATCGCCAGCATCAACCCGGCGGCCATACTGCTGACCGGCTACCACCAGCAGGAAATATTGCAGCACAACTGGCTGGATCTGTTTGTCAGCCAGGAGCAGCGGGAAGACCTGACCCTGGCCCTGGCCGATCACGGCGCCATCGAGGATAAAGAGGTCATCATGCATGACCAGCAGGGCCATGAGCTGGTACTGCAGTGGACCTTCGCCCCCTTCTACGAAGGGCCCAACCTCAAGTATCTGATCGGATTCGGTTATGACATCACCCGCCTGAAGAAGGTTGAGCGGGAGATCATTCAGCTCAACGAGCTGCTGGAAGGCAAGGTGGAAGAACGGACCCGCAGCCTGAGCGATGCCAACAATCAACTGGGCAGGGCATACGACGATCTGAAACAGGCCCAGCAAACCCTGGTGGAATCGGAAAAGATGGCCTCACTCGGTTCCCTTGTGGCTGGGGTCGCCCACGAGATCAACACCCCCATCGGCATCAGCGTGACCGCCTCCTCCTACCTGCAGGAGCGGGTAGCCGACTTCAAGCAGCACATCGAATCCAAGCAGCTGTCGCGCTCCTATCTCAACGAGTTCACCGTCAACCTCGACGAGTCCATGCAGCTGCTGCAGGGCAACCTGCGCCGCGCATCTGAGCTCATCGCCAGCTTCAAGCAGGTGGCGGTGGATCAGTCGTCCGAGGCACGCTACAACTTCAGCCTCGCCGACAACCTGCATCAGGTGGTGGTCTCCCTCGGTCACAAGCTGAAGAAGGCCCAGTGCGAGGTGGATATCCAGTGCGATCCCAAGCTGTCGATCTTCTCCTTCCCCGGCAGCTTCACCCAGATCTACTCAAACCTGATCCTCAACTCCATCAATCACGGCTTCGACAACTGGGACAAGCCCAAGAAGATCACCATCAAGGTGGAACAAGAGGGTGAAGAGCTGCTGATCAACTACAGCGACAACGGCTGCGGCATCCCACCCGAGATATTACCGCGCATCTTCGACCCCTTTGTCACCTCCAAGCGAGGCCAGGGCGGCAGCGGGCTCGGCACCCACATCATCTACAACCTGGTCGTGCAGTTGCTGAAAGGCCGCATCAGCTGTGCCAGCGAGCCGGGCAATGGCGCCCAGTTCCATATTCGCCTGCCAATCCAACATAACTGAGTGCTGGCTCTTGTGAGCCAGCCGCTTTATCCCCATCATGCTGTGATTGCCTTCTTAATGAGCGGAGAATCTCGCAATGGCACAGCATTTTGACTATATCGCCATCGGCGGCGGCAGTGGCGGTATCGCCTCGGCGAACCGGGCTGCCATGTACGGCAAAAAAGTTGCCCTGATTGAAGCCAAAGAGTTGGGGGGAACCTGCGTCAACGTCGGTTGTGTACCGAAGAAAGCCATGTGGTATGCAGGCCAGATCGCCGATGCCCTGAAATATGGCGCCGATTACGGCTTCGATACCACACTCAATCAATTCAGCTGGGCCAAGCTGGTCGAGTCCCGCCAGGCCTACATAGGCCGCATCCATCAGTCCTACCAGAATGTGCTGGGCAAAAACCAGATCACCGTCGTCAAAGGCTTCGCCCGCTTCGTCAATAGCAACACGATCGAGGTCAATGGTGAACAATTCACTGCCGATCACATACTGATCGCCACCGGTGGCCGCCCTGAAGTACCCACTATTCCCGGCGCCGAACTGGGGATCGACTCTGATGGTTTCTTCGATCTGCAGGCGCAGCCCAAGCGGGTTGCCGTGGTCGGTGCTGGCTATATCGCGGTCGAAATTGCTGGCGTGATGCAGGCCCTCGGCAGTGAAACCCATCTGGTGGTTCGCAAACACGCGCCGCTGCGCAACTTCGATCCCATGATCCACGAGACCCTGGTGGAGATCATGGCGCAAGAAGGGCCCAAACTGCACATCCATGCCACTCCCAAAGCGGTAATCAAGAACGCTGATGACAGTCTGACACTGCAGCTGGAAGATGGTCGCCACCTCACGGTCGACTGCCTGATCTGGGCCATTGGCCGCACACCAGCCACCGACAATCTCAACCTGACAGCAGCCGGCATCGAACTGGACGACAAGGGTTTTATCCCGACCGACAAGTTTCAGAACACCGCCGTCGCCAACGTCTATGCGGTGGGTGACAACACGGGTCGCATCCAGCTGACCCCGGTGGCCGTCGCCGCAGGTCGTCGCCTCTCGGAGCGGTTGTTCAACAACAAGCCCAATGAGCACCTTGATTACAATCTGGTACCGACAGTGGTGTTCAGCCACCCCCCCATTGGCACCATAGGCCTGACCGAGCCGGAGGCCATCGCCGAGTATGGCGAGAGTCAGGTGAAGGTGTACCGCAGCCAGTTCACCGCCATGTATTCGGCACTGACACAGCATCGCCAACCCACTCGCATGAAGCTGGTCTGTGTCGGGCCGGAAGAAAAAGTGGTCGGTCTGCACGGCATCGGCTTTGCCATGGACGAGATCCTGCAAGGCTTCGGTGTCGCCATGAAGATGGGGGCTACCAAGGCGGACTTCGACAACTGCGTGGCCATTCATCCCACCAGCGCGGAAGAGTTCGTGACCATGCGCTAAATGTACGTGAAGCCAGCCTCATCACACCATCAGGCTGGCTTCAATAACTGCGTTGCTATCCCCATCCCACCAGCGCGGAAGAGTTCGTGACCATGCGCTAAATGTGCGTGAAGCCAGCCTCATCACACCATCAGGCTGGCTTCAATAACTGCGTTGCTATCCCCATCCCACCAGCGCAGAAGAGTTAGTGACAATGCATTAAGCCTCTCGCCCTCTTCCTAGCAACCCGGTCTAGGCCGGTTTTTTTCATATCTGCCCTTCGCCAGCCCGACAAACCTGCGCTTTTTACGCCAATTTTACGCCCGCCCCATGCCGCTTTATGGCGCCTTTACGCCTGTTTTACATACCCTTTCAGCGTCAACTACACCAACGGAGTCGATGCTGTTTTACGTCGACTCTTGCAGCTAATTATTTCAATGGAGTCGATATGAATTGGCTATATCTGCTGCTGGTCCTCGCCCTTATGGGTTATCTGTTGCGCGCGTTAACGCGCAGCCACGAGTGAGGGATCTGATATGTGGCAAGAAGTGATCTATCCGGTAGCCTTTGTGCTGCTGGTCCTGCTGCCAGCACCCCTGCTTGGCAGCTATATATATCGGGTGTTTGAAGGCAAGAGCCGCTGGCTGTCGCCGATCGAGCGCGCCACCCTGGCCTGCTGCGGCACGGACGGACGGGAGCAGGACTGGAAGTCCTACGCCCTCAGCCTGCTGGCCTTCAACGGTGCCGGTTTCGGTCTGCTGTTCCTGATCCTGATGGCACAAGGCCTGCTTCCCCTCAACCCGCAGCAATTGCCAGGGCTGAACTGGGAACTGGCCTTCAACACAGCGGTCAGCTTCATGACCAACACCAACTGGCAAGCCTATTCCGGTGAGGCCAGCCTCTCCTACTTCAGCCAGATGGTGGGGCTTACCACCCAGAACTTCGTCTCCGCCGGTACCGGTGCGACCGTCGCCGTCGCCCTGTTTCGCGGCATCTCCCGCCAGCAGACCATACACCTTGGCAACTTCTGGCAGGATCTCGTGCGCTTCTGCCTCTATGTACTGTTGCCGATGGCGCTGATCATGGCACTGCTGCTGGTGTGGCAGGGTGTGCCCCAGAGCCTGTCTGCCTACCTGCCGTTCCACAGTCTGGAAGGTCAGGAGCAACTGCTGCCACTGGGCCCCGCTGCCTCGCAAATTGCCATCAAGCAGCTCGGTTCCAACGGTGGTGGCTTCTTCGGTGTCAACTCGGCTCACCCGTTCGAGAACCCGACCGCCCTTTCCAACTGGCTGGAGATGGTCGCCCTGCTGACCCTTCCCGCCGCGCTGGTCTGCACTCTGGGCCGTTACGTGAAGGACACGGGCCACGGCCGCGCCATCCTCACCGCCATGGCGTTGCTGTTCGTGCTGGGGCTCAGTCTCTCTGTTACTCAGGAGATGAAGCCGGACCCGAACCTGACTCAACTCACAACTCAGATGGGCAACTGGGAAGGCAAGGAGAGCCGGTTCGGCCCTGTGCTCTCCAGCATTTGGGAAGTCGCCACCACAGCCGCCTCCAACGGGTCGGTCAACGCCATGCATGACAGCTTCACCCCCCTCGGCGGCATGGTCGGCATGTTCAACATGTTGCTCGGTGAAGTGGTCTTTGGCGGTGTGGGTGCCGGTATCTACGGCATGATGCTGTTCGTTCTGCTGACCGTGTTCCTCTGCGGCCTGATGGTGGGGCGCACCCCGACCTATCTGGGCAAGCGCCTCGGTATCACTGAGATGAAATGGGTTGTCGCCAGCATGCTGGTGATGCCAGTCGGGGTATTGGTGATCGGCGGGGTGACGCTGCTGATGCCGGATGCCAGCACCATCATAGGTCATGAAGGCCCCCACGGGCTGTCACGGCTGATCTATGCCTATGCCTCGGCCGCGGGTAACAACGGCTCCGCCTTTGCTGGTCTCGCAGCCGCCGATAGCTGGCAATGCATCGCCATCGGCCTGGCCATGCTGCTCGGTCGCTTCGGTTACATCATCCCTGTGCTGGCCATCGCAGGTCAGCTCGCCCGCGCCCCGCGCCAGGAGACAGGTGAGAGTGACTTCCCGATCCGCGGCCCGCTGTTCATTACCTTGCTGATCATCACAGTACTGCTGATAGGTGGCCTCTCCTTCCTGCCGGTACTGGCGCTGGGACCGGTAGCCGAGCATCTGAGCCTGATGCAGGGAGCGTTCTGATGAACGACGCCAGCGCGATCACATCACAGATGCGAATGGTCAACTATTTGATACTGGGAGCTTTTCAATGAGCAAGTCCATATCCATCACAACCCATGCCGACAAGGTGAAGGGTAAAAAGCAACGCTCGCAAATCGTGCAGGCCATGGCCGAAGCGCTTTACCGCTTCAATCCCAAGGCACTGTTTGGCAGCCCTATTCTGTTCACACTCTGGCTGGCTGCCGTCATGGCAACCGTGGAGTCCCTGCTGGGGCAACCCTTGTCTGGGGTCGCCCCCAGTCTGGCCTGGCAACTGACCGCCTGGCTGTGGCTGACCCTCTGGTTTGCCAACTTTGCCGAGACCCTGGCCGAAGGTCGTGGCAAGGCGAGAGCCGACAGTCTGAAGGCGGGCATGAGCCAGCTCAAGGCACGTCGGGTGACCGATGCAAAAGATGGTCAGGGCGAATGGGTGCCTGCCACCAGCCTGCTGAAAGGCGATCTGGTGCTGGTACGCAGCGGCGAGATGATCCCGGCCGATGGTGAAGTGGTCGCCGGTATCGCCTCGGTCAACGAAGCCGCCATCACGGGGGAATCTGCCCCCGTCATCCGCGAATCCGGCACCGACCGCAGTGGTGTGACTGGCAACACCACAGTGGTCTCCGACGAGATCTGGGTACGCGTCAGCAACAATCCGGGTGAAAGCACGCTGGATCGGATGATAGCCCTGGTCGAAGGAGCCAAGCGCCAGAAGACCCCGAACGAGATGGCGCTCGACGCCCTGCTGGTGGGTCTGACCCTGATCTTCCTGCTGGTGGTGGCGACCCTGCCCTGGTTCCTCAACTACAACGGCACCCAGGTACCCAGGCTCTATCTGATCGCCCTCTTCATCACCCTGATACCGACCACCATAGGCGGTCTGCTCTCCGCCATCGGTATCGCCGGTATGGACCGGCTGGTGAAGCTGAACGTGATAGCCAAATCAGGCCGTGCCGTGGAGGCCGCCGGTGACGTGCGCACCCTGTTGCTGGACAAGACAGGCACCATCACCTTCGGTAACCGCATGGCAGACGAGCTGATCCCGGCACCTGGGGTGGATCCCTCACTGCTTGCCCAGGCGGCCATGCTGGCCTCCCTCGGCGACAATACGCCGGAGGGCAAGTCCATCCTGACCCTGGCGGGCAAGAGCATGGCCAAGCCGAGCCAGCTGGAGAGCGACAAGGTGATCCCCTTCAGTGCCGAGACCCGCCTGAGCGGTCTGGATCGCAACGGTCACCAATATCGCAAGGGGGCTGTGGATGCGGTACTCAACTACCTCTCCCTCGACCGCAAGGCAGTGCCAGAGGTAATCCTCAAGTCTGTGGATCACATAGCTCGTCAGGGCGGCACGCCGCTGCTGGTCTGCACTCACGAGAAGCTGCTGGGAGTCGTGTTCCTCAAGGACATCATCAAGCCAGGCATCAAGGCCCGCTTCCAGATCCTGCGTCACATGGGGATCCGTACAGTGATGATCACAGGTGACAACCCGCTGACCGCTGCCGCCATCGCTGCCGAAGCCGGGGTGGATGACTTTATCGCAGAAGCAACGCCGGAGAAGAAGCTGGCTTATATCCGCCAGGAGCAGGCGGACGGACGTCTGGTTGCCATGTGCGGTGACGGTGCCAACGATGCGCCCGCGCTGGCACAGGCTGACGTGGGTCTGGCCATGAACGAGGGTACCCAGGCCGCCAAGGAGGCGGGCAACCTGGTGGATCTCGACTCCAACCCCACCAAGCTGCTGGACGTGGTACTGGTCGGCAAGCAGTTGCTGGTGACCCGGGGAGCATTGACCACCTTCTCCATCGCCAACGACGTGGCCAAGTACTTTGCCATACTGCCGGCCCTGTTCATCGCTGCCTATCCGCAACTGGGTGCGCTGAACCTGATGCAGCTGGGTAGCCCCGAAAGCGCCATCTTGTCGGCCATCATCTTCAACGCCCTGATCATAGTGGCGCTGGTACCGCTGGCCCTGCGCGGTGTCAGTCTGAAGGGAACGGCTGCCAGCCTGCTGCGCCGCAACCTGATGATCTACGGTGTCGGGGGTCTGCTGGTACCCTTTATCGGCATCAAGTTGATCGATCTGGTCATTACCGGCCTGGGCTTGGTGTAGGAACAAGGGCACAAGGCGCTGAATCCATGGCGTCCATGGCCTGCTGGTGCACCCGATTAATCGGCATCAAGCTGATCGACCGGGTCATCACAGGCCTAGGTCTGGTGTAACGACATAGCGGGGTGCAAGCCAGGCTTGCATCCCATCAACCTGTTTGGAGCAAGAAAATCATGATCGCAATCAGAACCCTGCTGACCCTGACCCTGTTGTTGGGCGTCAGCTATCCCCTGGCAGTGACAGGTGTGGCCCAGTTGCTGTTTCCCTGGCAGGCCAACGGCAGCCAGTTGACCAACAAGAAGCAAGAGTTTGTTGGCAGCGCCCTGCTGGCGCAGAAATTCGAGCGGGCCGAGTACTTTCATTCCCGTCCTTCCGCCAGTGACTTCGCCACCATAGGTGGCGGCGGCAGCAACCTGGGCGTCAGCTCACCATTGCGTAGCGAGTTCGCCAAGGCACAGGGTGATGTCCAGTCACCGGCCATGTTGACCCGCTCCGGCTCAGGCCTCGACCCCCATCTGCCGGTGGATGCCGTGCTGGCTCAGGTGAACAGAGTGGCCAAGCAGCGAGGGCTGGACCCCGCCTTGCTGACGGAGCAGGTCAAGTCGGCGACACAAGCTGGTATCCTTGGCCCGCAAGTGGTCAATATCCTTCAGCTGAATCTGTTGCTCGATCAGGGCAAGGATGCCTGATGGAGGCAAAGTCCGGCACATGCGGCTGGCGATGACCCATATTTTCGAACTGAGCCAGCGGTTGCTCGATAAGGACAATAATGCGTGATGAGGTAAAGGCGGCAGGTCTGGAGCGGGAGCACCGGGATGCGTGATGAGGCAAGGGCCGACGCCTTGCTGGCGAGCCTGGAGCAAGAACACAAGGGCAAGCTGAAGGTATTCCTCGGTGCCGCACCCGGCGTAGGCAAGACCTACGCCATGCTGCAGGCAGTGCGTGAGCAGGCAAGAGAGGGGGTCGATATCCTGATCGGCGTAGTGGAAACCCACGGCCGTCAGGAGACTCTGGCCCTGCTCGACAAGCTTGCCATCCAGCCACGCAAACTCCATCTCCACCGCCAGCAACGTCTGGAGGAGATGGATCTGGATGCGCTGCTTGCACGCAAACCCGCCATAGTGGTGGTGGATGAGCTGGCCCATAGCAATGCCCCCGGCAGCCGCCACGAGAAGCGCTGGCAGGATGTGGAGGAGCTGCTCGGGGCAGGCATCGATGTCTACTCCACCCTCAACGTGCAACACCTCGAGAGCCTCAACGATCTGGTGTGGCAACTGACCGGTGTCAGGGTCAAGGAGACCCTGCCCGATCAGGTGCTGCTGGAGGCCGACAGCATAGTGCTGATCGACCTGCCCCCCAAGGAGTTGCTCGGCCGACTCAAGGAGGGCAAGGTCTATGTGCCCCATCAGGCCAAGGCCGCCCTGCAGTCCTTCTTCTCCCTCAACAACCTGACCGCCTTGCGCGAGCTGGCGATGCAGACCGCCGCCAGCCACGTGGAGGGGGATCTGCAACTGCAGTGGCAAGCCGCAGGCAAGACAACGCTGCCGTTGCGAGGCAAGCTGATGGTCTGCCTCGGTGATCAGCACGGCTCTGCACTGGTGCGCTACGGCCACCGTTTCGCCCAGCGCCGCCAGCTGCCCTGGCTGGTGGTCCATATCGACAGCAAGGGACAACGCTCCGCCGAGCTGGAGCAGGCACTGGCGCTGGCCTCCCACCTAGGGGCCAAGGTGTTGACCCTCTCCAGCCCGGCGGTAGCCAGTACCCTGCTGGAAACGGCCGAGCAGCAACAGGTCTCACAACTACTGCTCGGCAAACCCCACAAGGCCCCCTGGCGCCGCTCCCTGGTGCAACACCTGCTCAAACAGGCACAAGGGCTCGAAATCACGCTGGTGGATACCGAGAAGCGCAAACCCGGCATAGGATTGCAGCCGCTTCACCCCAAGGACATTCGCCAGAGTCTGCTGGCAGTGACCATAATGGGGCTGACATCGGCTGCCGCCTGGGGACTCTCTCACTGGCTGCCCCCTGCCTCCCTGCCGCTGCTGTTCGTATTGGGGGTGCTGGCGACGGCACTCACCACCAGCCTGGTGCCCGCCATTCTGGCGGCCGTGCTGGGGTTTGTCGGCCATAACCTGCTCTTTACCGCCCCTTATTTTTCACTGAGCGTGGCAAGACACAGTGACCTGCTCACCTTGCTGGTACTGCTTATCGTCGGTATGACGGCAGGACGGCTCGCCTCCCGCCAGCGGCAGCAACTGGTGGGCTTGCGTGAAACCCAGCAGCTCGGCAATGCCCTGCTGTCGCTGAGCCAGGGGCTGGCCACCGCCAGCAGTCCGGAAGAGGTACTCAGGCAAGGCACCCAGGCCATCTCCCTGGCCCTGGCTCAACCCGTCTTTGCCCTCGACCAGCATTATCAACACAGGGCTGGTTCGGAAAAAATTGAGCCTGGCCAGACCGACAAAGCCGCCATCGACTGGTGTCTGGCCCAGAAACAGAGTGCCGGAGCCCACACGGCGACGCTCAATGCCGCCGACGCGCAATATCACCATCTCACCGATGAGCTGGTGCTGGGCATCCTGCTGACCAATCCGCTCTCCTCTTCTGCCGAGCACCAGCTGCAAGCCCTGCTCACCGACATCCGAGCGGCCCTGGCCCGGATCGATCTCAACGAACGGTTGGCCGACAGCCAGTTGCAGGCAGAGACGGATCGGATGCGCGCCGCCCTGCTCTCGTCTGTCTCTCACGACCTGAAAACCCCGCTCGCCACCATAATGGGGGCTGGCAGCACCCTGCTGGAGTACGGTGACAGGATCAGCCCGGAGGATCGCAGCGAACTGCTCCATTCGGTGCAGGACGAGGCGCGCCGCCTGCACAGCTATGTGCAGAACCTGCTGGACATGACCCGCATCGGTTCACCCGACTTCCAGCTGAAACGCGACTGGGTCGACCTGGCCGATCTGGTGGAGAGTGCCCGCAAGCGGCTGGAGTCTTCCTGGCGTCAGCACAAGCTGCTGGTGCACTTCGATCAGCAGATCCCCCAGCTTTATGTGCACGGCGCCCTTATCGAGCAGGTGCTGGTCAATATCCTCGACAATGCCTCCCGCTACTCACCGGCCGGCACCCCCATAGAGTTCAAGGTGATGCTGGCGGATCCGGACCTCATCCTCGACATCATAGATATCGGGGTAGGCATCGCCGAGTCGGACCGGGACAAGATCTTCAATCTGTTCTACACCCAGCCTGTCGGCGATTGCGGCAGTCGAGGCACCGGGCTTGGCCTCGCCATTTCTCGCGCTATGATAGAGGCCCATGGCGGCCGTATCTGGGCATTCTCCGGTCCCAATGGCAACGGCACCTGCATGCGCATCTCGCTGCCGCTTGCCCTCAACGCACCTGAGGTATAATGGTCCGCATATGGCTCACAGCGATGGCAGAGAGTGCTATTTTCCCTCGCCTCAGCCCTCCCCCAATGTTCGCCTCAGGAGACTAGATGGCTCACATATTGGTCATAGATGATGAAGCGGCGATTCGCCGCTTTCTGCGTATCAGCCTGATTGCCGAAGGGCATCAGGTCAGCGAGGCGGTAGGGGTCAATGAAGGGCTGGAGCTGTATCGCCATCTCAATCCCGATCTGGTGATCCTGGATCTCGGCCTGCCGGATGGGGATGGCATTCAGATACTGCAAGCCATTCGCGAGCATCACCAGAATCCGGTACTGGTACTGTCGGCGCGGGATTCGGAACAGGAGAAGGTGCGACTGCTGGATGCCGGCGCCAACGACTATATGAGCAAGCCGTTCGGCATTGGGGAGATGATGGCCCGCATCCGGGTATTGCTGCGCCAGCGGGCCGGAGTCAGCAGCGGCGAACGCCGCCACTTCCCGCAATGTGGCCTGACCCTGGACGCCAGCAGCCACAAGGTGAGCCTGCATGATGAGGAAATTCCCTTATCTCGCAAGGAGTTTGCCCTGCTGCAGGCGCTGGTGTGCCATCCCGGCAAGCTGGTGATGCAGACCCAGCTGCTCAACGACATCTGGGGACCGAGCCACAAGGAAGATACCCACTACCTGCGCATCGTCATCGCCAGCCTGCGCAAGAAGCTGGGGGATAATCCCCAGCAACCCAGCCTGATTGAAACCGAATCCGGCATCGGCTACCGTTTTATCGGCAGCTGATGTTTCAGCAAGAAGCTGGGCGGCAACATTCCCAGCAACCCCACCTGATCGAGACCGAATCCGGTATCGGCTACCGTTTTATCGGCAGCTGATGTTTCAGCAAGAAGCTGGGCGGCAACATTCCCAGCAACCCCACCTGATCGAGACAGAATCCGGCATCGGCTACCGCTTTATCGGCAGCTGATGTTTCACGTGGAACGCCGTCCGCTGCACAGTACGGCCAAGAGGCCACAGCCAAAGAGCAGCATGCCCAGATCCTGCAAACCGGCCGCCAGTGCCAACCCCAGACTGAGCAACAGGTAGTAAGCCAGCCCGAACAGAGCACCCGCACTGCCTGCCACCTCCCGATAAGTCAGCAAGGCCTGACTGAGCACATTGGGAATGGCGATACCAAAGGCCACGACCACTCCCATCATGGGCAACAGGAACCAGAGCGAATCCTGACTCGTCCACACAGCAACCCCCGCCCCCAGCGCCAGCGACGTGGCCAGCCGGATGAGCGACATCGACTGCCAGCCCTTGCCCAACAAGCGCTTGTTCAGCAGGCTGCCGATCAGAGTCCCTAGCGCCAACACCAGGCCGGAATAGCCGAACTCGCTAGCATTCAATCCCAATCCGGCAAACAGAAACGGTGCCAGGCTGTAGTAGCCAAACAGCATGGTATTGAACAGAGCGACCAGCAGGGCGCTGCGCCAGAGCCCGCCATCCCTTGCCATCCGGCACGCCAGTGGCCAGAGAGCCACCCGGGTAGTGATGGCAGGACGGGTTTCAGGCAGACGCCAGCTGGCGATCACCGTCAATCCCAGGGCCAGCACCAGCAAGCCGCTGAAGACACCGAGATAGCCTAACTGCTCGGCCAACAGACCGCCGCTCACCAGCCCCAACACAGGGCTGATGGACAGAGCCACCCCCATCACGGAGAAGACACGGGCCAGATCGCTGCCCTGATAACTGTCACGCAGCATGGTCTGGGTCACGACAGATCCCACGGCGGCGCCAAAGGCCGAGATGATCCGGGCCAGCAGCAGGGTTTCAAACTGGTTGGCCAGCAATGCCAGCAGACTGCCAGCCCCGTAGGTCAGCAGACCGGCCAGCATGGCCGGACGCCGCCCGATCAGATCGCAGAGGCGACCCCAACAGACAACCCCTACCGCAAACGCCAGAAAATAGACCGACAGTGTCTGGGACGCCTGCCCGTCACTCACCCTGAACTGACTGGCAATATGCGTCAGCACAGGGCTGTAGATGGTCTCCACTATCTGGGGAAACATCATCAATCCCACCACCAGCCAGAGCGGTGGCAACTTGTTGTTCATGACAAACCTCCTTGACGAGAGGTTGCCAGTCTAGAGAGATACGAAATGTCTGATTACAATAAGCAAGACTATAAACATCAACAATCAGACATATGGCCTTTATTCTTCCCGATCACCCCTTTGATCCCGACCGCCTGACTGGCAGCGTGATCGGCATAGCCTCTGCACTGGGTTGGCACGACTCAGGCTTGCATCAGCATCAACGCCATCAGCTGTTGTTCGCCCAGGCTGGCTGCATGAGCATAGAGCTGGCCAATCGGGTCTGTCTGCTGCCACCCAGCCGGGCAGCCTGGCTGCCGGCGGGTACGCCCCACAGGGTCTTGATGCGCGGCGTGGTGGCCTACCGATCCCTCTACTTCATGCCACAACCAGAGCTGCCAGCCAGTGTGCAGGTGATCGCTGTCAATCCACTGCTGCGGGAGGTTATAGAGCGAATGGCGCTCTGGTCATGGGATAAACCGGAAGTGGAGCAGAGCCGGACGCTGGCCTTGTTCATGGAGGAGATGGCGCAAGCGCCGCGACAATCCTGGCAGCTGCCGTTGCCGGCAGACCCTCGCCTGGCAGTCTGGTTACAGGAGGTAAAACGGGGGGACACCCTGCCCGATCGGCTCAACCGGCTGGCCGAACGGGTGGGTGCCAGTGACAAGACCATAGGTCGTATCTTCATGCGGGAAACCGGCATGAGCTATCAGGCATGGCGCCAGCAGTGGCGTCTGCTGCGCGCCATGGAGCTGCTGGCCGAGGCTGTGCCCATCAGTCGGGTAGCGGCTTCGCTGGAGTTCTCCAGCGACAGCGCCTTCATCAGCTTCTTCAAGCAGCATACGGGGCAGACTCCCCTGCGTCATCTCAACTCTCGGGGTGAGTCGCATCGGCCGAGCTAGCTTCCACCACCAGGGTATCCAGCACCAGTGGCTTCAAGTTGCTGAGGGCATCCAGCACCACAGCCCGGGATGCTTCCTGCTGCTGGGCCAGCATCTCCTGTCCCAGTTTGGCGGTATCCAGTTCGGGTCTGGGGTTTTCAGTTGCCATGACATTCAGGCTGAGGGTGCTCATTATCAGGGTGGCGATCAGGGTTTTCATCTGGCTTGCTCCGGTATGGTTGAGATGACCAGATAGCTATTCCAATAGTCGTGCCAACCCTCAAAAAATACATAAGAGTATGAATTTGTTTAAATTTATCTTCTTATGACACCAAGGTACGTCGCACAAAACATCATGTGTGGTCATTTTTAAACCCATTAGTGGTATTTTTTACCATGCTTGATTATTGAGTCATGTTCCACGTGGAACGTCCCGTTATTTTGATCGACACCCGCTTTTAAACTGAGCTATGGTGCTACATCCCCGTAACTGACTCTGGATCCGTCACCGAATGGAATTTTCCTTGTTCGGCGAGAAGTTCACTCGCCACGCCGGCATTACCCAACTCATGGATGACCTTAATCAGGGGCTGACCAATCCGGACGCCATCATGCTGGGTGGCGGCAATCCGGCTCCGATCCCCGCCATGCTGGAGCGCTTTCAAACCGAAGCCAGAAACCTGCTCGACAATGGCGAACTGGTCAAAGCCATGGCCAACTACGACGGCCCCCAAGGCAAAGACAGGTTCACCAAGGCACTGGCCACCCTGCTCAGCAAGGAGCTCGGCTGGAATATCACGTCCCGCAATATCGCCCTGACCAACGGCAGCCAGAATGCCTTCTTCTACCTGTTCAACCTGCTGGCCGGTGAGTTCGCAGATGGCCGCAAGAAGAAGGTGCTCTTCCCCCTGGCGCCCGAATACATTGGCTATGCCGACTCGGCACTGGCCGATGACTATTTCGTGGCGTACAAACCCACCATAGAGAAACTGCCCGATGGCCAGTTCAAATACCATGTGGATTTCGAAAGTCTGCAGGTGGGTGACGATATCGGCGTGATCTGCGTCTCTCGGCCGACCAATCCAACTGGCAACGTGCTGACCGACGAAGAGATTGAACACCTCGATCAGATCGCCCGCGACAAGGGCATTCCACTGCTGATCGACAATGCCTACGGTGTGCCCTTTCCCGGCATCATCTTCAGCGAGGCCAAGCCGTTCTGGAACGCCAACACCATCCTCTGCATGAGCCTCTCCAAGCTGGGACTGCCAGGCACCCGCTGTGGCATCGTCATCGCCGATGAGAAGATTATCCAGGCCATCACCAACCTGAGCGGCATCATCAACCTGGCGCCGGGCAGCCTGGGGCCCGCCATCACAATCCCCATGATCGAGAGCGGCGAGATCATTGCCCTTAGCGAACAAGTGGTGAAACCCTTCTACAAGCAGAAGGCCGACTTCGCCGTGCAACTGCTGCGAGACGCCATCCCGGACCCGCGCTTCCATATCCACAAGCCGGAAGGCGCCCTCTTCCTCTGGCTCTGGTTCGAAGGCTTGCCGATCCACAGCCAGGAGCTGTATGAACGGTTGAAGGCCAAGAATCTGCTGATCGTGCCTGGTCACTACTTCTTCCCCGGCATTGATGACCCGGAGTGGCGCCACAGCCAGGAGTGCATCCGCCTCAACTACTCCCAGAGCGAGGAGCTGGTGCGCCGTGGCATTGCCATCCTTGCGGACGAAATCAATACTCTCTACGCTCGCTGATCAAGCCTGCCAAAAACAAAAAGGCCTGCAATCGCAGGCCTTTTTCATCTCTTGTCACTTAGTTGGGCAGCGCCAGCTGATCGGGTTTGCCGATCTCGATGGCACGAGGCTTGAGCGCCTCGGGCAGCTCGCGAGCCAGATCTATGGTCAAGAGGCCATGTTCCAGTTTGGCGCCCTGCACCTCAACGTGCTGACTCAGCTTGAAGGCGAGCTCGAAGTCACGCTCTGCGATACCCTGATGGAGGAACTGACGCTCACCGGCAGCGGCCTTGCGCCCCTTCACCTTGAGGGTGCCGTTTTCGGTTTCCAGCTCCAGCTCTTCGCGCTCGAAGCCTGCCACCGCTAGCGTGATGCGGTAGCTGTCGTGCTCCCGCTTTTCGATGTTGTAAGGGGGATAGGCTGCTGCTTTCTGTTCAAACAGACCCTCCAGCTCACGGGCCATCCGCTCAAAGCCGACGGCATTGGAATAGAGATGAGAAAAATCGAGGTTACGCATAATCCTATCCTTCTAATAAGCAACAGGTTTTCATTTCCACGGCCCGTCATCGGCACCCGGGAAGCTTGGTAAAAATGGATTCAAATCAGGTGTTAGCCGTTGATCTCAATCTTGCGCGGCTTCATCGCCTCGGGTACTTCTCGCATCAGCTCGATGTGCAGCAGGCCATTTTTCAGATCAGCCCCTTTTACTCGCACATAGTCGGCCAGTTGGAAACGACGCTCGAAGCCTCGCTCGGCTATGCCCTGATACAGGTAGTTGCGATCGGACTCTGCCTGCTTGCTGCCCTTCACCGTCAGCAGATTTTCCTGGAAGCTCAGCTCCAGCTCTTCCTGGGTAAAGCCAGCCACCGCCATGCTGATACGGTAGTCGTTGTCACTCAGCTGCTCGATGTTGTAGGGGGGATAACCGGCATTGCCATTGCTGGCCGCAGATTCGATGAGATTGGCCAGACGATCGAAACCGATGGCAGAACGATAGAGCGGGGAAAAATCGATAGAACGCATAGTATTACCCTCTTGTGAGCGATAACGGATTATTTACCCTCCTGTTGGACGGGTTCTTGGTCGAAACCTCTGTCGAGCGTTCCGGCCTTGTTACCTATATAGGGGCCAGTTTTTTGCTTTCAAGGGCGAAAAATGAAAAATTTTCTGAAACATCAGATGTGGCTCTTAGCTTCCCTTGGCATCTTCTAGTGATAATAAAAGAGGTGAGCATAATCCCCCACCTTGTCCCGGCTCGCCCAAACATGGCACCCTAACCGCAGATCTCAAGGAGCCATGCCATGTCCCGTTCCGAACGCCTGCTGGCCCTGCTCCAGCTGTTGCGCGGTCACCGTTACGCCATCACAGGCACAGAGCTGGCCAGCCAGCTTGGCATCAGTCTGCGCACCCTCTATCGGGATATCGCCACCCTGCAGGCTCAAGGTGCCCATATCGAAGGTGAGCCCGGTATCGGCTATGTGCTGCGCCCTGGCTTCATGCTGCCCCCGCTGATGTTCAGCGAAGAGGAGCTGGAAGCCCTGGTGCTGGGTTCACGCTGGGTCGTCGCGCACTGTGATGAAGCCTTGAGTGCATCTGCCAGCAGTGCACTGGCCAAGATAGAGGCCGTGCTACCCGCCGAATACCGCCAACAGCTCCAGGCCAATGCCCTGCTGATCGGCACCTCCCGCAGCGACAGCCCTGTCAATGAGGCCCCCCTGCGCAGTGCCATCCGCCAGCAGCGCAAGGTGACCCTGAGCTATCGCGATCTGAAAAAGGAGCTATCTGAGCGCACCGTCTGGCCATTTGCTCTCGGCTACTTCGAGCAGGTGCGGGTACTGGTCGCCTGGTGCGAACTGCGGCAAGGCTTTCGTCACTTTCGGGTAGATCGCATCACCCGGATGCAGCAGGAAGATAAGCGCTATCCCAAGAGCAGAGAGAGCCTGCTGAAAGAGTGGCGTGCTACCCAGCAGATCCCGCAACCAAAATTCATTGCTGACAGAAACTGACAGCAGGTAGCGCCATGCTGACGGGGTCGGCGTAGATGCGCCCTCCACCGAATCAAGGAGCATTACCATGTTGTTAGTCCCACAGTTCACCATTCTCTATGTCGCGAATCCGGCTCGCAGCGCCCTCTTCTATCGCGAGCTGTTTGGCCATCCGCCAGTCGAAGAGTCTCCCACCTTTGCCATGTTCGTGTTCGAGTCAGGCGCCAGGCTGGCGCTCTGGTCCAGTGCCACAGTAGAACCCGCCGTTACCCAGAGTGCAGGCGCCATGGAGCTGGCCTTCCCTCTGCCTGATGAAGCCAGTGTCGATATGGGCTTGGCCGAGTGGCGGGCTCGCGGCCTGACCATACTCCAGCAGCCAACCAAGATGGAGTTTGGCTACACCGGCATGGCGCTCGATCCGGATGGCCATCGCCTGCGTCTCTACTGCCCGGCGCCCGAGCTGGGCTGATGATAAACAATCACAAGTGTTTGGTTGGCAATGGTCAGCACTGTGTTTCACGTGGAACATCCATGACGATCCGAGATAATCCAGGGCTGGTCGCCATCCTGATGGGGAACGGATAGTGCGATCCCCTGACTGCAGATGTAAAAAAGCCGCTCACAAGGAGCGGCTTTTAGCTGTCTGACTGCATCGATTAGACGTCGAGGTTGGCAACGCGCAGGGCGTTGGTCTCGATAAAGTCACGACGGGGCTCAACGGCATCACCCATCAGGGTGGAGAAGAGCTGGTCGGCACCGACGGCATCGTCGATGGTGACGCGCAGCATGCGACGGGCTTCCGGATCCATGGTGGTTTCCCACAGCTGATCCGGGTTCATCTCGCCCAGCCCTTTATAGCGCTGGATGTAGATGCCACGCTTGCCTTCGCCCATCAGCCAGTCGACCGCTTCCACGAAGTTGGCGATCGGCTTGACCTTCTCGCCACGCTTGATGAAACCACCGTCCTCGATCAGGTTCGCAATCTCCTTGCCCAGCGAGACCAGTTGACGGTACTCGGAGGACTGCAGGAAGTCGTAGCTGATCGCATATTCACGGTCTACCCCGTGCTGACGCACGACGGCATGCGGCACGAACAGGCTGCGCTCTTCGTCACGACGCACCTGGATCTGGTACTGAATACCGTGGTTGCTCTCGTTGAGCACGGCTTCCATGCCCTGGCACCAGGCCAGCAGATCGCTTTCGCTGGCCAGCAGGGTTTCGTTCAACTCAGGCTGATAGATCAGCTGGGTCAGCACGGCATCCGGAGCACGGCGGGACATGCGAGTGATCAGGTGAGACACGGCGCGGTGCTGGTTGACCAGACGCTCCAGTGCCTCGCCACCGATAGCCGGCGCCGACTCGTTGACATGCAGGGTCGCACCATCCAGCGCCATGGCAGTCTGGTACTGCAGCAGCGCATCTTCGTCTTTCAGATACTGCTCCTGCTTGCCCTTCTTGACCTTGTACAACGGTGGCTGGGCTATGTAGATGTAGCCACGCTCGATGATTTCCGGCATCTGACGATAGAAGAAGGTCAGCAGCAGGGTACGGATGTGCGCACCATCGACGTCCGCATCCGTCATGATGATGATGTTGTGGTAACGCAGCTTGTCCGGGTTGTACTCGTCACGACCGATACCACAGCCCAGGGCTGTGATCAGGGTGCCCACCTCTTGCGAGGAGATCATCTTGTCGAAACGGGCCTTCTCCACGTTCAGGATCTTGCCCTTGAGCGGCAGTATGGCCTGGTTCTTGCGGTTGCGACCCTGCTTGGCGGAACCGCCAGCAGAGTCCCCTTCCACTATGTAGAGTTCGGAGAGGGCCGGGTCTTTCTCCTGACAGTCTGCCAGCTTGCCGGGCAGACCGGCGATATCCAGCGCACCCTTGCGGCGAGTCAGCTCGCGGGCCTTGCGGGCAGCTTCACGGGCACGGGCCGCATCGATGATCTTGTTGACCACTATCTTGGCATCGCCCGGGTTTTCCAGCAGGAACTCGCCGAGCTTCTCACCCATCGCCTGTTCAACGGCGGTCTTCACTTCGGAAGAGACCAGTTTGTCCTTGGTCTGGGAGGAGAACTTGGGATCCGGTACCTTGACCGAGATGACCGCAATCAGACCTTCACGCACGTCGTCGCCGCTAGCGGCCGACTTGGCCTTCTTGCTGTAATCCTCTTTGTCCATATAGGTATTGAGGGTACGGGTCAGCGCAGTACGGAAACCCACCAGGTGAGTACCGCCATCCCGCTGCGGGATGTTGTTGGTGAAGCAGTAAACCCCTTCCTGATAGGCATCGTTCCACTGCATGGCGACTTCGACACCGATGCCGTCCTGCTCTGTGGAGAAGTGGAATACCTTGGGGTGGATCGGGGTCTTGTTCTGGTTCAGGTATTCAACGAACGCCTTGATACCGCCCTCATAGCAGAAATGCACCTCGCGGCCATCACGCTCGTCCTGCAGACGGATGGAGACACCGGAGTTGAGGAAGGAGAGCTCACGCAGACGCTTGGCCAGGATCTCATAGTGATACAGGGTATCGGTGAAGATGGTCGGGCTCGGCCAGAAGCGCACTTCGGTACCCGTGCCGCTGCTGCTGTCGCCAATCTGCTTGAGCGGCGCCACAGGCTCGCCCAGGTGATAGGTCTGCTCATAGACATGGCCGTTGCGACGTATGGTCAGCAACAGCTTGTCAGAGAGGGCGTTAACAACTGAGACGCCCACGCCGTGCAGGCCGCCTGATACCTTGTAGGAGTTGTCATCGAATTTACCGCCGGCGTGCAGCACAGTCATGATGACTTCTGCGGCGGAGCGGCCCTCCTCCTCGTGCATGTCTACCGGGATACCCCGGCCATTGTCACGCACGGATACAGAACCGTCGGAATGGATCTTGACCAGAATATCGGAGCAGTAGCCAGCAAGAGCCTCGTCAATGGAGTTATCGACGACCTCAAACACCATGTGGTGCAGACCTGAGCCATCATCCGTATCGCCGATGTACATCCCCGGGCGCTTCCGGACCGCATCCAGGCCCTTCAGTACTTTGATATTCGAGGAGTCGTAAGTATTTTCACTCATAGCTTACTCTCTGCCTTCTCTAACGTTTCGGAGATCTTGCCTTGTTCCACGTGGAACAACTTGCAGTCATTCGCATCCATCATGTCTGCGAGCTGGCCGGTGTCGATGGCGGTGATAAACACCTGAGAACCGCACTGCTTCAGCCTTGTGGCCAGCAAACGGCGCTTGTCGACATCCAGTTCAGAGGCAAAATCGTCAATTAAAAAAATACAGCCACGGCTGCTATGTTGATTCAAATAGAGCCCTTGGGCCAGTCGCATGGCACAGACCAACAACTTCAGCTGACCCCTGGACAAAATATCCTGAGCAGGCACACCGTTCGCCTTGAGTCGCACATCGGCCTTCTGTGGGCCAACCCCTGTGTAACCCAGCGTACGATCCCGCTCAAACCCCGCCTCCAGCAAGTCGCCGAGGGGGGTATCTTTCTCCCAGCCCCGATAGAAACCGAGACTGATGTCGAATTCGGGCAGAAAATCTGCCGTCATCTCCTTGATCAGGGGCGTAATGGCCTGACAATAACTGGCGCGAAACTCGGCCAGTTCACTCCCGAGCCGCACCAGTTCCTGATCCCAGAACGCCAACTGGCGATACTGGGTGCTCTGGCGCAACAGCGCATTGCGCTGTTTCAACAGACGCCGCACTCGTCCCCACAGGGAGAAAAAGGTCGGTTCCTGATGGAAAACGCCCCAATCCAGCCAGGCCCGGCGAGCCTGGGGCCCCCCCGTCAGCAGGTTGAAGCCATCGGGATGGATCAACTGCACCGGCAACAGCTCGGCCAGATCGGCCAGTCGCTGGGCCTGGGCCCCGGCGATCTTGAGCTGGGTCTCGCCACTCTTGTCCTTGGCGAGCCCGATGGGCACCTGACGCCCCTCCAGTTCACACTGGGCAAACAGGGTAAAGGCCCGCTCCCCCTGGCGGATAACCCGCCCGGTCAGGTGAGTACGAAAGGAGCGACCGAGACCAAGATAGTGAATGGCTTCCAGCACGCTGGTCTTGCCGCTGCCATTGCACCCGACCAGGATATTGAGACCGGGGGACAGCTTGAGACTGGCCTGCTGGATATTGCGAAAGTCGCTGAGCTGGAGTTTGACCAGGGACACGACTAGATCCGCATCGGCATCACCACGTACTGAGCATCCTGATGATCAAAATCCTCAATAATGGCACTGCTGATGGAATCGCTCAGGCTAATCCGAATTTGGTCACATTTTAACGTATTCAGCACGTCCAGCACATAAGAGACGTTAAAGCCGATCTCCATCTCGCTGGCTTCGTATTGTACGTCAAGCAGCTCTTCGGCTTCTTCCTGTTCCGGGTTGTTGGCGGTAATGCGCAGCAGGTTTTCCTGCAGATTGAGACGCACCCCACGGAATTTCTCGTTGGAGAGGATGGCGGCGCGGGCAAATGCCTGACGCAGATCCTCACGACCGGCGATCAGAGCCTTGTCGCTGTTGCGCGGAATAACCCGACGCCAATCAGGGAAGCGGCCATCCACCAGCTTGGAGGTGAAGATGAAGCCGTCCAGCGCGGCGCGCAGGTTGCTGCGACCAATCTGCAGCCTTACCGGCTTGTCTTCCGCTTCCAGCAAGCGCACCAGCTCAAGCACACCTTTACGGGGCAGGATAACCTGATGATCGGGCAGCGATTCTTCCACTACCTCGCGACGGCAGGTGGCCAAACGGTGGCCATCGGTCGCCACGGTACGCAGACCGTGGCCCTCGCTCTCGAACAGCATGCCGTTCAGGTAGTAACGCACGTCCTGGCTCGCCATGGAGAACTGGGTCGCATCGATCAGCTTCTTCAACTCCAGCTGGCCAATGTCGAATTCGAGCACGGATTCCCAATCCTCGATATTCGGATATTCACTGGCAGGCAGGGTCGACAGGTTGAAACGGGAACGACCGGAACGGATGATCAGGCGCTCGCCTTCGGTGTTGAGGCGAATGTCCGCCCCTTCCGGCAGGCCACGGCAGATATCCAGCAGCTTGCGCGCCGGCACAGTGGTGCGGCCATCCTGGCTCTCATTATTGAGATAGACCTGGCCTATCATCTCGACTTCCAGGTCAGTCCCGGTCAGCGACAGCAGACCCTGGCTGACATCAAGCAGGACATTGCCGAGGATCGGCAGGGTCGGCCGGCCACCCAGGGCACCGGACACCAGTTGCAGAGGACGTAACAGGGCCTCACGGCTAATTTCGAGCTGCATCTGTGCTCTCCGTTGTTATCAGGACGAAAGGTTTCGGATCAGGTTGGAATATTCGCGCTGCATCTGTCCACTCACCGTCATATCAGGAAGAGAGGGTTCGGATCAGGTTGGAATAGTCCTCCTTGATGTCGTGACTCTCCTCCTTCAGCTGCTCTATCTTGCGGCAGGCATGAAGAACGGTAGTGTGGTCACGGCCACCAAAGGCATCACCTATCTCCGGCAAACTGTGGTTGGTCAGCTCCTTGGCCAGTGCCATCGCCAGCTGACGCGGACGGGCAACGGAGCGTGAGCGGCGTTTGGACAGCAGATCCGCCAGCTTGATCTTGTAATACTCAGCCACCGTCTTCTGGATGTTGTCGATGGTGACCAGCTTCTCCTGCAATGCCAAGAGGTCGCGCAGCGCTTCGCGCACGAAATCGATGTTGATGGCACGGCCGGTGAAGTTGGCGTTGGCAATCACCCGGTTGAGGGCGCCTTCCAGTTCACGAACGTTGGATCGCAGACGCTTGGCGATGAAGAAGGCCACTTCGTCCGGCAGGTGGATCTGGTTCTCATCCGCCTTGCGCATCAGGATGGCGACGCGGGTCTCCAGCTCCGGCGGCTCGATCGCTACCGTCAGGCCCCAGCCGAAGCGGGACTTGAGACGATCCTCGACACCATTGATCTCCTTCGGATAGCGATCCGAGGTCAGGATGATCTGCTGGTTACCTTCAAGCAACGCATTGAAGGTATGGAAGAACTCCTCCTGGGAGCGCTCCTTGTTGGCGAAGAACTGGATGTCATCGATGAGCAGGGCATCGACGCTACGGTAATAACGCTTGAACTCTTCAATGGCGTTATTCTGCAGCGCCTTCACCATATCCTGCACAAACCGCTCGGAGTGCATGTAGATGACTTTGGCGTCCTTCTTGCGCTCCTTGATGGCGTTGCCAACGGCATGCAGCAGGTGGGTTTTGCCCAGACCGGTGCCGCCATATAGGAACAGAGGATTGTAAGCGCCACCCGGGTTGTCGGCTACCTGACGGGCAGCCGCACGGGCCAACTGGTTGGACTTACCCTCGACGAAGTTCTCGAAGGTATAGTTCACGTTGGTGTTGCTCTTGTGGTTCGGCTCAGGCTTGGCGTCAGCCTTGCTTTCCCAGCTCTTCTGCAAGTTATTCACAGGCACAGCACCCCGCGCCGGCGCTCTTGCGATCGCAACGGGATGGGGACGATTACCTATATCAAAACGCAGGGTGGGGCCATCGACCCCACAGAGTTCATTGATGATGCCATTAACCCGGATGAGATACTTGTCTCGTACCCAGTCCAGAACAAAGCGATTCGGTGCATACAGGGTCAGAGTATTGTCACTCAACTCCGCTTGAAGCGGCCGGATCCACATGCTGAATTCTGCCGAGGGCAACTCATCTTGCAGCCGGTTAAGGCACTGCTGCCATAGCGAAGCAGTCACTCTAAACTCCCGTCAATTGATTAACTAAAGACCGGCTATTCTACGTTTTTAGCGGCTGGATCTCTAGCCGCCACCTCGTGGATCCGGCAAATAAGATCCTTGACTTTCAAGGATCCAGCACCGATGAATCTTATTTCATCCCCAAAGTTACCCACAGCCTGATCCCACCCGGACGACCCCGGGGATCCTGACCTTAACCGGTTATTTTATATAACCAAATATCATTTATTCTTTGGGTTTTATTCCAATAACATCAACGCAAATCCAGTCATTACAACTAAAAATACAGAACAACAGAGAGAGGAATCCCCATGACATCATCCATCAAGCTGGTCTCCGGTGCCGCCATTCTGCTGGCCGCCCTGTCCGGTCAAGCCATCGCCCAGGAAACCATCAAGGTCGGCATGTCCGGCAAATATTTCCCGTTCACCTTCGTCAAGCAGGACAAGCTGCAGGGCTTCGAGGTGGATATGTGGAACCAGATCGGTGAGCGCACCGGCTACAAGGTCGAGTTCGTGACCGCCAGCTTCTCCGGCCTGTTCGGCATGCTGGAAACCGGCCGCGTCGATACCATCTCCAACCAGATCACCATCACCGACGAGCGCAAGGCCAAGTACGCCTTCTCCCAACCCTACGTCTATGACGGTGCCCAGATAGTGGTCCGCAAGGGCAACAGCACCATCCACGGCATCAAGGATCTGGAAGGCAAGACGGTTGCCGTTAACCTGGGTTCCAACTTCGAAGAGCTGCTGCGCAAGAACGACCCGAACAAGAAGATCGATATCCGCACCTATGACTCCAGCTTCGAGCAGGATGTAGCCCTGGGTCGCATCGATGCTTTCGTGATGGACCGCGTCTCCACCGCCCAGCTGATCAAGGAATCCAAGCTGCCGCTGCAACAGGCTGGCGCACCGTTCGAGACTATTGAGAACGCCCTGCCCTTCCTGAAGACGCCTGAAAAGCAGGCTCTGCTGAAGAAGGTCGACGACGCCCTGACCGCCATGCGCAAAGATGGTGCCCTGCGTCAAATCTCCGAGAAATGGTTCGCAGCTGACATCACCGACAAATAAATGATGGAATTTGACCTCGAGTACACCCTAGGGCTGTTCCCCATCCTGCTCAAATACCTGGGCACCACGATGGAAATGGCCCTGTGGGGATTCGTCTTGGCACTCGTACTGTCGCTGACCCTGGCGATAGTACGGGTGTTTCGCATCCCCGTGATCCACTGGCTGGCGATGCTCTATATCTCGTTCTTTCGAGGTACGCCGCTGCTCGTCCAGCTGTTCCTGCTCTACTACGGACTGCCGCAACTGTTCCCCGTCTTCGTGGGAATGGATGCCTTTACCGCCGCCATCGTCGGCCTGACACTGCACTTCGCCGCCTACATGGCAGAGTCGATCCGTGCCGCCATCCTGGGTATTCACAAGAGTCAGATGGAAGCGGCGCTCAGTATCGGCATGAGCCGCTATCAGGCTATGCGGCGGATCATATTGCCGCAGGCAGCGCGCATAGCGACCCCGTCGCTGATGAACTACTTCATCGACATGATCAAGAGCACCTCGCTGGCGTTTACCCTGGGAGTGGCCGAGATCATGGGCAAGGCGCAGATGGAAGCCTCCTCCTCCTTCAAGTTTTTCGAGAGCTTCATGGCGGTGGCCCTGGTCTACTGGGTGGTGGTCATCATCTTCACCCGCTTGCAGCACCTGCTGGAAGTGCGCCTGAACCGTGCCTATTAAAGGAAGTCTGCGATGATCAAATTAACAGGCCTCTCCAAGGCATTTCACGGCAACAAGGTGCTCAACAGCATAGATCTGGAGGTCAGGAAGGGGGAGATAGTGGTCATTATCGGCCCCTCCGGTACCGGCAAGTCGACGCTGCTGCGCTGCCTGAATCTGCTTGAGACACCGGATGCAGGCACCCTTGCCATCGATGATCTGCAGCTGGATCTGGCCAACGCCAGCGAACAGCAGGCCATAGAGCTGCGCAAGCGCGCCTCCTTCGTGTTCCAGAACTACGCCCTGTTCGCCAACAAGACGGCGCTCGACAACATAGCCGAGGGGCTGATCACCGTCTGGAAGCAGCCAAAGGCAGAGGCCCTCGCCACAGCCCTCGGCATCCTCAAGGACATAGGGCTTGCCGACAAGCAGGATGCCTACCCGGCGTCTCTCTCCGGCGGTCAGCAGCAACGGGTCGGCATCGGCCGCGCCATGGCGGCTCACTCCAAGGTCATTCTGTTCGATGAGCCCACCTCGGCCCTCGACCCCGAGTGGGTCGACGAGGTACTTGGGCTGATGAAGAAGCTGGCACGCCAGCACCAGACCATGGTGGTGGTGACCCATGAGATTGAATTTGCTCGTGATGTTGCCGATCGGGTGATCTTCATGGAGGGGGGCCGGATCGTGGAACAGGGCCCGCCGGATCAGATATTGGTCGATCCCAAGGATCCCCGCACCCGGGAGTTCTTGCGAAAAGTACTTAAATAGCTCTCTCTTTGGCGGCCTGGCCGCCTTTTTTATTGGAGGATCCTTGTTTAACCCCGGGTTGCCAGTATAATCCTGAGCCCTTGATCCTCCGGATCCTGTCAGCTTCTCCTGCTTGTTGATGAGTCAGGGCAAGATGAGAGGGAACAGCGGATTGACTAAAAGCCGAACTCTGTTTAGAATTCGGCCTCTTTTGCTAGTCGTCACACGCTATAGCTGGCGCGTCGGCTAAGTGTGACAATCAAAACTGTACAGAAATACGGAATCGAATCATGAAACGTACTTTTCAACCGTCCAACCTGAAGCGCAAGCGCTCTCACGGTTTCCGCGCCCGCATGGCAACTGCCAACGGTCGTAAAGTTCTGGCCGCTCGTCGTGCCAAGGGTCGTGCCCGTCTGGTAGTTTAATGCCAACGCCGCACACCTTCTCTCGGGAGTTACGTCTGTTAACTCCCGAACACTTCAAACGCGTTTTCGCCGAGCCTGTCCGGGCCGCTTCTCCGCAAATTACTCTTCTCGCCTGTCCCAATACTCTCGAACATCCCCGTCTTGGCCTCGCTGTGCCCAAAAAAGCACTCAAGCGTGCCGTCTGGCGTAATCGTGTCAAACGAGTGGTCCGGGAAAGCTTCCGTCTCAATCAAGCCAGCCTGCCCGCTATCGACATAGTCGTGATCGCCAAGGGCGGCGTCAAAGAGATGGATAACGAGGAGCTGTTCAAGTTACTGGAAAAGCTATGGCGCACTCTGTCACGCCGTTGCAATGGGTAGCTGTCAAACTGATACGCCTGTATCAGCTAATCATTAGTCCCCTGCTGGGGCCGCGCTGCCGTTTCACGCCAACTTGTTCCCAATTTGCGATAGAAGCCATCCGACTTCACGGTTTCATAAAAGGCGTTTGGTTAGCCAGCAAACGTCTATTAAAATGCCATCCCTTATCCGAGGGTGGTTATGACCCGGTTCCGCAACCAAAGCGAAGAAACTGAAGACTATGGAATCACAACGCAATCTTATCCTGATCGGTTTGCTGTTCGTGAGCTTTCTGCTCTGGCAACAGTGGGAGTCCGACAAGGCTCCGAAGCCGGCCCCGACTACCGTGGCCCAAACCGAACATTTCGTACCTGAAGCCGGTCAGACCGGTGATATTCCTCAGGTTTCCGAGCAAGCCAACGCAAACGCCGCACGCAAGCTGATCACCGTCTCCTCCGACGTGCTCAAGCTGACCCTGGATACCCAGGGCGGTGACATTGTTTCTGCCGAGCTGCTGGCCCACAAGCTGGAAGAGGGCAAGGATCAATCCTTCGTCCTGCTGACCAGTCAACCTGACCGCCTCTATGTCGCCCAGAGCGGCCTGGTGGGTCGCGATGGTCCTGACAGCCAGGCCCAGGGTCGTCCCACCTATGAAGCCGCCCAGACCAGCTACCAGCTGGCCGATGGTCAGGATCAAGTCGTCGTTCCGATGACCTGGACCGACAGCAAGGGTGTGGTCTTCACCAAAGAGTTCGTGCTCAAGCGCGGTGACTATGCGATTGGCGTCGATTACAAGATCGACAACAAATCTGCCGAGCCGGTCCAGGTGCAGTTCTACGGTCAGCTGAAGCAGACCGTGACCACACCCAAGGATCAGGAAGGCCACGCCATGGTAGCCAGTGCTTACCGTGGTGGCGCCTTCTCCAGTGAAGAGAGCCGCTACAAGAAGTACACCTTCGACGAGATGAAGGATGCCGACCTGAACAAGACCACCAAGGGTGGTTGGGTCGCCATGCTGCAACACTACTTCGTCTCTGCCTGGGCACCGAATGCCGACGATACCAACAGCTTCTACAGCCGAGTGATCCCTGGTAAAGACCAGGCCATTATTGGCTACAAGGCGCCGCTGGTAGACGTGGCTGCCGGCCAGCAGGCCGAAGTGACCAGCAAGCTGTGGGTGGGTCCCAAGCTGCAAGACCAGATGGCCAAGGTGGCAAACCACCTCGACCTGACCGTCGACTACGGCTGGCTGTGGTTCATCGCCCAACCGCTGCACTGGTTGCTGACCGTGTTCCAGGGCTTTGTGCATAACTGGGGTGTGGCCATCATAATGCTGACCCTGCTGGTGCGCGGTATCATGTTCCCGCTGACCAAGGCCCAGTACACCTCCATGGCCAAGATGCGCATGCTCCAGCCCAAGCTGGCCGCGCTCAAGGAACGCTTCGGTGACGATCGCCAGAAGATGTCTCAGGGCATGATGGAGCTGTACAAGAAGGAGAAGGTCAACCCGCTGGGTGGCTGTCTGCCTATCCTGGTCCAGATGCCTATCTTCATCGCTCTGTACTGGGCACTGATGGAATCCGTTGAGCTGCGTCACGCACCGTTCGCGCTGTGGATCACCGACCTGTCAGTGAAGGACCCCTTCTTCGTACTGCCAATCCTCATGGGTGCTTCCATGTGGTATCTGCAGAAGATGAGTCCGACCACCATTACCGACCCGATGCAGCAGAAAGTGATGCAGTTCATGCCGATCATCTTCACTTTCATGTTCCTCTGGTTCCCGGCTGGCCTGACCCTGTACTGGTTGGTGAGCAACGTCATCTCCATTACCCAGCAGACCATCATCTATCGTCAGCTGGAGAAGAAAGGGCTGCATACCCGCACCTGATCTTCCCCCTGATGACAAAAGAGGCGGCCTTCGGGCCGCCTTTTTTATTACAATGTCCCCAATTACCGAACATACGAGCCAAGCAAGATGACAACAGATACGATCGTGGCCCAGGCCACCGCGCCCGGCCGTGGCGGCGTTGGCATAGTCCGGGTCTCAGGCCCCGCCGCCGAACAGGTCGCCGAGATAGTGCTCGGCAAGCTTCCCCGGGTCCGTTATGCCGAATATCTGCCGTTCAAGGATGAGCAAGGCCAACCGCTGGATCAGGGCATAGCTTTGCTGTTCAAGGCCCCCAACAGCTTCACCGGCGAAGATGTGTTGGAGCTGCAAGGTCACGGTGGCCCCGTCATCATGGACATGCTGGTGCGCCGTATCCTGCAGATAAAAGGGCTGCGCCCTGCCCGTCCCGGCGAGTTCAGCGAACGCGCCTTCATGAACGACAAACTGGATCTGGCCCAGGCCGAAGCCATCGCCGATCTGATTGAAGCCTCCAGCGAGCAGGCCGCCCGCAGCGCCATGCACTCCCTGCAGGGGCAGTTCTCCAGCAAAATCCAGCAACTGGTGGAGAGCCTGATCCGGCTGCGCATCTATGTGGAAGCCGCCATCGACTTCCCGGACGAGGAGATCGACTTTCTCTCCGACGGCAAGGTGGCAGGCGATCTCTACGCCATCATGGCTGAGCTGGACGGCGTGCGCAGTGAAGCCAAACAGGGCGCCCTGCTGCGGGAAGGGATGAAGGTGGTGATCGCCGGTCGTCCCAACGCAGGCAAATCGAGCCTGCTCAACGCCCTGGCCGGACGCGAGTCAGCCATCGTCACAGAGATTGCCGGCACCACCCGCGACGTGCTGCGCGAGCACATCCACCTGGATGGCATGCCGCTGCACATCATAGATACCGCCGGCCTGCGCGATACCCTGGACAAGGTAGAGCAGATCGGCATCGAGCGTGCCTGGGCCGAGATAGAGCAAGCCGACCGTGTGCTCTTTATGGTGGATGGCACAACGACCGATGCGATCGACCCGCGGGAAATCTGGCCGGAATTTGTTGATCGGTTGCCAAAAAACATCGGCCTCACGGTCGTACGCAACAAGGCTGACCTGACTGGCGAGGATCTGGCTCCAAGCCAGGAGCTGGGCCACGCCGTCTACCGCATCTCCGCCAAGACAGAGCTGGGGCTGCCCGCCCTGCGCGAGCACCTGAAAGCCTGCATGGGCTTCCAGGGCAACACCGAGGGGGGCTTCATGGCCCGCCGCCGCCACCTGGATGCACTGGAGCGCGCCGCCGAGCGGTTGCTGGTGGCCAAAGATCAGCTGGAAATCTATGTCGCCGGTGAACTGGTGGCCGAAGAACTGCGTCTGGCGCAGGAGTCTCTGTCCGAGATCACCGGCGAGTTCAGCTCCGACGATCTGCTCGGTCGCATCTTCTCCAGCTTCTGCATCGGCAAATAATCTAGCAAGAAGCAGCCAGAGTAACGCAAGCAAACAGGGCGAGAGCTGGCTCTCGCCCTGCAACCACGTCCATCATGGCAAGCCCGTCGACTCTGGTGCTATCAGACAGTCAACGCATGCGCCAAACCGCGACCAGGTTCTCTATCCAGAGCAATGTCATTGATCACCCTGTCCAGGGTTTCCTTCCCGGTGTGATGGGGCATGGTGATGATATGTGATATTTTTCCTGATGTGGCCAGACAGTGTTTTTTCCATATATGGTCAGCAGGCTTTGGGAAAACCACAGTGATCGAATTTGGATTGCGCCAGGCATGAATACCTTTGGCGTGAAAACGCTCGATGACATATTGGGCCATATCAAGACAGTGCTGCGTTCGCTGACGCCAGTCTGAAAACGATCGGCTTTTTATTGCCATCCATAACAGTAGCGGGGTGTAGCCATTGCGCGAGCCACTGATTGTCTGGTCACATGCCGAGATATAATCTATTTCAACCGAGACATGCTCGACATGCTTGCGTCTGGCCAGGACAATCCCGCAGGGAATTGGAGAACCGATCATTTTATGACCCGATACACTTATCGAGTCGACGCCATCGGCGAAAGAGAAAGGTTGAGGGTTGTCGATGAAGGGCAAGATCATGCCACTCAATGCAGCATCGGCATGCAGGTAATAGTCCCCCTTGGTGATTCCTATTTTTTTCAAGCGTCTTTGAATGGTGGCAATATTATCTGTCGCCCCTGTCATCGTCGTCCCTATGTTGGCAAATATAATAGGGTGACGCTCTCCATCCAGTCGAATTCGATTGATCAGGTCATCATAATCCATCTCGCCATTAGGCAGTGAATCGACCATACATGACTTTACTCTCAATAGTCGGATGATCTTTGCAACCGAATAATGTGTATCTTTTGAGTAATATAATGTTGCCTCAGGAAATAACTCGCGGGCCAGATAGCATCCGAACATATTCCCCTCAGTACCACCGTTGGTCACATAACCCCAACTTTGCTCAAAAGGAATGCAGAACAGGGTTGCAAAGAATTGCATCACCTCTCTTTCAAAATCAAAGGAGTTGAGAAGGTAGTTGCTCTGCTGGCTCCAATCACCACAGTTATTGATAGAGAAGTTTAGAAAACGGTTTAAAGCGGAGTAGTCAAAGTCAGCCGCCTCTGGATAACCGATATTGAAATATTGATGCTGCACACAATAACGCCAAAACGACTCTATTTTCCCGGCATCTTCTGATGACAAACCCATTATCATACCCATGGCTAGCGCTATGCAGGCATGCCTGCACATTTGGTGGTGTAGTTTGGCAATCCGCATCTTGATTTATCAAGTTGCCAATGATTAATCGTAAGGGATGGCGGTGAAACAACCATTAATAAAAGTAAAAAGCCATCACGCGGACTCTTGCTGTCAAAAATATAATTTACGTTTATCTTGCAATGGCTTGTCGATTGGCAATCAACTCCCGCCAGCTAGCCAATGTTGGTGATTTTATCAGATCTTCAAAACTGACATGGATGTTGCGTTCTTTAAGTTCAGCAGCAAATCGCATCACTCGCAAAGAGTCTAGCCCATATAAAATAAGGCTCTCTTCCTGATCCAGCTCTGTGTCATTGTCTTCAATAAGTTGCTGTACGCGCTCTTGTAGCCATTGATGGCTAATCATTTCTGGATTGGTCATGTGAAACCAGCCTCATATTGTTGATGTCATTGTAAATAACAGCAGGCTCAAATATCCACATCATAACTATGGGCCTAACGCCTCCACACATTGAACAGGGATATAAGCCTGCTATTTGTCATGACAATTTTTCGCCCAATATAATGGAGTTGGAAAATACTTGCCCCGCATTTCAGCGCACACCTTAAACCATTCCGCAGTAGATCCGTTGCAGACTATCTTGCTTCCCCCCCATACAGGTTGACTCAATAAAATAAACTTGAAATGAAAACCATTCTCATTGGTAAATATATAAAGAACCAAATGAATGGCCTTGTCAACATTACGAGCGAGATATGAGAGAACTGACTTCCATGCAGGCGGCTTGCTGGATTGGCCGAGGCAATCACTCAGCACTGGGTGAGGTTTCTGCGCATCTTTACGCCGAGTTCGATTGCCATGCCCTCGACCTGCAACGCTTGGGCCGCGCCCTTGAACATGTGTATCGAGCACACCCCATGCTGCGACTTCAGATAACTCCTGACGGCATGCAGACAGTGGCTGAAATGGCACCATCACAACGCCTTGAGGTTGATGACTTCAAGACGCAGGGTGATGCAGAACGGGCGGAGGCACTGAGGCGCAAGCGCCAGGAGTGGACACATCAACGCCTTGACCTGGCCCGGGGGCAAGCTGCGCGTTTCTCGGTATCACTTCTGGGGGAGGATGCATGCAGGCTGCATATCGATACCGACATGATAGCGGTCGATCCCTCCAGCTTCCGCGTGCTGATGGAAGACCTGGCGCTGTTCTATGAATGCCCGGACTCGCCACGGCAAACCCCTCCTGCCTTCTTCGACTGGTGCGATGCCATCAATCAGGATCCCGTGCAGCAAGCAGCCAGAATGGCAGACAGAGCTTGGTGGCGCAGCAGGCTGTCTCAGATAGCGCCGGCCCCCTCACTGCCAGCGCCAGCACATGTTGCTTCATCCCCCGATAGCCACCGCCTCAGTGCATGGCTCTCCCCCGATGAGCGTCAAACCCTGATCCAGTTGGCCCGACACAGACGAATGACGCTTTCCAGCCTGATGTTGGGGCTGTTTGCCCACCAGCTCGGCATGGCCACGGGCGACAAGAGATTTCGTCTCAATCTGCCCTTCTTCTGGCGCCAACCCGTGATTGAGGGGACAGAACAAATCGTCGGGGAGTTCGCCAATCTGACCATCCTTGATGTCGACATGACCTCTGCCAATACCCTCGCAGGGCTCTGCCATCAACTGGCAAGCCAGATGGCCGAACGACTCAGTCACGGCAGCTACTCAGGTGTCAGCCTGATGCGCGATCTCTCCCGCCACCATGGTGCTGCCCAGCTAGCCCCTGTGGTGTTCACGGCAGCGCTGGATCTGGATGGCGGCGAACTGTTTTCCGAACGGGTTCACCGCGTGTTTGGCTCCATGAACTGGGTCATCTCCCAGGGACCTCAGGTCGCGCTGGATGCTCAAGTTGTCCGTATTGATGGCGGCATATTGATCAACTGGGACATTCGCCTGGATGCACTGCCGCAAGCCTGGATCACCCAGTTGTTCAACGATTTCGTCACTCAGGTTCGCACAGTGGCCACCAATCCAGCCACCCTTGACCAAGCGCTGACGCCGATGGGAACCCCTCTGACACCATTGCAGCAAGCCTATCTGCTGGGTCGCACCACCCAGTTCCCACTCGGGGGAGTCGCCATGCAGGAGTTTCGGGAATACTGCGGGCGAGTGGATCCGGCCACGCTGCGGCAGCGACTGCACACCATGGTCAAACGCCACGAGAGTTTGCGCACCCTTGTCGATCCCGAGAGAGTAATCCAGTACGTCAGTGACGAGGAGAGGCTCAACCTTGAGGAGATCGACCTGCGCCACCTCTCTGCCAGCACGGCGCAAGAACGGCTCGAGCTGCATCGCAACCACTATACCCACGCACTCTTCAGCCTCGATCATGCCCCCTGGAACTTGACCCTGTTCCATTTGCCGGATGACCAGCATGTTGTTTTCGCTCGCTTCGATGCGCTCATCCTCGACGGGCGCTCGATCGCGGCACTGATGCTGGAGTTGTTCGAGGGTCATCAGCCCGACATGCTCTCCATCACGGCGGCTCAGGACGCCCCCGTGAGCCCTGAGCTGCGCAAGGCTGATGCCCAGTATTGGACGCATAAACTCGCCGGGCTGGACGGGGCCCCCCGGCTGCCATGGAAACAATCACTGGATCAGATCCCTACCGCCCGTTACGAGCGACAGAGCCTGATCATCCCCCCTGACCTCTTCACCCAGCTTTGCAAACTGGGCTCCCGACAGCACTTTTTCAAAAACACCACCATCATGGCCCTGATCCTGGATGTGCTGTCCCGCTGGCTCGACGAGGGAGATCTGTGTGTCGCCATTCCGGTCGCCCCCCTGCCCTCGGGCCCGCTTGCCAACCGATCCAGCTTCATCGCCGTCGAGTGGTGTGGGGCCAGGGACACGCTGATCGACAGGGCAAACCAGCTGCAAAACGACGTGATGGAAGGGTTGCAGCATCTGGCCTTCTCCGGGGTGGATATTGCCCGTCAGCTGTTTGAAACCCGGGGTACAGGCCCGGTGCTGCCCATTGTCATCACCAATGGACTCTCCTGGCCAACAGCCACCGCCAGCAGCACCATGACCCTGTGTGCCGGGCTGACCCAGACCCCGCAGGTGGCAATGGACATTCGCTTTTCGAGCCGCGCGGATGGCGCCCTGATACTGGATATCGACTATGCCCGGGAGGCAATAGAGAGCGATCTGGTGTGCGACATCCTCACGGCGCTGGACAAGGCAAGCCGCCATATCGTCACCTCCGGTCTGTTTGATATTGATGCCAGCGCCATCATTGATACGGGCCACTATCGCCATAACAGTGACGATACCATGGCAGACAAAGACCCCTTCCTCGAGCGTATGGCGGCGCATCTTTTCGATGCTGGCAATGACAAGATTGCCCTGATACAGGGGGATCGCCGCATCAGCTATCGCACTCTCGGCGACAGCGTCTTGCGGATCATGGGGGCGTTCGAAAGAGAGGGGATCACGGCAGGCAAGGTCGCTGCCATCTGTCTGCCCCGCAGCCCGGAGCACACCATGGCTACCCTGGCCTGCGCCTTGAGCGGCGTGGTCTGGGTACCGATAGACAGCTGCTCCCCCACAGAGAGGCTGCACTACTTGCTGGAGAACTGTCGACCTGACCTGATCATCTGTGCAGACGGGCTCGAGTCTGACTACCCCACTGTCACTCCGGCGGCCCTGCTGGCGTCTCCCCACGACAATGTCAGCGGCACCCCCTGGGTCGGGCGCTCCCAACACCTGGCGCCGGCCTACTACCTCTACACCTCGGGGACGACCGGCAAGCCCAAATGCGTGGTGCTCAACAACAGGGCCACGGCCAATGTCATCGGCAACACGCTCAAGGCATGGCAGGTCACCCCTGACGATGTATTCATCTCGGTCACACCACTGCACCACGACATGTCGGTCTTCGATGTGTTCGGTTGTCTGAGCGCTGGCGCCACCCTGGTACAACCGGAAACGGGGGCCGAAAAAGATGCGGTGCGCTGGAATCAGCTGGTGGAGCAGCATGGCGTCACCCTCTGGTGCTCTGTACCGGCCATGCTCGAGATGTTGCTCTCCTGCAGTCAGGCAACGGAGCTGGCGAGCCTGCGGCTGATCGCGCAAGGGGGGGATTACATCAAACCCGGCATCATAGCCGAACTTCGCAAGCGGCTGCCTTCGGCCCGCCTGGCTTCACTGGGCGGACCGACCGAAACCACCATCTGGAGTATCTGGCACCAGATCGGCGCCAGGGATCAGGACAAGATACCGTACGGCACGCCCTTGCCGGGCAACGGCTACTGGTTGCTCAATGAAAGAGGGGAACACTGCCCGACCGGGGTTGCCGGTCGCATCCATACCACAGGGGTGAACCTGGCGCTCGGCTATCTGGAAGATGGCGAGCTGACACAGCAGGACTTTGTCACCCTTGCGTCAGGCTCCGGTGAGGAGACAAGGGCGTTTCGTAGCGGCGATCGGGGCCGTTATCGGGCTGACGGCACCCTGATGTTCGACAGCCGCGTGAACGGCTACATCAAGGTGCGTGGCGTACGCGTCTCATTGCCTGATATCGAAATCGAGCTCATCAAGCACCCGGTCATTGCCCATGTACTGGTGGTGGACTACGGCGCCGAGCAGCAGGGGGAACTCTGTATCGGGGCCCTGTATGTGGGCAAACATGGGGAAACTGTCTCCATCACCTCGTTACGCGAGCATGCCAAGCAACACCTGCCAGCCTCCCATGTGCCGACGCGCTTTATCCAGGTCGACAGCCTGCCGCTGACACAAAATGGCAAGCCGGATCGGCGCGCAGCACGCAGCAGGTTGACCTCATCAGACAAGGGGGGATCGGCACCACAAGCCACAGCGGATGCTGGTGCAACGGATGGCGGCGCCGTGCTCGATATCTATCTGGAGGTGCTGGGACAGGTCCGGAATGAAGGGATGAGCAGTCAGCTCGACTTCACCAGCCTGGGGCTGCGTCCCCAACACCTCAAAGTCATCTCGGCACGCCTGGGTGAGCACTTTTCCAGAACCCTGTCACCTGGACAACTGCTGCGCTGCCGCAATGCAGCGGATGTGGAAGTCCTGCTCAGGTCCCCCGGTTCCTGACCTATCAAGCCTCGGGGAGAGCGCACTCCCCGGGGTTCATTGTCATTCCCTCGGAGTTTTTTATGGATATCACAAGCGTTGACCTGACCGGTATTGGCATCGGGCCCTTCAATCTTGGGCTGGCAGCCCTGCTCTCCCGTCACAGTGAGGTGACGGGGGTATTTCTCGAGCGCAAACCCGCGTTTCGCTGGCATGAGGGGTTGCTGCTGCCGGGCACCACATTGCAAGTGCCCTTCCTGGCCGATCTGGTGACACTGGCCGACCCGACCCACCCCCTGAGTTATCTCAACTACCTGCACCAGCAGGATAGACTTTACCCCTTCTATTACTACGATCACTTCCTGATCCCGAGACGGGAATATGACCACTACTGCCGCTGGGCCGCGCAGCAGCTAACGAGCTGTCACTTTGGCGAAGAGGTCATCGATGTCCGCTATGACGACACCAGAGAGCGGTTTCTCATCGACAGCACATCCGCAACCGGATCCGTACAGCACTACAGCAGCCGCGATCTGGTTATCGGCATAGGCACCACCCCCTGGTTGCCCGACTGGGCTCGGGAATGCCAACATCCTCTGGTCATGCATTCAGCCCGGTTCATGCATGCCAGGGAGCAGCTCTCGCAATGCAAGCGGGTGACCGTCATTGGATCGGGACAGAGTGCCGCCGAATGCGTATTGGCGCTCTTTAGTGCCTTGACCCCGCAGCAGGTCCAGGCCGGAGCCTCCATTCAGTGGATCACCCGGGCGGCCGGTTTTCACCCCATGGAATATTCGAAGCTGGGACAGGAGTGCTTCACCCCCGCCTACATGCACTACTTCCACACGCTGCCCAGAGAGCGGCGCCGGGAAATAGTGGCGGAGCAAGGGTTGCTCTACAAAGGCATCAGCTTCTCGACCATTGGCGAGATTTTTGATCTGCTCTATGAGAGATCCATCGGCGGAGAGACGCCAGGCCTGGTGCTCTACTCACATTGCACCATCGAAGGAGTGGAGGAACTGGATGGCCAGGGTGCCCTGCGCATGAGCTGCCATCACACCCAGCTGGATCAGCACTGCACACTGGAGACCGATGCCATCGTCGCCGCAACCGGTTATGCCCATGCATGGCCTGCGTGGTTTGAACGGCTCAAAGGCACAGTCCTGGCCGTTGATGAGCAGGGGGATTGCATAGTCCAGCCAGATTTCACGGCCCGTCGTTGCGACAGAGGACAGGGGCGGATCTTTGTTCAGAATGCCGAAATATTTCAGCATGGGGTGGGCTCACCGGATCTGGGCATAGGCCCCAACCGCAATGCACATATCATCAATCAGTTGCTTGGTCGGGAGCAGTATCGCCTGCCCCGAACCTCCACCTTCCAGCACTATGGGCTACCCACCTCGTAGCCCTGGGTTCTGCCCCCTGTCGGCTGACAGGGGGCAAAATGCTGTTTATGCCTCCTTTTGCAGTGCCAGATCAGCCAGTCGACATGCACTCGTACCGGTACTTGTCATCAGTCCGAACAGCCGGTTCAGCACAACGCAAAGGGCCTCGACCCAATCCCTGCTGTAGCGTTCGGCGCTATAAGTGATCACCAGCCGCAATCTGCGCTCCCCTTCCAGCACATCCTCCATGATCTCGAACTGCAACCCGAACATGGACTCCGTTTTGTCAGGATCAATCTGTCGGTAGCGGATCCCCTCACCGACAGGGGTTGGCAAGCGCCCGTTCAAGGCATTCTTGGCGTGAATCTGGACATAGACATCGAACAGGAGACCCTCTGCCGCCGTCATGCCAAGTCCTTGCTGGATCTGCTCCAGCGGGATGTCTGCATAGGACATGGAGTCATTGATGGTATGCGTAACCATCCTCAACAGACTGCCGAAAGACTCCTGCTCATCGAACTCGACCCTGTGCGCCACCATGGTGGTGAAGTAACCCACCGTATCAAAGAATGCCGGATCGGTACGCCCGGATGCCGAGGTCCCTATGACGATCTCGTTCAGGCCATCCAGCTTGTGCAGGGATACGGCAATCGCCGTGTACACCAGATTGAAGAGCGAAGAGTCATGGCCTCTGGCGAAGGCATACAAACTGTCGAGACTCCCCTGCTCGAGCTTGAGCTCCAGCCACTGCGCCGCGATAGAACCCTGGCCCTCGGACGGAGCACATAGCCGCTGCTTTCGCCGCTCGTCGGCAGCACCTTGCAACATCCGGGTCCAGTACGCCAGGTGCCGGGGATTGATGCCCTGCTCTGCCTGCTGCCGTACAAATCCGTGAAAATCGAGCGCTGGCGTGGCCCATACCGGCGCCTGATCTGCCGCACGGGCAAGATAAGCGCTGGCGAGATCCTCCATCATGAGGTTGATGGACCACTCATCCACCACCATGTGATGAACCAGGAATGAGAGGTGCTGACGGCCAGTCGCCACATCCAGAATGAAACGGATACGGATTGGCAGCTCACGGGAGAGATCGAATTGATAGGTCGCCTCACTGGCCAGGGAGACACCTCCGCTTTCAGCGCTGTGCCAGAACCACCTATATTGGCCCAGATGTTCAACGGGAATAATACGCTGGAATACCTGACCGTCTTGCACATGGAAAGTCGTTCGCAAACTGGGGTGGCGTTTTATCAGGTCTGTAAATGCCTGCAAAAAAACCGTTTCATCAACTTCATCAATAAAATCCAGCGCAAAGGGCAGATTGAAGATGGTGTCAAAATCATGGGCAGCATAGGCTCGCCACAATGACGCTTGTGCCAGCGCGAGTGGTGCCTGCTGGCTGGTATTTTCAACAACAAGTGAAGGTATTTGCTGAGGCGGGCTATTCAATACTACTTTTTTAGCGAGGGCAGCCGCAGAAGGCGACTCAAAAAAATCATTGAAACGGCACTCAATACCATGACGATTCTGCAACTTGCCAATAATGCGCGTAGCCAGCAATGAGTGGCCGCCAAAATCAAAGAAGTCATCATTAAGCGTCATGTCAGGGCTGGATAAAGCAATACGAAACTCATCAAGTAAAATAAGCGCCAGCTTGTCCCTTTCCGTGTGTTCCGTCTGGTTATTGGTAATTTCAGGTGCTAACACGCCTAAGTTTATCGATAGCTTTGTCATTTCCAGAGAAGGCAGATGCGGAGCAAGGGCGCCGTACTCATCACGCAATCTGGACACCAGCTCGCCCAGACAACACGCCTCCCCCAGTATGGGATGAGACATCAATGTGAACATAACACCCTGTTCTACATGGATAATGAATGCCTTGAACGGCGGCTGGCAGGCAGAATCCCAGGGCGACGCATGAAGGGCGCCAAGGGTGGCATCGATGTCCCCAGAAGACAACCGGATAAATTCCAGACAGGGATACCAGCCATCAACCCTGTATTTATAAAGGTCTCCTTCATCACTGAAGAGATAGCGGGAATTCAAATCCGGCAAGGCCGTTATTAATGACTGAATAGTCAGAGTGAGCAATGAAATATCGACATTGTCATCCAGCCGCCAGACTTCCAGGTGCTTGATGACTTGCTCCGGATGCTGTTGTTGCAACAACCAGATATTTTCTTCATGAGTGCTCACAGGTATTTCGGGCAATACCTCGGAGTAACATAGTGGCAAGAGTGGCCTCCTTGCTGAATTGTGAATAATGACCATTGGGTTATGCCGGTTTTTCTGTCAAAAACCACTGAGATAGCTCCCCTGCTGTCAGAGCCAGTGAAGAGCATTGCTTGATATCTACGAACAGGATATCTTGTAAATGATTATCATATAGATTTTCATTATCAAAAAGAAAAACACTGTATTCGGGAGAAAAGAGCCGTGGAGAGGGATGCTTGCTCCTTGCAGGAACAGTGGCAGACGTTATATCGGGACAATCATGGATGGCTCTGTCGCCTGCTCCGCCGCAAGCTGGGAAATTCGTACGATGCAGCGGATTTGGCTCACGATATTTACCTCCACCTCATCAATAAGGGCCATATTCCCGCGGCCAGCGAATCGCGCCGTTATTTGATGCAAATAGCCAAAGGCAAACTGATCGATCTCTATCGCCGGCGCAGTCTGGAAGCCCGCTATCTCGAACGCCAAACCCAGCAACCTGCACTCAGGGAACCTTCCGAAGAGACCCGTGCACTGATGCGCGAAGCTCTGGGCGCGGTCGATATGGCGTTGCAGCGCAAGCCACCCAAGATCCGCCAGGCTCTGCTGCTGTCGAGACTCAATGGTATGGGCTACCAGGACATAGCAACCGAACTGCAGGTCTCGGTCTCTTCCGTTGAGAAGTACATAGCCCTTGGCCTGCAGACCTGTCACCAGTGCGAATCAGACGCGGGACGCTGAACTTTCTTTGGTCTTAAAAAGATTCATTTGAGGTTTTTATCCGCCCGTTCGGAAAACCACAAGAGACGTGTCAGCCCAATGCAAACGAGACGGTGGGACATGGCCGCCATCACCCCACAGTGGAGAAGTATTCATGAAGGTAGACGACGAGTTCATCCTTGATTCCAAAGCCGCGGGTCCGATTGCCCGAGTCCTTTCACCTATCCGAGGCCGGCTGCTGGCTGCCGCCCTGCTCGCCGCCGTTGGTTCCATGCTGACACTGGTTCCCCTGGCGGGTATCACCCGGATTGCACAGCTGGTGCTCGACCAGGAGGGTGCTGGGTGGGAGCTTGAAAAACTCTGGCTGATTGTCGGTGCCAGCCTGGCGAGTCTGTTTCTGGGCATGACGCTCATTTCCGCGGGCGATCTGGTCGCTCACCTCGCCGACAACCGCATCACTGGCTATCTGCGCCAGGCGCTGACCCGCCGCCTGGCCAGAGTGCCGCTGGGCTGGTTCACGGCCCGGGCATCGGGTGAAGTGAAACAGGCGATGCAAGATGACATAGGCACACTGCACAGCCTGACGGCCCATTTCTTCACGACCATGGGACGTAGCGCCGGTGCCGTTGCCATCTCGATTGCCTACCTGTTCTTCATGGACTGGCGCATGGCCATCATCTCGCTGCTGCCCTTTCCCCTCTTCTTCCTATTCTCCGCCAGGGCGCACAGCGCCAGCGCCGCCAACATGCAGCAGTTCGGTGCCGGCATGGCGCGGATCAACAACGCCGTGGTCGAGTTTGTCAGCGGCATTCCGGTAGTGAAGGCATTCGGTGTTCAGGGCAAGCTCCACAACAGCTACCGCGAAGCCATCGATGCCTTTGCCGATGCCTTCAAGGCGTTTACCCGCCCCCTGGTCAGCGCCATGGCCAATGCCAACGCCATCATGGCGCCAGCCTCCGTGCTCGGTGTCGTGCTGGCCGGGGGCGTCGTGCTGGTCAGTGCCGGCTGGATAGCGCCAGCCGATGTGCTGCCATTCGTGCTGGTGGCCCCAGGGCTTTGCGCCCCCCTGCTGCTATTGAGCTACCTCACCCATGACCTGAACAATGCGACCGGCGCTGCCCAGCGGGTGCATGCCTTGCTGCAGACTCCCGTGCTGGACACCACTGCTGCAACCGACTCCCAGCAGCCGGCAAACGGGGAGATCCGGGTCGAGCAACTGAGCTACGGCTATGACGATCAGGTACAGGTGCTGACCGACATCAACTTCACTCTGCAGCCTGGCACCGTCACTGCCATTGTCGGTGCATCCGGTTCGGGGAAATCCACACTGGCACGCCTGCTGCTTCGCTTCTTCGATCCGGATGCTGGGAGGATCACCCTTGGCGGGGTCGATCTCAGACAAATGGACAGCGCCCAGCTCTATCGACACATCGGCTTTGTCTTGCAGGATGTACGCCTCATTCACGCCAGTCTGCACGACAACATAGCGCTGGGTCGTCCGAACGCCACCCGGGCAGAGGTTGAAGCCGTCGCACGGCTCGCCAATATCCACGATCGCATTCTGGCGCTGCCGCATGGATACGACTCAGTGGTCGGAGAGGATGCGCAGCTCTCCGGTGGGGAACTGCAACGGGTGAGCATAGCCCGTGCCCTGCTGCTCGACCCGCCTGTGCTGGTGCTTGACGAAGCCACGGCGGCGGCCGATGCCGACAACGAGGTGAAGCTGCAACAGGCGCTCTCGGCCTTTGCCCATGGCCGTACCCTGGTCGTCATCGCACACAGACTCGACACCGTCATGAACGCCGATCAAATCCTGGTGATCGACAACGGTACCCTCTGCGAACAGGGCAGGCACGACGAGCTGCTGGCACTCAATGGCCGTTATGCCCGCTTGTGGGCCCAGGGCCGCTATGACAAGGCCATTCCCGTAGAGAAAAGACAATCCCCCGAGCATGAAGAGGTGGTTCCCCAATGCTGAAGACCTTTGTTCGTCTGCTGGACGATGACACAGCAATATTGCGTCGCTATGGCTGGCTGGCAGTGATCTACAGCCTGTGTTGCGGCCTCACCATAGTCACCCTGATCCCTGTGCTCAGGCACTTGTTGCTGGGAGAGGTAAACGGCGCAGCCAGCTGGCTGTTCGTCCAGCTGCTGGGGGTGGTGCTCTGCTGGTACCTTAGGCGCAAGGTGGAAAAGGCGGGGATAGCGGTCGGCATTGCCGTCCTCCAGACGGGTCGCCATCAGCTGGGCGAGCACGTCGGCAGCCTGCCCATCGGCTGGTTTACCCCTGCCAACACAGCCCGGCTCAATCACGCGGCATCACAGGGGATGATGGAAATCGCCCAGCTCCCGGCCCATGTGTTTACCCCGCTGCTGACCGGCTCCCTCATACCCCTGGTAGTGCTGGCGGCTCTGTTTGCCATCAACCTGACCCTGGGGCTGGTGGCGCTGGTCGCCCTGCCGCTCATGGTGGGGGTGTTCTGGTTCACTGGCCGCCTCAATCAAGCGGCTGACCTGAAGTTCCACCGCAATGCCGCCTCCACCAGCCAGCGCATGGTCGAATTCGCGCAGGCACAATCCGTGCTGCGAGCCTTCAATGGCGAGCGCGGCGGTACCCGCTTCCTCGAGCAGGCCATCTCGCAGCAACAGCAATCTGCCAAAAAACTTATCCAGCTCACTGCCCTCTCATCCGGACTCAATCTCTGGGCGGTGCAAGCC
This sequence comes from Aeromonas sp. 2MA4, assembly GCF_029237305.1. Lineage (NCBI taxonomy): Bacteria > Pseudomonadati > Pseudomonadota > Gammaproteobacteria > Aeromonadales > Aeromonadaceae > Aeromonas > Aeromonas sp. 2MA4. The sequence goes on along the minus strand of NZ_JAACFY010000015.1, from coordinate 42,696 downwards.
GGCTTTGCCGCCCTGCTGATCGCCGCGACCCTGTGGTTGCAGGGAAATGCAGGCGCTGGCGTGGACAAAGAGGGGCTGATTGCCGCCCTGATGGCCCTGGTGCTGATAAACCGTTTCATCGATCCCTTGCTCGATGTGGCCAGTTACAGCGATATCCTGCGCAGCGTCCGTGGACAGCTGGATGCCTTGCGAGACATCTTTGCGCAAGCTCCCCAGTCGGCCCCGCACTCACCACGCATCCCGACCGATGCCTCGGTCGAGCTGTGCAACGTCAGCTTCCGGTATGCCGCAAATCAACCCTCCGTGCTCAGTGACGTCAGCCTGAGAGTCGAACCGGGCAGCATGACGGCGCTGGTCGGGGCATCCGGCTCGGGGAAAACCACCTTGCTGAGGCTGATTGCACGCTTTTTCGATGTCAGCCAGGGAGAAGTCAAGGTGGGTGGCGTGGATGTCAGGGAGATAACCGGCGACGTACTGGCCAACCAGATCAGCCAGATTTTCCAGGATGCCTACCTGTTCCAGGGCTCGATTGCCGACAACATCCGCATCGGCAAACCGAATGCCAGCGATGAAGAGGTTTTGATCGCGGCAAGGCAAGCCGGGGTGAGCGAGATCCTGGAGCGCCTGCCCCAGGGTCTGGCAACTCAGGTGGGTGAAGGGGGTGCCCGCCTCTCTGGCGGTGAGCGGCAACGTATCTCCATCGCCCGGGCCCTGATCAAGGATGCCCCCATACTGCTGGTCGACGAGGCCACGGCAGCCCTGGATGCGGAGAACCAGGCCGCCATCGCCGAGGCGCTGGCGCGTCTGCGAGGGAAACGAACCCTGATTGTCATCGCCCACCAGCTGTCGACGGTCGAGATGGCAGACCAGATACTGGTACTGGAAGAGGGCAAGGTACGCGAACAGGGCACCCATGCCGAACTCAGCCGCCAGTCCGGTCCCTATGCCCATTTCCTGGCACAACGGCAAGCCGCCAAGGGATGGCGCATCACCCGCGCCGTCCGTGACGAGGCCACCTCTTGAGACCAGCGGTACTGCCCACCCTCTTGATCCTGCTCAGTGGCCTCTCCCTGCTGGTAGGGGTCAAACAGATATCCCTGGCGGCACTCTGGTCCTTCTCGGGCGACAGCTGGCTGACCCTTACCGCCAGCCGGTTGCCCCGACTGGCGGCACTCCTGCTCACCGGGGCCGGCTTGTCGGTGTCTGGGGTCATATTGCAGCAGATAGTGCAAAACAAGTTTGTGGAACCGGCCACCTCGGGTGGGCTGGATGCCGCCAAACTCGGCATCCTGATTGCACTGACCCAGCTCCCCTCAACCGGCACCACGGGGCGGATGCTGGTGGCGCTGGTGTTCTGCTTTCTGTCCAGCCTGCTGTTCATCGCCATCATACGGCGCATTCAGTTCAAGAATACTGTGCTGATCCCCGTGATTGGCCTCATGTATGGCAGCGTGCTCAGCGCCATCGCCGAGTTCTATGCCTATAGACACAACATACTGCAAAGCATACAGGGCTGGCTGCTGGGGGATTTCTCCAAGGTGGTCGAAGGCAATTACGAGATCATCTATCTGATCCTGCCCATTACCGTGCTCACTTATCTCTATGCCCATCGCTTCACAGTGCTGGGCATGGGGGAAGAGGCGGCCACCAGCCTGGGACTGCGTTATTCGGCAACGGCGGCATTGGGATTGGTGCTGGTGGCGGTCACGGTAGCCGCCACCGTCATCACGGTGGGGGCCATCCCCTTCGTCGGTCTGGTCATTCCCAACCTGGTGGCCATGCATTACGGTGAGCACCTGAAGAAAACCCTGCCCATCGTCGCCATGAGCGGCGCCCTGCTGCTGCTGGCGTGCGACATTCTCGGCCGTCTGCTGATCTACCCCTTCGAGGTGCCGATAGGCTTGACCGCCGGCAGCGTGGGGGGCGTGCTGTTCCTGTCGATGATCCTGTGGAGACGCGCATGAAGCACCTGTTGATCCCTTATGGCATCTGGGCGCTGGTGATAGTACTGGCCTTGCTGTTTCTGCTGGTGGGGTCGGATCTGGACTTCGACTATGTGATCCCCCAAAGGTTGATGCGTCTTGCCGCCATCGGGCTGGCGGGCATCTGTATCGCGGTATCGGCTGTGACGTTCCAGACGCTGGCGGGCAACCGGCTCCTGACTCCCGCCATCATGGGCTACGAGGCGGTCTATCTGCTGCTGCAAGCCGTACTGGTACTGACGCTGGGCAGCCAGAGCCTGATCCTGCTGGACCGGCAGGAAAACGTGCTGCTGTCACTGCTGTTCATGCTGGGCTACTCCTGGATAGTCCATCGCTGGCTGTTCAGGGAGGGGCAGACCAACCTCTATCAGCTGCTGCTGGCGGGCCTGGTGCTGACCATGGTGCTCGGCACCTTTACCCAGTTCATCCAGCTCAAGACCAGCCCGGGTGAGTTCTCCATCCTGCAGGGCTTCAGCTACGCCACCTTCAACCGGGTACAGCCCGGACAACTGCTGTTCGGCGCCGCCTTGATCACCCTGGTCGGCATCATGACCCGCCGACGGCTGGCAGTGCTGGATGTGCTCTCCCTGGGCCGTGACCAGGCAATCTCGCTGGGAGTGGATTACCGGCATACAGTGAGGCTGCAATTGGCCCTGATCGCCGTGCTGGTGGCCGTCTCCACCAGCCTGGTGGGACCAACGGCCTTCATGGGGGTATTCGTGGCCAACATCACCTATGCGCTGGCACACACCTTCCGCCACAGGGTCACCCTGCCGCTGGGCTGCGCCATTGCCATCGCCATTTTTATCGTCGCCCAGTTTCTGGTGGAGCAGCTGTTCAACTACCGCACCACGGTCAGCATCCTTATCAACCTGGTGTGCGGCACCTACTTTCTCGCCCTCATGGTCAAAACGAAAGGCACCTCATGATCACCCTGGAGCATGTTCACAAGACTTACGGTGACAAGCCAGTGCTGCGCGATGTCACCCTGACCTTTCCCGCTGGCCAGGTCACCTCGCTGATCGGGCCCAATGGCGCAGGCAAGAGCACGCTGCTGATGTCGATTGCCCGGCTGCTCACCGTCAGCCGGGGCAGAATTCTGATGGACGGGATCAATATCGAGCAGATCCCCACCCGCGACTATGCCAGACGGGTCGCGACCCTGCGCCAGTCACCGGACGTCGGGCTGCGCCTGACCGTTGACGAGCTGGTCTCTTTCGGGCGCTTCCCCTACAGCCAGGGAGCCCTCACCCGCCAGGACCGGCGGGCAATCGATGACGCCATTGATTTTCTGGCTCTTGAGCCACTGCGCAAGGCCTATCTGGATGAGCTCAGCGGTGGTCAGCGACAGATGGCGTTTCTGGCCATGACCATTGCCCAGCAGACCGACTGCCTGTTGCTGGATGAACCCCTCAACAATCTGGACATGAAGCATGCGGTCAACATCATGCAGGCCATACGGCGCCTCTGTGATGAACAGGGCCGCACCGTCATTCTGGTGGTACACGACATCAACTTTGCCGCCAACTATTCCGACCACATAGTCGCGATGAAAGCAGGCGCCATCGCCCACAGCGGCCCGGTTAGCCAGGTGGTCACCCGTGCCTGTCTGCAAGACCTGTATGAACTGGACTTCGAGATACTGCCGAGTCAAAACGGCTTCGTCTGCAACTACTTCAACCCATCCCTGTCAGGAGAATCGCTATGAGGATGAACAAGGCATATGCAGTACACGGAATATTGCTGGTGGCGGCCGCTGGCCTGATGGGGTGTGATGACGCCGCATCAGGATCGGCGGCACAGACACCCTCGGCAAACGATCCCATTGTCACTGTCGAACACCAGCTGGGTACGACACGGATAACCCACCGCCCGGAGCGGGTGGTGGCTTTCGACATGAGTGAACTGGATACCCTGGATCAGCTGGGCGCCCCCGTGGCGGGCATCGCCAAAGACTATGTGGCTCACTTCCTCAGCAAATACAAAGACGATCCCAACGTCATGGATGTGGGCACCACCATACAACCCAATCTGGAGCGACTGCACAAACTCAAGCCGGATCTCATCCTGATCTCCCCCCTGCAAGCCCTGAGTTATCAGGAGCTGAGCCGGATAGCGCCGACCCTGCACTACGACATCGACATGACCAATCACCAGGGGCATGTACTGGAAACCGCCAAGGCTCACCTGCTCACCCTCGGGAAGATACTGGGTAAAGAGGAGCTGGCGCGCGAAAAGGTTCAGCAGATAGACGACAAGATAGCCCAGGTGCGTGAAGTGACCCGGAACCGACCGGAAAAGGCCTTGATAGTGCTGCACAATAACGGCGCCTTTACCTCCTTCGGCACACACTCACGGTATGGCTTCATCTTCGATACCCTTGGGGTTCAGCCGGCGGGTCCTGACAGGGAAACAGGCACCCATGGGCAGCCCATCTCCAACGAGTTCATCCAGCAGGCGGATCCGGACATCCTCTATGTGATTGACAGGACGGCCGTGATGGAGCGACGGGCGGCACTCAATGCCCAGAGCCTGGATAACCCCCTGCTGCGCCAGACCAAGGCGTGGAAAAGTGGCAAGGTCATCTTTGTCGACCCGGAAACCTGGTATCTCTGCACGGCCAGCGTGACCTGTCTGACCCGCATTGCCGATGAAGTGATGACAGGCTACCGCAGCTGACAGGATCACGTTGTTTGCCCGGCTGTCGCGGCTGAATCACTGGTCGTTATACTGCCGGGCCACAAAGATACAAATGATATTCATTTTTATTTGAGGATTGTAAAGTCTCGTTCGGAAAACAGAAGGAGACAATCAATCACCTCCTCGAATAGAAAGGAATCCTGAATGTTAAAGCCCCATCTGTTGCATCCTGCGGCGCTCGCCCATCCCCCTCTGGCACAAACCGCTCCCCGCTTTTCCTTGAACAAGCTGGGTGTGGCCGCACGTCTGGCCATTCTGGCCGGTGTCAGTGGCACACTGCTGCTCGGCCTTGCCCCATCGGCGCAGGCACAATCCCCGGAGCAGTCGGTCACGGCCACAAAAAACCTCAGTATCCCGGCTGGCTCTCTGGCCCAGGCGCTCAAGACCTTCTCGTCCGAGACAGGTATCAGCCTGGAGCTCGATGATAAAACCCTGCAAGGGATGATCAGTCCCGGGCTGGCAGGCCAATACAGTCCCCCCCAGGGTCTGGCCCTCTTGTTGAGTGGTCACGATCTGGTGGCCGAGCCTGCGGGAGAGGGACGCTACAAGGTTCGCCGACAAGCCGGGGTCAGTGCCGATGAGGTCATGGTGGTGCAAGGGCGTCAGACCTATGCCGGTGGCCAGGTGGCCTCTGACAGTCGGGTCGGATTGCTTGGCAACAAGCACTTCATGGATACCCCGTTCAACACCGTCAGCTACACAGAAGAGTACATAGAGAACGAGCAGGCACAGGATATCGGCTCCCTCGCCGGTGCCACCAATGCATCCATCTATGTGCCGAGCAAACGCAGCGTCTTCGAAACCTTCTACATGCGTGGCTTCAGCACCACGGCCAGTGACATGACCTTCAACGGTTTGATCGGCATGGCGCCCAACATGCGCAGTTCGACCGAGATGGCCGAGCGGGTCGACGTGCTCAAGGGCCCGTCCGTGCTGCTCAACGGCATGCCGCCAGACGGCAGCGTGGGGGGCAGCATCAACATAGTGCCCAAACGCGCCGGCAAGGATCCTCTGGCCAAGGTGACCGCCACCTATGAATCAGACGGGCTCGGCGGCGTGCATCTCGATCTCGGTCGCCGTTTCGGGGAAGAAAAACAGTGGGGGGTGCGCTTCAATGGCGTCTACCGCGATGGTGACACCCCGGTCAATGACCAGCAGCACAAGATGGAGCTGACTTCCATTGGTTTTGACTGGCGCAACGAGCGGGCCCGCGCCTCCCTCGATCTCTATCGGCAACATGAAGAGGTGGATGGGGTCAACTACTTCAGCATCTACTCCATCGCCAGCACTGTCACCCAACTGCCCACAGCCAAAAAAGGTGACTATTCACTGGCTCCGCCCTGGGCCTACACCATCAATGACACCAGGGCAGCCGTATTGCGGGGGGAGTACGACCTGACCGACTCGCTGACGGCCTTTGCCGCATGGGGCCAGCGAGAGGGGGGATACAGAGCCCTGATCACCCGCAATACCCTGCTCAACAATGCGGGGGACATCAACGCCATGGCCATTCGCTCCGAACGGGACGGCACCCAACGCTCGGGCGAAGCCGGTCTGCGCGGCAACCTCGGCACGGGCCCTGTCGATCACGCCTGGTCACTGGCTGCCACGCACTACACCTCGGAGCTCAGCTTCAAGGATCGCATGTATCCCAACCACACAATCACCAACTATGACCACCTCGATTTTGGCTCGGCCCCCGATCAGAGCGGTTTTGGCGCAGTGACGTCCAGCAGCGACGCCAAGCTGGAAAGTGTCGCCCTGGTGGACACCCTCTCCTTCCTGGACGGGGACCTGCAGTGGACAGTCGGCGCCAGACACCAGACGGTGGAGAGCACCAACTATGGAGCCAGCGGCGCGCAGACCTCCCACTATGACGAGAGCCGGCTCTCGCCAGCCACCGCCATTCTGGTCAAGGTACGGGATGACCTCTCCCTCTACACCAACTACATAGAGGGGCTGGGCCAGGGGGGCACGGCACCCACCACGGCCAGCAATGCGGGTGAAATCATGAAGCCCTACCAGACCAAGCAGTATGAGGTTGGCGCCAAGCTGGATCTGGGTCAGTTCGCCCACACACTGAGCCTGTTCCAGATAGCCAAACCGAGCGCCTACACGGATCCGGTCAGCAATGTCTATGGGATCTACGGTGAACAGCGCAACCGGGGGATTGAGTGGGATCTGTTTGGCGAACTGACTCCGGAACTGCGCCTGCTGGGGGGAGCCTCCTATACCCAGGCCGAGCTGACCAAGGCCCTCAACAAGGCCAATGAAGGCAACCAGGCGACCGGGGTGCCCAAAGTGATGGCCAAGCTGGGGCTGGAATACGACCTCGCCGCCCTGCCCGGGCTCACGCTGACCGGCAATACCCAGTTTGTCGGCAAGCGCTATGTCACCGATGACAACCGCATGTCGCTCTCCCCCTACACCACCTTCGACCTGGGGGCCCGCTACACCACCAAGATTGCCACCAAGGAGGTGACGGTGCGAGCCTCGGTGCAAAACCTCACCAATCATGCCTACTGGCTCGGCTCCTGGAGCGGTGGCGACGGCAGCGGGCTGTCCGGCGGACTGGGTTCTCCACGTACCTTCCTTCTGTCCACCTCACTGGCATTCTGAGTTGGCTGTCTGCCTCGGCACATGAGTCGGCGCCAGCCCTGAAAAAAAGAGCCCGGGATTATCCCGGGCTCTTTTTTTGTGCATGTGTCATCCACACACCTAGAGGCGGCGCAGGCACCACATGAAGTAAGCGCCCCCTAACAGGGTGGAGACCAGCCCGACCGGCACGTCCTGCGGGAACAGGATCTGCTGGCCGATCCAGTCCGCTGACACCATCAACAGGGCACCGGAAGCGGCGGCACCGAGCAGGTGCCAGCGCGCCCGTACCAGCCCCATCAGCTTGGCCATGTGCGGGGCCAGCAGACCAACGAAGGAGAGCGGCCCCACCACCAGGGTGGCGCTGGCGGTGAGCACGGCCACCAGCAGCAGTATGGCGAGCTGGGCACGGTTGAGGCGAATTCCCAATGCGGTTGCCAGTGCCGGTCCCATGGGCAACAGATCGAGCCAGCGGCTGATGAGCAGGCAGGCAGCCAGCATCAATACCGCCAGTCCCACCAGTCCATAAGCCACCGGCAGGGTGACGTAATAGGTAGAGCCGGACATCCAGGAGAGCAGTTGCTGCACCCGCATGTCGCCGTTGGCCAGCGCTATGGCCTGCAATGGTTCGAACAGCGCCGTGATGGCGATGCCGGACAGCAGGATCCGCTCCGGCTGGAAGCCATGCTTGCGGTTGACCAGCACCAGCAGCAAGAGGCAACTGAAGGCCCCGATCAAGCCCCCAAGCAGCATCATGGGCAATGGCAAGGCAGGCAGCAGCAGTGCCGTCGCTATCACTCCCATGAAGGTGCCACCACTCACCCCCAGCAGTTCCGGACTCGCCATGGGATTGTTGCTGACCCGCTGCAGCAGGGTGCCCGCCAGCGCCAGCAAGATCCCGGCAGCCCCCGCCGCCAGAGTGCGCGGCAGCCGCCACTCCAGCTGGGCCTGCCACCTGAGCCAGCTTGGCCAGCTCCAGCCGTGCATTCCCTGACCGAACAGCAGAGAGCCTATGATGGCGAGCCCCAAACCGAGCAGCAGCAAGGTGATCAGGCGAGTCGGGGCCGGATGTCGTGCTACCAGCAAACCGGTACTCGCTTTGGGTGTGCCCGACTTCAAGGAAAGTCGCGGGATCAGCCAGAGCAAGAGCGGCGCCCCCAACAGGGCCGTCATGGCACCGGTCGGGATCAGCATGGGCCAGAATCGACTGACGGATTGCAGCAACAGATCGGTGGCTGCCAGCAGCAGAGCCCCCAAAACAGGCCCCCACAGCAACCGCTGACCGAGCTGACGGATCCCCAGCAAGCGCACCATGGCAGGTGCGGCCAACCCGATGAAACCGATCAGCCCCACCACGCTCACCACGCAGGCGGTGACAAATACCGCCAAGCCAAGCCCCGCCAGTCGCAAGTGTTGGAGGGAGACCCCCAGACTGCGGGCGCTGGCATCATCCAGTTCAAGCACAGCCAGCGGGCGCACCAGCGCAGCCGCCAGCCCCCCTGCCACCAGCAGCCGTGGCAGCAGGTAGCTCACTCCGTTCCAGCTGTTCTGGGCCAGAGAACCGCTGCCCCACACCAGCAAGCCTTTCAACTCCTCCTGAAAAAACAGCAGCAGCCCCATGCTGATGGCTGCCAGATAGAGGTTGATCACCAGCCCCGCGAAGACGATGACGACGGGATTGAGCTGACGGCGCCAGGCCAGGGCAAACACCAGCGCCATGGCGAGGCTGCCACCGGCCATGGCGATCCACTCCCGCCCCAGCAGCAACCAGGAGGGAGCAAACAGGGTCACCATCATCAACGCCAGCTGGGCGCCGGAAGCCACCCCCAGTGTGGTCGGTGAGGCAAGCGGGTTGCGCAGCACCTGCTGCATCAGGGTACCGGCCAGACCAAGGGCGGCCCCGGCCAGCAGGGTCACCGTCAAGCGGGGCAACCAGCTGAAATGGACCACGGCTTGACGGGCATCATCCAGATTGGGCGCAAAGAGGGTCTGCCACCAGAGCACGCTCGGCAACTGGCGGGCCAGCTCCCAGCAAGCGAGCGAAAGGGTCAGCCCCAGCAGGATCAAGGTCGGTCGCTGCAACGGGGATGGAAATAAATGTTTCATTGGCGATCTCCCCTGGCATCCTTCTGCAATGCCTCGCTGAGCAAGGTGGCGAAGCGACGGGCGGCAAGTACGCCACCGAAGCTCCAGACTGCGGGCAGATGCAGTACCGGAGCCTGTTGCACCAGCGGCAAATGCTGCCACAGACCGGGCTCCTGCAGCCGTTCGCTCACCCCGACCGGAATGGGATCTACTACCACCAACCTGGCCTCCGGTATGGATAAAAACTGCTCGAGACTGGCCACCGAGAAGCCCCAGGCATTGGTCTCTCCCTGCCAGGCATTGCGCAGGCCGAGTCGCTGCATCACGGCCTCGAACAGGCTGTGGTGGCCGAACACCCGCACATGGCGCTCATCGATGAACTGCACCACCAGCAGGGGCGGCAGCTCCGCCGGCAGGGTCTGTTTCATCTGCTCGAGATCCCGATTCAAATCGGTCAGCAGCACGTTCGCCTCGACCGTTTTTTTCACCAGCGCCGCTATGGTCAGGGTCGCCTCATGGAGCCGCTGCCACAGATCAGTTTGTGGATCATAGAGGGCGATGGACTGCACGGGGGCGATGCGGGACAGGGTCGGTGCCAGCGGCGCCGCCAGCGGGGAGATGAGGATGCGATCGGGTTTCAACTCGGCCAGCAGCTCGCGATTGGGCTGAGCCCGCAGGCCTATATCCACCACATCGGCCGGCAGCAGCGGCTCGCCGACCCAGGCGCGGTAGGCGCTGACATCCCCCACAGCCAACGGGGTCACCCCGAGCGCCAGCAGGGTTTCGGCTATGGTCCAGTCGACGGTGGCAATCCGTGGTACCTGTGTGCGCTCACTCGGCCGAGCGGTATCGGTGGCGGCACTCTGGCTCGCCGGACTGGCCTGCAATCCCAATGGAGCCAGCAGGCAGAGCAGCCAGCCGGCCCTTTTCAATGAAGAGATCAAGATAGCTGTCCTAGCTAGATGATGGCGATGGCATGGGCATGGGCCGGGTGGGGCATGACCTCCATCGGGATGCCATGGTACATGGAGTGCAGGGTCTCGCCAGTCTGCAGTGATATGGGTACAAATAAACTCATCGGGATAACAAGCCTTATCTAAACGATGGCGATGGCATGGGCATGGGCCGGATGGCGCATGACCTCCATCGGAATGCCATAGATGGCGTGCAGGGTCTCGCTGGTCATGATCCGCTCAGGCTCGCCATGGGTAAGCAGACGGCCCGAGTGCAGCGCCACCAGCCGATCGCAGAAGCGGGAGGCCATGTTGATGTCGTGGATGACTATGATGACGCCGAGGTTGAGCTGACGGCTGAGCTGCCTGACCAAAGTCAGCACCTCTACCTGATGGGCCACGTCCAGCGCGGCCAGCGGCTCGTCGAGCAGGATGAAGCGGCTCTCCTGGGCCAGCAGCATGGCCAGCCATACCCTTCCCCGCTCACCACCGGAAAGGGTATCCACCAGCCGATCGGCAAAACCTTCGGTATGGGTGAGAGCGATGGCCCTGTCGACCTGACGCTGATCCTCTGCTCCCATCCGGCCAAGCAGGCCGCGCCAGGGATAGCGCCCCATCTCCACCAGCTCCCGGCCGAGCAGGTTCTCGGCGCTCGGCAGATGCTGGGGCAGATAGGCCACCTGACGGGCGAACTCCCGGTTGCCCCAATCGGTCAGCGGTTTGCCATCGAACAGGATCTCGCCCTCACTCAGGGGCTGCTGGCGCGCCAGCAGCTTGAGCAGGGTGGATTTGCCCGAGCCGTTGTGGCCGATGAGGCCATAGACCTGTCCCTGCTCGAAACGCAGGTCCGTTGGGTGCAGCAGCTTGCGGTCGTTTACCGCGAAGCTGGCGGCTTTCATCTCAAACATAAGCTGTTCCTGTGCTGGCCTGATGCCAGTCTCATCGGCGCCGGTATCAAGCCGGCACCTCGCAATCCAGATGGGCGACGGCATCCCGGCTGACCTGCTCGCGCCGTTCACCAGTCAGTTCGGTGAGCTGGCCCTGACGCATCTCCAGCAAGCGGTCGGCCAGCGGGAAGTAGTGATCATCGTGGCTGATGGCGATCACCGTCTTGCCCATCGCCTTGAGGCGCGGCAGCAGCAGCTGATAGAAGATGCGACGGAACTGGGGATCCTGATCCGCGGCCCATTCATCAAACAGCATCACCTCGCGCTGCTCAGCCAGTGCCAGCAGCAGGGCGACCCGCTTGCGCTGCCCTTGGGAGAGGCTGATATCGGCGATAAAGTTGTCCTCTATGGCGAGCTTGCTGCCCATCTGCAACCGATCCAGCCACTCGGCGATCAGCTCAGCCTTGGGCTCAGGCCCCAGCAGATGCTGAAACAGGTGATAGTCGGTGAAGATGGCGGAGAAGAGCGCCAGATAGGCGTTGCGATCCGTTATGGGTTCACCATCCAGCAGGATCCGGCCCGACACAGGCTGATAGAGACCGGTCAGCAGCATGGCCAGGGTCGATTTGCCGGAGCCGTTGCCACCAATGATGAAGACCTGCTCCCCCTTCTCTATGGTGAGATTGATGGGGCCCACAGCGAAGCCACCCTCCCCCTGATAGTGAAAGCTCACCTGCTCCAGCTGGATGCGTTGCCAGGTGTGGGGTGCCGGTGGCAGCGGGAAGTCGGGATCCGGCTCGGCCAGCGCCAGTGCGGCTATCTTGTCGAACGCCACCTGGGCGGAAAGCAGGGTCGGCAAGGCGCCTATCCCCTGCAACAGCGGAGTGCGCAGGAACAGCAGGGTCAGGGCAAAGGTGGCGGCCACATTGGTGTTGGCCCAGCCGAGGCCATTGGCCAGGAAGAAGACCAGGCCTATGGCTCCCAGCATCATGATATTCGACCAGTTCACCGCGCTCAGGTGATAGGTGTCGGCACGGATGATCTGCTGGCGATAGTCACGGGCGTTCTGCTCATAGAGCTGGTGGTAAACGAAGTGAGCCCGCTCGCGATTGAGCGCCAGCTCTTTGCTGCCCGCTATGATGGCCTGATAGTTCTGATAAAGGCGATCCTCCGCCTGGCGCATGTGGGAGAGATGGCGATAAACACGGTTCACCAGCAGCCAGCCCACCACCATGGTGACGGTGACCCAGAGTGCTGTGACGCCGAGCAGGGCCGGTGACAGCCAGCCGAGATAGAGGGCCGAACCAACAGTGAGCACCAGCCCCTGCACCAGCTCGGGCAGGCGCACGAAGGCGATGGTGATCTGGCCTATGTCGCTGGAGAGGGATGCCAGCAGCGCCCCCTGGCCAAGCTGGCGAATGCGGGCGACATCGGTATCCAGCAGTTGCTTGAGCAGACGGCCCCGCAACCGGTAGACGAAATGATGACCGAGTGTGGTCAGGGCCAATTGAGATCCGAGTGTGATCACCAGCAGCAACAGGATCAGGCCAAGCAGTTGGCCAAGTACCGGCAGCGGATCGCCGATTGATTCGACAAGAGATTGATTGATAAAGGCAATGACGCCGATCCCGCTCACTGCGCTGAGCAGGCTGAGCAGGGTTATGGCGATGAAGGGCCAACGATATTGGCGGTAAACCAGAGACAAGAGTTCCATGACGGGCCTGTATGCGGGGAAAAAAGGGCGGAAGTCACGACTCCCGCCCGACCTCTGTTACCAGCGGTAGTTGATGCTGCCCACCACACTGCGCGGCTCGCCGTAGTAGCAGTAGTAGTCACAGCTGGCCACGTAGGTTTCACCCAGCAGGTTGTTGACGTTGAGCTGGGCTCGCCAGTTCTTGGCAAAGTCATACCCGATCATCGCATCCCATACGGTATGGGCCGGTACCTGGGCCGAACCATAGATGGGGTTGTAGCTGGCATCCACGGCGCCTATGCCGACACTGGAGCCGACATAACGTACGCCGGTTCCCAGTTCCAGACCGGAAGCAACTCCCTGCTGCACCTTGTAGTTGCCCCAGAAGGAGGCGATATGGCGCGGGATCAGGCTGGCACGGCGATCACCCTTGCCGGTGTCGTTGGTCTTGGCATCCGTGTAGGTATAAGCAGCGGTGAGACGCAGCGCCTCTGTGGCCTGCACGCTGCCTTCCAGCTCGACACCCTGGGAGGTCACTTCGCCGGCCTGGGTCTGCTGACCGGATCCTGTAGAGACGAGCGAGTTGGTCTGCTCCAAATCGAACAGGGCCAGATTGATGTAACCGTCTAGGAAGCTGGGGGCGTACTTGACGCCAGTCTCATACAGGGTGCCCTTGAGCGGCTTGTAGGAGTTCTGGGTATTGGGATCTATCCCGGGCAATACCTCGAACGACTCGGCATAGGCAATATAAGGAGAGAGACCGTTGTCGGCCAGATACATCAGGCTGCCGGAGAGGGAGAGCTCGTGATCGTACTGCTTCTCCTCCTTGCTCTTGGCTTCGCTGATGTTGTGGGTCTCCACGTAGTCGAAACGGCCACCACCGGTCAGCAACCAGCGATCGTCCCAGCGGATCTGGTGCTGGGCATAGAGGCCGCTCTGGCCCTTGGTGCTCTTCTGGTGGGTGGTGGTCGATTCGTCAAAACCGGGGAAGCCGCTGTAATCCGGGTTCATGGTATTGATGGAACCCATGCCGAAGTTGTCGGCTTCCTGACCTTCGTTGACGTGACGCTGCAGATCCAGCCCCAGCAGCAAGGTCTGCTCCGTGCTGTCCGTGTTCCAGTAACCCACCATCTGGTTATCCATGGTGGCACTCTTGGTGTCACCATCCCGGTAGACAAGCCCACGGTAGGCGGTCGTGCCTTCATAGGTCGGGAAAATATAGGTCTGGCGCAGCAGCAGATCGTTGTAGTTGAAGCGGACGTTCTGCTTGAACTCCCAGGTCTGGTTGAGCTGGTGGGCCAGCTCGTAACCGGCGGAGATCTGGGTGTTGCGATTGCGATCGTAATCCGGCTGGCTCAGGTTGGTGGAGGGATCTATCTGGCCACCGCTGGTATTGAGAGTGCCATAGACAGGGAAGAAGCCGTTGGTCGGCACACCTTCGTCATGCTTGAAACTGGCCAGCAGGGTCAGGCTGGTACGATCCGAGATATCCAGGGTGACGCTTGGCGCCAGATAAACCCTATCGTTATAAGTATCGTTCAGCACGCCGTCACGCTCGCTATAGAGGGCGACCAGACGGTAGCGACTGTTGTCGGTCAATGCATCCGAGACATCCACCCCGATCTGGCGAAGATCCCGGCTGCCCATCTGCAGATCCAGCTGCCCCTGCGGGGTGGCGGTCGGCCGCTTGCTGATGGCATTGATCACGCCGCCGGGAGGCGCCTCGCCGTAGAGGATCGAGGCGGGCCCTTTCAGCACTTCCACGCTTTCCAGACCGAACGGCTCTGGCGTCCACACATAGTAGCCGGTGCTGAACAGGCGATTGCCATCCAGATAGGAGGCGGCATCGAAGCCACGCACCTTGAACCAGTCGGCATCGTTGTCGGATCCGTAGGATTGGGAGAGCACACCGGAGCGGTAGCGCAGCGCTTCGTCCAGTTTCAGCACGGCGTGCTGATCCAGTTCCTCACGATTGACCACTGAGACGGCCCGTGGCGTCTCGGCCATCGGCACTTCCACCTTCATGGCGGTACCTGTCACCACCATGGTTTCGCTGGCTTTTGGTAATTCTTTCGGTTGTTCGGCCAGTACTGGCAGGCTTGCCAGCAGGCAGGAGAGCGGCAGCAGTTGCTGTGCCCCTCTCTTTAGCATCGCTGCGGTCAGGGTGTTTTTTTTGCGCAATCATATAAGTGTCTCAAATATCAATGAGTTGTTTCTGGTTTCTTATTATTGGTGACCGATCAAGCTGGTCTGCCCGGTTCCTCAGGCGAATAAAGCAGCGCAATGCTACTACAGGAGCAATGATCGAATCGATTCAATAATTGCTAATCATTTGCATCTGCATTGTTACCTAACGTATCAAAGCAGTAGCTGTCGGGCAGAAAAAGGAGGGATCAGACTGGGGCATTTCCGAGGAAAAGATCCGGGGCAGACGAAAAACGGGGGATCCTGCCTTATATAGGAAAAGAAAAGAGGATCCATTATCCCCAAGCTTTATCCATATTTATCCACACCCTTTGGCGGTAGAATTCGGCTTTCCGTTTCTTTGTCTGAACTCAGGATCCATTCCATGGCCAAACTCAATCTCGTCGTCGGCTCCATGCTGGGCGCCGCCGAATATGTCGCAGACCACGTCGCCAACCTGCTGGAACAGGCGGGCCATCAGGCCAAGATCCACAATCCAGCCAGCCTGACCGAAGTGCTGGCCGAGCCGGACGCCATACTGCTGGTGGTCACCTCCACCCACGGTGCCGGTGATGTGCCCGACAATCTGCAACCCTTAGCCAAGGATCTTGCCGAGCAGCATCCGGATCTTAATGCCTTGAAATATGGCGTGATCGCCCTCGGCGACAGCAGTTATGACACCTTCTGCCAGGGTGGCAAGACGCTGGATCTGCTGCTGAGCGAATGTGGCGCCAGCCGGATCGGGGATCGTCTCGACATAGATGTGACCCAGCATGAGATCCCTGAAGATGCCGCTGAGGCCTGGATCCAGGGCTGGATGCAGATGATCGCCTGATCAGGAGGTGGGAGATCCGGTAAAAAAGCCTTGATCTCCCCGTTTATCCCCAGATCGCTATCCACCAAGTTATTAACAGATTGATCCTGACGACTTGTTCTACACGGTTACCCACAATGCCCAGGGGTAATGTGCATAACTACCGTGTAAACCTCTGCAAAACCTATAGTTATCCATGTATGAGATCCAACCCGCTAGCCACCTGTGTATAAAAGCACTGGTTATACCCTGGTTCACGGCCCCAGGATCCAAGCTTTTCCACAAGCTAGGATCGTCTTTAACACGATGATCTTTATGATCAAAAAGTGCTTATCAACAGAAAAGGCGGATCCTAATAAAAGATCCAATAAAAGATCGATCTAAAGATCCTTAAGATCTATTAAGTAGATCCTCCCTTCATTCTGAACGTTAAGTAGACGTTCCCCTCAGGGCGCGAAACAGATAGAATGTTCAGCCCCTCAGCCCAGGCAATCAACGATCTTCAGACGTGCAGATCAAGGTGATCCCCAATGCAATACCATGAACAATTTGATGTGATCGTCGTTGGTGGCGGTCATGCAGGAACCGAAGCAGCAACAGCGGCAGCCCGTATGGGCCTGAATACCCTGTTACTGACCCACAACATCGATACGCTGGGACACATGTCCTGTAATCCGGCGATCGGCGGGATCGGCAAGGGACACCTGGTCAAGGAAGTTGACGCCCTCGGCGGGATCATGGCGCGAGCCACAGATTTTGCCGGGATCCAGTTCCGTACCCTCAACTCCTCCAAGGGGCCAGCGGTACGAGCCACCCGTGCTCAGGCGGATCGACTGCTCTACAAAGCCGTTGTTCGCCAGATGCTGGAGAACTATCCCAACCTGAAGATCTTCCAGCAGGCCTGTGATGATCTGATCATGGATGGGGATCGTGTTGCTGGTGTCGTCACCCAGAGCGGGATCCGCATCAGTGGCAAGACAGTCGTGCTGACGGTCGGGACCTTCCTGAACGGCTTGATCCACATCGGGATGGAAAACTACAAGGGCGGCCGCGCCGGGGATCCTCCCTCGATCGCCCTGGCTCAGAGGCTGCGCGAGATGCCGCTGCGCATCGATCGTCTCAAAACCGGGACGCCGCCACGGATCGACGCCCGCAGCGTCGATCTCTCCGTGATGCAGGCGCAGTACGGCGATGATCCGCGCCCTGTCTTCTCGTTTATCGGCGATGCCAGCCAGCACCCACGCCAGGTGCCCTGCTACGTCACCCATACCAACGAGCGCACCCACGATGTGATCCGCAACAACCTGGATCGCAGCCCCATGTACGCCGGGGTGATCGAAGGGATTGGTCCTCGTTACTGCCCGTCGATCGAGGACAAGATCACTCGCTTCGCGGACAAGACGGCCCACCAGATTTTTGTCGAGCCGGAAGGCCTGACGACCCACGAACTCTATCCGAACGGGATATCCACCAGCCTGCCATTCGATGTGCAGGTGCAGATAGTGCGTTCCATTCGTGGTTTCGAAAATGCCCACATCACACGCCCCGGCTATGCCATCGAGTATGACTTCTTCGATCCCCGGGATCTCAAGGCCAACATGGAGAGCAAGTGCATCGGCAACCTGTTCTTCGCCGGCCAGATCAACGGCACCACTGGCTACGAAGAAGCCGCGGCCCAGGGCCTGATGGCCGGTTTGAATGCCGGTCTGCGTGCCCAGGACAAGGATCCCTGGCATCCCCGCCGGGATCAGGCCTACATGGGCGTGATGATGGACGATCTCTCCACTCTGGGGACCCGCGAGCCTTACCGCATGTTCACCAGCCGCGCCGAATATCGCCTGCTGCTGCGGGAAGACAACGCCGACCTGCGTCTGACCGCCATTGGCCGCGAGCTGGGTCTGGTGGATGACGAGCGCTGGGGCAAGTTCAATATCAAGATGGAACAGGTGGAGCTGGAGCGTCAGCGCATGCGTTCGACCTGGATCCACCCGCAACATCCGTCACTGGAAGCGGTCAACGCCCTGGTCAACACGCCGCTGACCCGTGAGCAGAACCTGGAAGAGCTGCTGCGTCGCCCCGAAGTGACCTACGATGCGCTGATGGCCATCGAAGGGGTTGGTCCGGCGCTGAACGATCACGCCGCCGCTGATCAGGTGGAGATCCAGATCAAGTACGCCGGTTATATCGAGCGTCAGTACGACGAGGTGGAGAAGCAGTTACGCAACGAGAACACGCTCTTGCCGCTGGACATGAACTACCGCGACGTCAACGGTCTCTCCAACGAGGTGATCGCCAAGCTCAACGATGCCAAGCCCGAGACCATTGGTCAGGCTTCCCGCATCTCCGGTATCACACCGGCGGCCATCTCCATCCTGCTGGTTCACCTGAAAAAACACGGCCTGCTGCGTAAAACCGCCTGAGGATCTCCATGCTGCAAAGATTGAACGGCCTGCTCATGCAGGCCGGTATTGTTATCACCGATACCCAAAAGACCCAGTTGGTTCAGCTTGTCGAGTTGCTGCACAAGTGGAACAAGGCTTACAATCTCACCTCGGTGCGTGATCCCGACGCCATGCTAGTCAAGCATATCCTCGACAGCCTGGTGGTGAGCCCTCACCTGCACGGTGAGCGCTTCATCGATGTGGGGACAGGTCCTGGGCTGCCTGGCTTGCCACTGGCCATCATCAATCCTGACAAGCAGTTCGTGCTGCTCGACAGTCTGGGCAAGCGGATCAACTTTATCCGCCAGGTGATCCAGGAGCTGGGCCTGACCAATGTGACGCCAGTCAAATCCCGGGTGGAAGAGTACCAGCCTGACGTGGGGTTTGATTGTGTGCTCAGTCGGGCCTTTGCCTCGCTGGAGGACATGCTGAGCTGGTGTCACCATCTGCCGTCCGAACAGGGCAGCTTCCTGGCGCTCAAGGGGCAATATCCCGAGCAGGAGCTGGCCCAGTTGCCTGCCAATATCCGTCTGGTAGCCTGTCATGAATTGCGGGTACCGGAACTGGAAGGCGAACGTCATCTGCTGGAATTCAAACATATCCAGCCCGAATAGGGTCGCAGTTTCATTTAGGGGATAGTGTGGGAAAAGTCATCGCCATAGCCAACCAGAAGGGTGGAGTGGGTAAAACCACCACCTGTGTGAATCTGGCCGCCTCCCTGGCCGCTACCCGGCGCAAGGTGCTGGTGATCGATCTGGATCCCCAGGGCAATGCCACCATGGGCAGCGGCGTCGACAAATACGAAGTCGAGCGCACCGCCTACGAGCTGCTGATCGAAGATGCCCCCATCGCTGAAGTGATCATCCCCGAAACCTCGGGGGGCTATCACCTGATCGCCGCCAATGCCGACGTGACCGCGGCCGAAATCCGTCTGATGGAATTCTTCGCCCGCGAGATCCGACTGCGCAACGCCATTGCCTCGGTACGGGACAAATACGACTACATCTTCATCGACTGCCCGCCTTCTCTCAACATGCTGACCGTGAACGCCATGGCCGCCGCCGATTCCGTGCTGGTGCCCATGCAGTGCGAATACTATGCACTGGAAGGGCTCACCGCTCTGGTGGACACCATCAGCAAGCTGGCAGCCGTGGTCAATCCGGATCTGAAGATCGAAGGGGTGCTGCGCACCATGTTCGATCACCGCAACCGGCTGGCCAATGATGTGTCCGATCAGCTGAAACAGCATTTCGGGGACAAGGTCTATCGCACCATCATCCCCCGCAACGTAAGACTGGCGGAGGCCCCGAGTTTCGGAGCCCCGGCCATGCACTATGACAAATCATCGGTGGGCGCCAAGGCCTATCTGGCGCTGGCGGGCGAAATGCTGCGCCGCCAGGAGCAGGAACGTCCGGTGACCATCGCAGACCGAGAGAGCATATGACGCCGAAAAAACGTGGACTGGGCAAGGGTCTGGACGCCCTGCTCAGCACCAGCACGGCCGCGCGCCAGAAACAGGTGATGAGCGACCAGCGTACCGAAGAGGCCATGGCCCCCACCAATCAGGGTGAGTTGCGCAGGCTGCCGGTGGAGTGGCTGCAGTCCGGCAAGTACCAGCCGCGCAAGGATATGTCGCAGGATGCGCTGGAAGATCTGGCCAATTCCATTCGCGCCCAGGGCGTGATCCAGCCGATCGTGGTGCGCCCCCTCGGCGAGCAGTCCTTCGAGATCATCGCCGGTGAGCGGCGCTGGCGAGCTTCCCAACTGGCCCGCCTCGACGTTGTGCCCTGCATCGTCAAGGATGTGCCTGACGAGGCCGCCGTCGCCATCGCCCTGATCGAGAACATCCAGCGCGAAGATCTCAATGCCATCGAGGAGGCGGTTGCCCTGCAGCGGCTGCTGACCGAGTTCGAACTGACCCACCAGCAGGTGGCCGAGGCGGTGGGCAAGTCCCGCACCACAGTCACCAACCTGTTGCGCCTCAACCAGCTCAACGATGACGTAAAGCGTTTCGTCGAGCACGGCGATCTCGACATGGGCCACGCCCGTGCCCTGCTGGCCCTGAGTGGTCAGGCCCAGTCCGAACTGGCCAAGCTGGTCGCGCAGAAGGGGCTGACAGTGCGAGATACCGAGAAACTGGTGCAAAAAGCGCTGGAACCGGCAAAAGCCAAGGTTGAACCCGTGCGCGATCCACAGTTTGGTTATCTCGAGCGCCAGCTGTCGGAAAAAATTGGCAACCAGGTTCAGTTACAGGTTGGCAAGCAAGATAGCGGAAAGTTAGTAATAAGTTACGGGGATTTAACCGACTTGGACCGTATTTTGGGCTATTTTGGCCTGTCGGAATCGTGATTTTTACGCTTTTTGTAGTAATAAAACATCCATTCCTTTTGATATGAACATAACCTTAATTCTGTGCGGAAAGCCGCAAAAATTAAGGGTTTTTGTCATATTGCAATCACCGCCTTCAAGGGTATAATTTGACCGGCTTTTGGGGCTGTAATTTCGTGCGTGTCAACATGTCGATTTTTACAGTTCTGTAATGTTCAGGGGGCATTTGGTGGAGCAGAAATTAGCCTGGAAAGGTTTGACACTGGCCTTGGCTATACTTGCTTGCCAACTTACCCTGATCCTGGCTGTGAGTGCCACTTGGGCTCATCTAAGAGGCATTCCGGCCGGATACGCGTCCCTCTATGGGGGAGGCGTATATCTGATTCCACAACTCCTGTTCAGTCTGTTTACGTTGAGCCGGAAGCTTGGCCCCGGGAGTGCGGGCTGGGTGTTGTGGGATTTTTGTGTTGGAGCAGGGATCAAGCTGGTAAGTACTGTCGCACTCTTCGTGACAGTGCTCCTGTACGTCGAGGTGGAACATCTCCCCCTTTATGTCACTTATGCGCTCTCCCTGTTTTTCCAATGGGTCATCACGATCGTTCTCAATAACCGCTACTAGGAAAACTCATGGCTGCAACCGGAGAAGCCCTGACTACTCAGGGATACATCTCCCACCACCTGCACCATCTGCAAGTGGGTTCGGGGTTCTGGACGGTAAATATCGACTCCATGATATTTTCCGTTATCCTCGGCGCTCTGTTTATCTGGATATTCCGCAAGGTGGCCGCGACTGCGACCAGCGGTGTTCCGGGCAAGCTTCAGTGTTTTGTAGAAATGGTTGTCGAGTTTGTGGATGACACCGTCAAGGGTATCTTCCACGGTAAGAGCAAGCTGATCGCTCCGCTGGCGCTGACCGTGTTCATCTGGGTTTTCCTGATGAACCTGATGGACCTCATCCCGGTTGACTACCTGCCCTACACGGCACAAGTGCTGGGCATCCCCTACTTGCGAGTAGTTCCTTCCGCCGATGTTAACATCACCATGTCCATGGCTCTGGGAGTCTTCGCCTTAATCATCATTTACAGTATCAAGATGAAAGGTGTCTCGGGCTTTGTGAAAGAGTTGACCCTCAACCCTTTCAATCACTGGGCATTGATCCCTGTTAACCTCGCGTTGGAGTTGGTTACCCTGCTGTCCAAACCCATCTCTCTGGGTCTGCGTCTGTTCGGTAACATGTATGCCGGTGAACTGGTATTTATCCTGATCGCCGGTCTGCTACCGTGGTGGTCCCAATGGCTGCTTAGCGTGCCTTGGGCGCTGTTCCACATTCTGGTAATTACTCTGCAAGCCTTTATCTTCATGGTGTTGACCATTGTCTATTTGTCGATGGCCAGTGAAGACCATTAATCCTGTTACGTTTACTAGCTCTGTTTGGAGAATATAAAGATGGAAATGATTTACTTCGCCGCTGCAATCATGCTGGGTATGGCCGCTGTCGGTGCCGCTATCGGCATCTCTCTGCTGGGTGGCAAGTTCCTGGAAGGTGCTGCTCGTCAGCCTGACCTGATGCCTATCCTGCGTACCAACTTCTTCATCGTAATGGGTCTGGTCGACGCAATCCCGATGATCGTGGTCGGTATGGCTCTGTACCTGATTTTCGGGGTTGCAGCCTGATAAGTGATGCTGTTGTTATCACTTTCTTTTTAAATTTCATATAGAGAGGTCTTGGTTGTGAGTATCAATGCCACCCTCCTCGGTCAGACACTTGCTTTCATCATTTTTGTCTGGTGCTGCATGAAGTTTGTATGGCCGCCCCTGATGGCAGCCATCGAGGCTCGTCAGAAAGCTATCGCTGATGGTCTCTCTTCCGCAGAACGCGCCAAGAAAGATCTGGATTTGGCCAAGGCCAACGCCACCGATCAGCTGAAAGAAGCCAAGCTCCAGGCCGCACAAATCATTGAACAGGCTAACAAACGTAAAGCCCAGATCATTGATGAGGCGGCTGTTGGAGCACACACTGAGCGGGAAAAAATCCTGGCTCAGGGCCGTGCCGAGATCGACGCTGAACGTCATCGCGCCAAAGAAGAACTGCGCAAGCAGGTTGCTGCTCTTGCCATTGCGGGCGCAGAGAAGATCCTGGCGCGCCACATCGACCAGGCTGCCAACAGCGACATCGTCGACAAACTGGTAGCAGAACTGTAACGGGAACGGGGCTATGTCTGAACTGACTACAATCGCTCGCCCCTACGCCAAGGCTGCTTTCGAGTTTGCCGTTGAGCACAAGGCGGTTGACCAGTGGCTGGGGATGCTCGGCTTCGCTGCACAAGTAGCGGAGAACGAGACCATTCACAACCTGGTACACGGCTCTGTGGCTGCCGAAGAGCTCGCAAACCTGTTTGTGGGCGTCTGCGGTGAGCAACTCGACGAGCATGGCCAGAACCTGATCCGGGTAATGGCTGAGAATGGTCGCTTGGGTGTGCTGCCGGCGGTCCTTGCTGAATTTGTCGCGTTCAAGGCTGAACTGGATAAAGAAGTTCAGGCTGACGTGATTTCGGCGATCGAACTGACCGACCAGCAGAAAGCCAATATTCAGGCTTCTCTGGAAAAACGTCTCGCGCGCAAAGTGAAGCTGAATTGCAGCATGGATGCGTCCTTGATGGCCGGGGTGCTCATCAAGGCCGGTGATCTGGTTATCGACGGCTCTGTCCGCGGTAAGCTGGATCGCATGGCCGACGCGCTGCAATCTTGATTGGGGTATTAGAGCATGCAACTGAATTCCACTGAAATCGCCGAGCTTATCAAGCAGCGCATCGCGCAGTTTGATGTCAAAAGTGAAGCGCGTAACGAAGGTACCATCGTCTCTGTGAGCGACGGTATCATTCGTATTCACGGCCTGGCCGATGCCATGCAAGGTGAGATGATTGAGCTGCCGGGCAACCGCTTTGCTCTGGCATTGAACCTGGAGCGTGACTCCGTTGGTGCTGTGATCATGGGTTCCTATGACGGTCTGTCAGAAGGAATGAAAGTAAAAGGCACTGGCCGTATTCTGGAAGTGCCGGTAGGTCGTGGTCTGTTGGGCCGGGTGCTGAACACCCTGGGTCAGCCGATCGACGGTAAAGGTCCGGTCGAAAACGACGGCTTCTCGCCGATCGAAGTGATTGCCCCGGGCGTTATCGAGCGCAAGTCCGTTGACCAGCCGGTTCAGACCGGTCTGAAAGCCATCGATGCCATGATCCCTATCGGTCGTGGCCAGCGTGAGCTGATCATCGGTGACCGTCAGGTGGGCAAGACCGCCATCGCGATCGATACCATCATCAACCAGAAAGACTCCGGTATTAAGTGTGTCTACGTTGCGATTGGCCAGAAGGCCTCCACCATCGCCAACGTGGTACGCAAGCTGGAAGAGCACGGCGCCCTGGCCAACACCATAGTGGTAGTTGCCTCTGCGTCCGAAGCTGCCGCCCTGCAATACCTGGCTCCGTATGCCGGTTGTTCCATGGGTGAGTACTTCCGTGACCGCGGTGAAGACGCGCTGATCATCTATGATGACCTGTCCAAACAGGCCGTAGCTTATCGCCAGATCTCCCTGCTGCTGCGCCGTCCGCCAGGACGTGAAGCCTACCCGGGTGACGTTTTCTATCTGCACTCCCGTCTGCTGGAGCGTGCTGCTCGCGTCAACGCCGAGTACGTAGAGAAGTTCACCAATGGTGCCGTGAAAGGCCAGACCGGTTCTCTGACCGCGCTGCCGATCATCGAAACCCAGGCCGGTGACGTGTCTGCATTCGTACCGACCAACGTGATTTCCATCACCGATGGTCAGATCTTCCTGACTTCACAGCTGTTCAACTCCGGTATTCGTCCGGCGGTTGACCCGGGTATCTCCGTATCCCGTGTGGGCGGTGCTGCTCAGACCAAGATCGTCAAGAAGCTGTCCGGTGGTATCCGTACCGCACTGGCCCAGTATCGCGAGCTGGCGGCATTCGCCCAGTTCTCTTCTGATCTGGACGAGGCAACTCGCAAGCAGCTGGATCACGGTGTGAAAGTGACCGAGCTGATGAAGCAGAAGCAATACTCTCCGATGAGCGTTGCCCAGCAGTCGCTGGTGCTGTTCGCCGCCGAGAAAGGCTATCTCTCCGATGTCGAACTGAACAAGATTGTCGACTTCGAAGCCGCTCTGCTCTCTTACGCCAATACCCAGCATGCTGAGCTGATGGCTGAAATCAATGCCAAAGCAGATTACAACGACGCGATCGTTGGCAAGCTGACTGCGTTGCTGGATGACTTCAAGGCAACCCAGACCTGGTAAGCGTGTGTGGCAGCGCGAGCTGCCACCTGATGGAGAGTAAGAGATGGCCGGCGCAAAAGAGATACGTAACAAGATCGGGAGTGTGAAAAACACTCAGAAGATCACCGGCGCTATGGAAATGGTGGCAGCAAGCAAAATGCGCCGTGCGCAGGAACGCATGTCTGCCAGCCGTCCGTACGCTGAAACCATGCGCAAGGTGATCGGCCATATCGCCCAGGGGAACTTGGAATACAAGCACCCCTACCTCATGGAACGTGAGGTCAAGCGAGTGGGTTACATAGTCGTCTCCACCGACCGTGGCCTGTGTGGCGGTTTGAACATCAACCTGTTCAAGGCTGCCCTCAATGATATGAAGCAATGGAGCGCGAAAGGTGCCAAGGTTGACCTGGCTCTGATCGGCAACAAGGCCTCCAGCTTCTTTGAACGGCACGGCGCCAAGGTGCAAGCTCATGTCGCAGGACTGGGTGACAACCCGAGCGTCAATGACCTGATTGGTTCAGTCAAGGTCATGCTGAAGGCTTACGACAACGGTGAGATTGACAGGCTGTATCTGGTGTACAACAAGTTCGTGAACACCATGGTGCAGCAACCACGGGTCGATCAACTGCTGCCTTTGCCCGTAACTGAAGACAGCAAGCTCGCCAAGAAACACCACTGGGATTACATCTATGAGCCGGATCCCAAGCAACTGCTGGACACCCTGCTGATTCGCTATGTCGAATCCCAGGTATACCAGGGGGTGGTAGAAAACTTGGCAAGTGAACAGGCAGCCCGAATGGTTGCCATGCAAGCCGCGACTGACAACGCCGGCAACCTGATTAACGACCTGCAACTGGTGTACAACAAGGCCCGTCAGGCCAGTATTACCCAGGAACTGACAGAGATCGTATCCGGTGCTGCTGCGGTGTAAGGCAAGGGTTATCAAAGGTTTAGAGGATTTGACATGAGTAACGGTTTCATCGTCCAAATCATCGGCGCTGTGGTGGACATCGAGTTCCCGCAGGATGCCGTGCCCCAGGTGTACGACGCAGTCAAGGTCGTCAGCGAAGGTCAAGGTCAGGGTCTGGTGCTGGAAGTTCAGCAGCAGATCGGTGGCGGCGTCGTTCGTTGCATCACCATGGGCTCCTCCGACGGTCTGCGTCGTGGGTTGGAAGTAATGAATAGCGGTAAATCCATCCAGGTGCCGGTCGGTGTATCGACTCTGGGTCGGATCATGAACGTACTGGGTGAGCCGATCGACGAAAAAGGTCCGATCGGTGAGGAAGAGCGTTGGTCCATCCACCGCGCGGCCCCCAGCTACGAAGATCAGTCCAACAGCAACGACCTGCTGGAGACCGGCATCAAGGTTATCGACCTGGTATGTCCGTTCGCCAAGGGTGGTAAAGTCGGTCTGTTCGGTGGTGCGGGTGTAGGTAAAACCGTCAACATGATGGAGCTGATCCGTAACATCGCGATCGAGCACAGCGGTTATTCCGTGTTCGCCGGTGTGGGTGAGCGTACCCGTGAGGGTAACGACTTCTACCACGAGATGATGGAGTCCAACGTACTGGACAAAGTATCTCTGGTTTACGGTCAGATGAACGAGCCGCCCGGAAACCGTCTGCGCGTAGCGCTGACCGGCCTGACCATGGCCGAGAAGTTCCGTGACGAGGGTCGTGACGTGCTGTTCTTCGTGGACAACATCTACCGTTACACGCTCGCGGGCACCGAGGTATCCGCACTGCTGGGCCGTATGCCGTCTGCAGTAGGTTACCAGCCGACCCTGGCCGAGGAGATGGGTGTTCTGCAAGAGCGCATCACCTCCACCCGGACCGGTTCCATCACGTCAGTCCAGGCCGTTTACGTGCCTGCGGATGACTTGACCGACCCGTCTCCGGCGACCACCTTCGCCCACCTGGACGCCACTGTCGTTCTGTCCCGTCAGATCGCGGCACTGGGTATCTACCCGGCCGTTGACCCGCTGGACTCCACCTCCCGTCAGCTGGATCCGCTGGTAGTTGGCAAAGAGCACTACGAGACTGCTCGTGGCGTTCAGACAGTGCTGCAGCGTTACAAAGAGCTGAAGGACATCATCGCCATCCTGGGTATGGATGAACTGTCAGAAGAAGACAAACTGACCGTAGCCCGTGCCCGTAAGATAGAGCGTTTCTTGTCCCAGCCGTTCTTCGTGGCAGAAGTGTTTACCGGTTCTCCGGGCAAATACGTGCCGCTGAAAGAGACCATCCGTGGTTTCCAGGGCATCCTGAAAGGCGAGTATGACGATCTGCCTGAGCAGGCGTTTTACATGGTTGGCAGCATCGACGAAGTCGTCGAGAAATCCAAGAAACTGTAAGCCTCGATAGGAGGGCCCATGGCTGAGATGATCTCCTTTCACCTGGATGTGGTGAGCGCCGAAGGGAAACTGTTTTCCGGTCGCGTGCAATCTGCTCAGGTATCAGGCCTCGAGGGTGAGCTGGGTCTCCGTCACGGTCATGCTCCGTTGTTGACTGCCATCAAGCCGGGCCTGGTCCGTCTGGTGAAGCAGAATGGAGCGGAAGAGGTGCTGTACATCTCCGGCGGTATGCTGGAAGTACAACCCGAATCTGTGACCGTACTGGCGGACACTGCGATTCGTGCCAAGGATTTGGATGAGGCGAAAGCCCTGGAAGCCAAACGTGCGGCCGAAGCGCGGATCCACAGCTCCCATGGTGATATCGACTACGCCCAGGCCGCCACCGAGCTGGCCAAGGCGATGGCCCAACTGCGGGTTATCGATATCGTCAAAAAGAATTACCGTTAATTGCGGTGATGTAAAAAGCGACCTTCTGGTCGCTTTTTTTTTGCTCGTTGGATAGACTCCGCCGAGTATTTTTTCATGTTCCAAAGGTCGAATTATGTCCCTCAACGTCGTGATCCTGGCTGCGGGTAAAGGTACTCGCATGCGCTCTGTCCTGCCCAAAGTGCTGCATCCGGTAGCCAATAAACCCATGGTTTCCCATGTGATCGACACCGCCCGCCAGGTCGGTGCCGAGCAGTTGCATCTGGTGTATGGCCACGGTGCCGAGCTGTTGAAGGAGCGGATCCTGGCGCCCGACCTGAACTGGGTGCTGCAGGCGCAGCAACTGGGTACCGGACATGCCGTCGCCCAGGCGATCCCGTTCTGGAAAGATGAAGATGACGTGCTGGTGCTCTACGGCGATACCCCGCTGATCCAGCCCGAGACACTGCAACGGCTGCTGGCCGCCAAGGCCGACAAGGGCATGGCGCTGCTGACAGTGGTACTGGACAACCCCACCGGCTACGGCCGTATCGTGCGGGAAAACGGCCAGGTGGTCGGTATCGTCGAGCAGAAGGATGCCAATGCCGAGCAGCTGACCATCCGTGAAGTGAATACGGGTGTACTGGTGGCCAACGGCGCCGACTTGCGTGGCTGGTTGTCGCGCCTGGACAACAATAATGCTCAGGGCGAACTCTACCTGACCGACGTGATTGCCATGGCTCATGCCGATGGTTGCCCCATCGCCGCCGTCCATCCTGACAGCGCCATGGAAGTGGAAGGCGCCAACAACCGGGTTCAGCTGGCAGCGCTCGAGCGCAGCTACCAGAAGATGCAGGCCGAGAAGCTGATGATCGCCGGTGCGACCCTGCTCGACCCCGCTCGTTTCGATCTGCGTGGGTCGCTCGAGATCGGCGAAGAGGTGGTGATCGATGTCAACGTCATCATCGAAGGCAAGGTGACGCTCGGTAACCACGTACGCATCGGGGCTGGCAGCGTGCTGAAGGATTGTGTCATCGGCGATCATACCGAGGTGAAACCTTACTCCATCATCGAAGGGGCTCAGGTGGCGGATCTGTGTTCCGTCGGCCCGTTTGCCCGTCTGCGTCCTGGCGCCGTGCTGGAACAGGATGCCCACGTCGGCAACTTCGTCGAGATGAAGAAATCCCGTCTCGGGGTCGGTTCCAAGTGTGGTCACCTCACTTATCTGGGGGATGCCGAGGTGGGTGCCAAGGTGAACATCGGTGCCGGCACCATCACCTGCAACTACGACGGTGTGAACAAGTTCCAGACCATCATAGAGGACGATGTGTTTGTTGGCTCCGATACCCAGCTGGTAGCGCCGGTGCGCATCGGCAAGGGCGCTACCCTGGGGGCCGGTTCAACCATCACCAAGGATGTGGCCGAGAACGAGCTGGTCATCACCCGTGTGCCCCAGCGCCACATCAAGAATTGGGCCCGTCCGGTCAAGAAGAAGTGACTCAATAAAATGCAACCGGCGCCTGATGGCGCCGGTTTTGTTTCTGGCAGATCCCTTATGGTTCGCGGGTTGGTGAGTTGTTGCCCATCACGCGATACCAGTCCAGCTTGCGGGTCAGCATCATGACCAGCGCCAATATGGCGAACAGCAGCAGGGCGCCGAGCAGCAGGGCTATCTCTTCTGCCTGCAACAGGCCGAACAGTATGGCGTAAACCAGCCCCAGCAAGGCCGCGAAGCCGAGCCCCTGTTTAGGCCCGCCCAGCACATGGCTAAGGTAAAAACCGTTGAGCAGCACGCTGGCGAGACTGGCGATGAGATACGCCCAGCCAAAGCCCAGGTGCTCGGTCAGTGCCAGCAGCACCAGATAGAATATTGCCAACCCCATGCCCACCAGAGCGTACTGGATCGGGTGTACCCGCAACCCCTTGAGCAGTTCGAACATGAAGAAGCTGATGAAGGTGAGGCCGATAAACAGCAGTGCATACTTGGCCGCCCGCTCGTTCAGCTGATAGTGATCCACCGTCTGTACCAGGCTGACGCTGAAGGCGGGCAGATCGCCGCTGACTCTCTTCATCATGCGATTGAAGCGGGTCTCCATGTCGGTGGCAAACCAGCTGGTCTGCCAGCTGGCCTCGAAGCCTTGCTGATCCAAGGTCCGGTTGCCGGGGAGAAAGTCGCCGATGAAGTTGGGGTGAGGCCAGTTGCTACTGAGGTGAAGCTTGCTGTCTTGGCCGAGCGGCACCACTTCGAGGGTGTTCATGCCCTGCAGATTCAGTTCGATATGGAAGACGCCATTGTCGTCGTCCGGCAAGGTATCGAGGGGGGCATGGATACCGGCCAGACCGTCACCCAGCCGGGCACCAGGGGCAAACGGAATGCGCGCTTCCCCCAATTGCAGTTCGGGGACGCTGTTGATACCGCGGGCATCGGACAGCACCAGGCTCAGATAGGGTTTGCCCGCCACCAATGCCGGATCGGCGCCATCGACGCTCAGATCGGGATCACCGGATACCAGCGTCTTGCCTTCCAGCCGGGTTGGCAGATGCCCGGAGAGGGAGATCCGGGTCTGGTAGACCTGGGCTTGATAGATGCCGAGCTTGCGGGGGGTCACTTCCATGCTGGCCCGCACATCCAGCTGTTCCGGCAGCAGGTAGCGGTAGAGCTGCAGCTTGCGTTCGAAGCGCTTGCCATCCTGCTCCATGATGACGGTACGGGTGTATGGCTGCACCACGACCGGCCCGAGCAGCCGCTGCGGTCCGCTGCTGCTGGCCATGATGCTGTGGATGGCCTGACTGCGATAGGCCTGACGCTCCCGGTTCAGCTCCATTATGGATTGCACCGGCACCATCAGCAGCAGGCTGAGCAACAGCAGCAGAAAGATCTTGTGGGTGAATATCTGTTTGACCATGACACGTCTCCTTGTTGACGGGAACAAGTGTGCCGGGCTTGGGTGAAGAGGAGATGGGGCCGTGTGAAGCGGGAGTGAAGGGTGATAAAAAAACCGGCGCCTTGCGCCGGTTCTGGGATCACAGCTTCTTCAGCTGGTCAGGCAGGGCGGCAAACACCTCTTCCTTCGCCTTGAGCGAGGCGAATTGCTCGCCGGGCTTTTGCACGACAGTGTGGACAAAGATGAGCTGCTTGCCCGATTTGCTGGCCCAGCCGACGAACCAGCCGATCTGCTGATCCCGATTGAGAGTGCCATCCAGCAGCTTGGGGTAGCCCATGCCGGTCTTGCCGTGGATCTGCCAGCCATCGATGTCGGGCTGGCGCAGGATATTGGCCGTGTGCTGCAGTGTCTGTGCGGAGACCGGCAGCTTGCCGCTCACCATCTTGCCGAGGAAGCGGGCCTGCTCCTGAGGGCTGATGGCGAGGCTCGAACTGAGCCAGGCCTGGGTCAGACCATCGTGCTTGCCGGGATTGCCCGCAAGATCACGGTTGCCGTAGTCGAAGCGGTCGACATACTGCTGGAAGCGCTCCATCCCCAGCCACTCCGTGAGACGCTGGGAGTACCAGACCACAGAGTAGGTGAGCCAGCGGCTCGGGGTAGTGGTCTCGCGCCAGGCTGGCAACCAGTCATCGTCGCCGGGTTTGAATGGCAGAGCGGGCAGATTTTCATCCACCAGGAAGCCGCTGTCATAACCCATCAGCGCCAGCGGTATCTTGAAGGTAGAGGCGGGTGGCAACTGGCTGGAGCAATCTCCCTGGCTGCTGATGGGCTTGCCTGTGCCATCGGCAAACAGCATGCAGCCGGAGGCCGCGCTGGCGGGCAGTGAGAATATCAGGCCTGCTGCGAGCAGGCCGGGTAACAGGATCCGGGACATGGGGTCTCCTTGGAGAATGGGACAAAGGGCCGGGAGGCGGCAGCATAGCGCCGCTTTATGTGCCCAATGTGAAGTGTCCGCCTGCTGGCAGCCAGAGTTCGGCCAGCACGCCACCTTCTGGCTGGTTGCAGAGGTGCAGCCGACCGCCATGCTGGCGTGCCACTTCTGTGGCAAAGCTGAGCCCCAGACCGCTGCTCTTGCCCTTGTCGGGTCTGGGCAGGGAGTAGAAACGCTCGAAGATGCGTGGCAGGGCATAGTCTGGAATGCCGGGGCCCTGATCCCGTACCTGAAAGCGATAGCCGTCTGCATGCATCTCGCCGGTCAATCTGACAGTGCTGCCGGCAGGGGAGAAGTCGAGGGCGTTGTCCAGCAGGTTGCCGAGGGCCTGCTCTACCAGCAGGGGATCCCACTTCTGCTTTGAGGCGTCGGCCAGTTCGGCCACCAGGGTTACCTGACGACGCTGGGCTATGATCTGGCGGGCATCAAGTACCCGCTTGCCCAGTCTGGCGGGTTCGGTTGCCTGACGATCCAGCCCCTGCCCCGATTCCAGCTTGGCCAGTTGCAGCATGCGTTCTATCAACTGCTGCATGCGGGCTGTTTCCAGATTGATGTTGCCGATGAAACGTCGGGCCACCTCGGGGGGGGGCGCTTCGGCCAGCAGCTCTCCAGCCCCGCGAATGGCGGCCAGCGGGCTTTTGAGTTCGTGGGTCAGGCTGTGTACATAGGATTCGATATAGGCCTTTCCATCGAGCTGACGGCGCATGGTTTCGAGTGAGCGACCGAGTCGCTCCAGCTCCGGGCTGTGGAGTCCCGGCAGAGTGGCGGGCTGGTTGTGACTGACCGCATCGGCGTAGTGCACCAGCTTGCCGATGGCGCGGTTGAGCCACCATGCCAGCAGGGCGCCGATCAGCAGCGAGATGAGCAACAGCATGGCTGCCGCCTGCAATAGCTGGTGTTCGCTGCGCTCTATCATTGGCATCAGAGTGCGGTTGGGTTTGGCGACCGTGAGAGAGCCCAGTATGTTCCCCCCTTCACGCAGCGGCGCGGCCACGTGCATGACGGAGCTGGCGGGATCATCCGGATCGCTGCGGGTACTGCGAGCCCCGTACTGGCCGCGCAGGGTACGGTAGACGTCGTTCCAGCGCGAATAGTCCTTGCCCAGATCCACCCCGTCCGAGTCATAGACCACCTTGCCTTTAGCGTCGGTCACATAGATGCGATATTCAGCCTGTTGCTTGAGGTGCCCGTCGATCAGGGCATTGATGGGGCTCTGGTTGAGGCGGGCGAAGGCGCTGGCCAGCCTGCCATCGGCCATTTTTCCTTCCTGCAGATCGTCCAGTGCCAGCGGTGCCAGCATCTGGGCCATGTCAACCAGGGTATCTTCGGTGGCGCTGCGCACCCCGGGTTTTATCTCCTCGACGAAGATCTCCAGCACAAACCAGGCCGCCAGCGCGAAGATCAGCACCAGTCCGCACAGCAGTTGCAGTCCTATTCTCATACCAGTTCTATCCGTTTGTATCCGGGCGCCAGACCATATGCTTGCTGCAGGCCGATCCTCATGCCAGTTCCAGACTGTAGCCCAGCCCGCGATGGGTCAGGATCAGGTTGGCGTCAGCGTCACGTTCCCGCAGCTTGGCGCGAATGGTCTTGATGTGGGTATCGACGGTGCGATCCAGGCTCTCTTCTGCCCCGCTCCACACCAGATCCATCAACTGCTGACGAGAGTAGACCCGCCCAGGTGCCTGCATCAGCGTCTTGAGCAGCAGGTACTCGTAACGGGTGAGGGCCAGCGGTTGGCCGTGAAAGCTGATGCGGGCCCGCTCCTCATCCAGTGCCAGCAATTGGCTCGGTTGGGTGGCGGCCGGCTGGCTGCGGCGCAGTATCACTCGTACCCGGGCACACACCTCCCGTGGCGAGAACGGCTTGGCCACATAATCGTCGGCGCCAATTTCCAGCCCGATCAGCCTGTCTATCTCCTCGCTGCGGGCGGTGAGAAACATCAGGGGGGTGTCGCAGCGGGCCCGTACCTGCTTGCACAACTCGAAGCCGCTGATGTCCGGCAGCCCCACATCCAGGATCAGAAAATCGGGTCGCGTCTGTTCCAGTCGCGTCAACAGCGGCTGGCCAAGGGGAAACCACTCCACTTCGAAACCATCGGTTTGCAGCGCATAGATCAGGGTGTCGGCGATGCTGGCCTCATCTTCCACCAGCCAGATAACTTTTTTTTGCATGGCGTCCTCGTCGCAAATCAGCTGCCCCATTCTGGCATCGAACCAAATCGGATCCTATTTGCTGTTTTATTTTTCCGAAAAAGGCGCTAACATTTCGCCATTCTTTCGAATCGAAACTTAATGATGACCAAACGTAATACTCAGCAGCGCCGTCACACCATAGTGAATCTGGTGCAGGAGCAGGGGGAAGTGAGTGTCGATACCCTCGCCAAGCACTTCTCCACCTCGGAAGTGACCATCCGAAAAGATCTCGCTGTGCTGGAAACCGGTGGCCTGCTGTTGCGTCGTTATGGTGGTGCCGTGCCTCTGCCGAGCGAGATGGTGGTGGACGGCAATCCGGAGCAAGTTTCGAAACGAAAGCTATCCATTGCACGTGCCGCCGCCGAACGGATCCGCGATCACAATCGCGTCATCATCGACAGCGGCAGCACCACCAGCGCCATGATCCCCATGCTGGGCAACAAGCGCGGCCTCATCGTCATGACCAACTCCCTCAATGTGGCCGGTGCCCTGCGCGAGCTGGAGAACGAACCCACCCTGCTGATGACCGGCGGTACCTGGGATCCCCACTCTGAATCCTTTCAGGGTCAGGTGGCGGAGCAGGTGCTGCGCTCCTATGACTTTGACCAGCTTTTCATCGGTGCCGATGGCATAGATCCGGAGCGGGGCACCACAACCTTCAACGAGCTGGTGGGCCTGTCCCGGGTGATGGCCGAGGTATCGCGGGAGGTCATCGTCATGGTCGAGTCGGAGAAGATTGGCCGCAAGATCCCCAATCTGGAGCTGCCCTGGTCGAGCATCCATACCCTGGTGACCGATGAAGGGCTGGCCACCTTGGCCAGAGAACAAATTCAAGCCAGGGGGATCACGCTGATCTGCGCCCCGGTTGTTGGCTGACATTTTTATCTGAACCATCCAAATCAATTTCCGTTTATTACGTCTTGAGGAGAAGTGTATGTGTGGCATCGTCGGGGCCGTCGCCCAACGTGATGTGGCTGAAATCCTGGTAGAAGGCCTGCGCCGTCTGGAATATCGCGGCTACGACTCGGCCGGTGTGGCCGTGTTCAGCGCCAACCAGCCGCTGCAGCGGGTTCGCCGTCTGGGCAAGGTGGCCGAGCTGGCCAAGGCGCTGGAGGAGCAGTCCGTCCATGGTGGAACCGGTATCGCCCACACCCGTTGGGCTACCCATGGCGAGCCGTCCGAGCGCAATGCACACCCTCACGTCTCCGAGCATATCGTTGTTGTGCACAACGGCATCATAGAGAACCACGAAGAGCTGCGTGCCGAGCTGCAGGGGCTGGGTTATGTGTTCAGCTCAGACACCGACACCGAAGTGATTGCCCATCTGGTGCACCACGAACTGAAATCTGCCGACAGCCTGCTGGCCGCCATGCAGATTGCGGTGAAACAGCTGCGCGGTGCTTATGGCACTGTGGTGATGGACAGCCGTGATGACAGCCGCGTGGTCGTGGCTCGCTCCGGCTCCCCGCTGGTGATTGGCCGTGGCATAGGCGAGAACTTCATCGCCTCCGACCAGATGGCGCTGCTGCCGGTGACCCGTCGCTTCATCTTCCTGGAAGAGGGCGATGTGGCCGAGGTGACCCGCCGCGATGTGCATATCTTTGATACTCACGGTGATGCCGTGGTGCGTGAGGAGCTGGAGTCCGAACTTTCTCACGATGCCGGTGACAAGGGCGAATACCGTCACTACATGCTCAAGGAGATCTACGAGCAGCCCAAAGCGATTACCAATACCCTGGAAGGTCGTCTGGGTTCGGATCACGTTGTGGTCGAGTCGTTCGGCAACGGCGCCCGCGCCATTTTTGACAAGGTCGAACACGTCCAGATTGTCGCCTGCGGCACTTCCTACAACTCGGGCATGGTCGCTCGCTACTGGTTCGAAGAGATAGCCGGTGTCTCCTGCGACGTGGAGATTGCCTCCGAGTTCCGCTATCGCAAATCCGTGGTGCGTCCCAACAGCCTGCTGGTGACCCTGTCCCAGAGTGGCGAGACCGCCGATACCCTGGCCGCCCTGCGACTGGCCAAGCAGTCCGGCTACATGAGCTCGCTGGCCATCTGCAACGTGCCGGGCTCCTCTCTGGTGCGTGAATCGGATCTGGCCTTCATGACCCGTGCTGGCGCCGAAATCGGCGTGGCCTCCACCAAGGCATTCACCACCCAGTTGGCCGGTCTGCTGATGCTGGTGGCCTCCGTTGGTCACTGCCGTGGCAACCTGAGTGCCGAAGCCGAGGCCGAGCTGGTCAAGGCGCTGCAAGCACTGCCACTGCGCAT
The DNA here is from genome assembly GCF_029237305.1 of Aeromonas sp. 2MA4. NCBI lineage: Bacteria > Pseudomonadati > Pseudomonadota > Gammaproteobacteria > Aeromonadales > Aeromonadaceae > Aeromonas > Aeromonas sp. 2MA4. Next base: position 6,649 of record NZ_JAACFY010000015.1, on the reverse strand, counting down.
CAAGGAAAGTCTGGCGCTGGCCAAGGACATAGAAGCGCTGGCCGAAGAGTTCGCCGACAAGCACCACAGCCTGTTCCTCGGCCGTGGCAGTCAGTACCCCATCGCCATGGAGGGGGCGCTCAAGCTCAAAGAGATCTCCTACATCCATGCCGAAGCCTATGCCGCCGGTGAACTGAAGCACGGCCCGCTGGCTCTGATCGATGCCGAGATGCCCATCATAGTGGTGGCGCCGAACAACGATCTGCTGGAGAAGCTCAAGTCCAACGTGGAAGAGGTGCGTGCTCGTGGCGGTATCCTTTACGTGTTCGCCGATGCGAACGCCGGCTTCAAGAGCGATGCCACCATGCGGGTGATGAGCCTGAACCACGTGGAAGAGATGATAGCCCCCATCGTCTACACAGTGCCGTTGCAGCTGCTCTCCTACCATGTTGCCCTCATCAAGGGCACGGACGTGGATCAGCCGCGCAACCTGGCGAAATCCGTGACCGTGGAATAAGCCGTTGTCTGAAATGAAAAAAGAGCCGCAATGCGGCTCTTTTTGTTTGTCTGGCGGGGTGGCCGCTATGACAGCCGCAGGTTGGTGATGGTCACGTCGTCCAGCGAAGGCACTATGATGCCGCTGGAGATGCTCTTGGCGATCGCCTGGTTGCGGTTCTTCGAGTCCGTCTTGTTGGTGACCTGGTTGAGGTGGAAGTTCACGGTCCGCTCGCTGATGCCGAGTATGGTGGCGATCTCCCAGGAGGTCTTGCCCTCACTGGCCCAGAACAGGCACTCCTTCTCCCGATCCGACAGCTCAGTGAGGTGCTTCATCAAATCCGGTCTGCTCTTTATCAGCTGCAACGCCGAATTGAAGATGTAGCTGGCGCAGAACGACAGCAAGGGAACGTTTTCAAACATCAGATCGGAATTGGATTTTTCCTTGCTGATGAAAGAGAGGATGCCGTGTTCCCCCTGCGGCGTATGCAGCGGGAAGGAGACGCCGTTTCTCACGCCGAAATCGGCGGCCAGATTCATGACTTCCCGGCTGGCGCTGGGTAGCCAGGGTGAGTCGCAGTCGAGCTTGTTCCAAAAGATGGGCTGGGTCTGCTTCAGGCCCAGGAACACCACTGGATCCTGGGTCAGGTAGTGCCGTTCGCTGTAGGCTTCGAACCAGCTGGTGGGGCAGTTGTTGAACAGTGCCACATGGGATTTCTGCATGCTGATGGGGAAAATAATCAGCAGACGGAAGTAATCAAAGCCCATTTGATGACTGAAGCGCTCCAGTTGCTGCTGGATCTCGCTGGTCTTCTTGGCCTTGGTGAATCGATCGATGTGTTCCCAGATCGCATCGTTAAACATGTACATCTCCTTTTTCGATCCCTATCACATTGATCGAAAAGATATTTTTTATTTATTGATTTGGTGTTGTGACTACCAACGCCAGTGACTCCCGTGCTTGCTTAAAAATTATCCTGTTTTTTCCACCGAAGGCCAAGAAAATCATCTGATTGCCACTGACCCCACTCTTTGAGACAATGAGAATAGTTATCATTGTTAAGATTTATATCATGAACAAGTTTTGGGGTTTGGCCTTGTTGCCATTGTCAGTCCACTTCGCTGCCAGCGCCGATGATCTGGTCGCGCCTGCACTGAAGAACAGCATAGCCGCTGGGAAAGTCTCCCAGCAGCGTGTGGAAAAAGCCGCCGATGCGGCCGTTGCCGCCAGACTGGAGCTGCAAAATGCGCAGCTGCAACTGCGTGATCTGGAAGCCTACAACCGCTACATGCAGTCTTTGGTGGCCGATCAGCAGAATGAGCTGGGCAAGTTGAGCCAGCAGCTGGAGGCGGTGCAAGAGACCCGGCAGGGCCTGATCCCGCTGATGCTGCAGATGCAAGCCGATCTGGAACAGCTGGTGCAAGATGATCTGCCGCTGCGCAAAGAAGATCGCCTGGCACGGGTTGAACAGCTGAAAGCGACGTTGGCCAGAGCCGATGTGAGCGAAGCGGAGAAATTCCGTCAGCTGCTGCAGGCCTATCAGATCGAAGCCGAATACGGCAGCCGGATGGACAGTTATTCCGCCGAGCTGGCGCTGGATGGTGCGCAGCGCCGGGTCGACGTGCTGGCGCTGGGCCGTGTCTCCCTGCTGGCCATGACAGCCGATCGCAGTCAGGCATGGCGGTGGTCTACGGAAGCAAAGCAGTGGCAAGCCCTCGACAGTCAGTGGCTCTCCCCCATCGCCGATGCACTGGAGATGGCCACCGACAAGAAAGTCCCGCAATTGCTTCATGTGCCCCTGTCGGTCAGCCGTAGCCAGGAGGCTCAGTCATGAAATGGTTCCCCCTCGTTATCGCCCTCTCCCTGGGTGCCAATGTGGCTGTCGCCGATGAGGCCTGGCAGCAGCAGGAGCAGGCTCGCGAACAGCAGGCTCAGCAGGATCTGGCGACCGTCTCCAAAGAGCTCAACAGTGCCCGCGCCAAACTGGCCGAGGCGCAGCGTCTGAGCAAGGAGCTGGCCAGCCAGTTCGCCAGCAATGAAAAGCAGCTGGTCGAGCTCAACGGTCAGTGGGAGCAAGCCTCCGGCGACATGAATGACATTTTTGCCGTGACCCGTCAGGGCGCCAGCGATGCGGTCAAGCTGCTGGCCGAATCTGCGGTCGAGGGTCAATATCCCGATCGCCTCGCCCCGTTGAAAGCCATGGCGCAGGAGAAGCAGGTACCGGATCGCGCCGCCCTCGCCCTGTTGCCTGCGACTCTGCTGCAAGAGATCCGCGAGTCTGGCCGGATTGCCCAATTCGACGGCAAGGTGCTCGATGCCCAGGGCGCTGCCAGCGAGCAGTCGCTGACCCGGGTCGGCAGCTTTGCCCTGTTTGGTGGTGACGGTTTCCTGCAGCCCACTGCCGAGGGGTTGAGCCCTGTGCTGGGTCTGCCAGGTGGCGTGCTCTCCGAGGTCGCGGCCTATCAGGGTCAGGAGGGAGAAACTCTGCCGCTGGATCCTTCCCACGGCACCCTGCTGGAGATGCTGGCACAGGCGCCTACTTTCTGGCAGCAAGTTCAACAGGGTGGCCAGGTGGGCGCCATCATAGTGCTGCTGGCCGCCATCGGTCTGGGGATCGCAGCAGTGCGGTTGTGGAGCCTCTCCCGCGAGCTGACTCTGGTGCGTCGCCAGCTCAAGAGCGGCGAATATCACGCCGACAATGCCCTCGGTCGGGTACTGACGGTCGCGGAGCAGCATCCCGAGCTGAGCATGGAAACCCTCGAGCTGAGGCTGGATGAGGCCATCCTGCAGGAGACGCCCCGCATGGAGCGCGGCATCGGCATGGTCAAGGTGATCGCGGCCATCGCCCCCATGCTGGGTCTGCTCGGTACTGTGACCGGCATGATCGGCACCTTCCAGGCCATTACCCAGTTCGGTACCGGCGATCCCAAGATCATGGCGGGCGGCATCTCAATGGCGCTGATCACCACGGTCCAGGGGCTGGTGGCTGCCATTCCGCTGATCCTGGCTCACAGCCTGCTGCAGTCCCGCTTCACCGAGCTTTCCAATGTGCTGGAGCAGCAAGTCGCCGGCATCCTGGCCGAGCGCGCCGAGAGCAATAACAACGGGATGGAGCGGGCAGCATGATGCTCGACATCTGGCAACAGTTGCAGAGCTTCATGGGGCGTGGCGGCCCCGTGCTCTGGGCCATTCTGGCCCTGCTGGTGCTGATGTGGATTCTGATGATCGAGCGGCTGCTCTACCTCAATCTGGGCTTTGGTCCCTTGCAGCAACAGCTGCTTGGCCGATGGCAGGCGCGCAGCGAGCGCCACAGCTGGCATGCCAGGGCCATTCGTGGTCGCTGGCTGGCTCAGGCCGAGCTTGAGCTCAACCGTCATCTGATCTTCATCCGCACCCTGGTGGTGCTCTGCCCCATGCTGGGGTTGCTGGGCACAGTGACCGGCATGATAGGCGTATTCGATGCGTTGGCCGCGGCCAACCGCTTTAACCCGGAGAGCATGGCGGGCGGTATTTCTCGCGCCACCATCCCCACCATGGCAGGCATGGTGGTGGCCCTCTCCGGCGTCTTGTTACTCAGCCGACTCGAGAGCCAGGCCAAGCGTGCGCTGGCCAAGACCCGGGACGGCCTGCGAGAAGAGAAGGTAATGCAATGAGACGGCAATCCAAACGTCAGCGTGACGAAGTGCAGATCGACATGACCCCCATGCTGGATATCGTGTTCATCATGCTGATCTTCTTTATTGTCACCACCTCCTTTGTGCGTGAAGCCGGGCTCGAGGTGCACAGACCCCAGGCCAGTCAGGCCAAGGCGCAGAAATCCTCCAGCATCATGCTGGCGATAGGTGCCCAGGGTCAGATCTTCCTCGACCGCAAGCAGATAGACGTGGAGCGGGTACAGGCCAGTATTGCCCGCCTGTTGGCGGAACAGCCCGATGCCAGCCTGGTGATCCAGGCCGACGAGCGGGTACCGCACGGCAAGGTAGTACGGGTGATGGATGAGGCCAAGGCGGCGGGCATTGCCAATATTGCCGTGGCGGTGGCACCGAAATGAAATACAAGTTGATGAGTCTGGGACTGGGGATTGCCCTCAGTCTGGGGATCCTGCTGTTCATGACTACTCTGGTTGAGCCTCCCAAGGGGGAGAAGGTGGCGAGTGAGCAAAAATCCATCGTCATCAACATGCAGAATGAAGTGACAGAGGTGCAGGTGCGCGAGCGCCCGGTGCCGCAAGAGCCGGAACCCCTGCCGGAACCTCCCGCAGCACTGGCGTCGACTCCCATGCCGTTGCCGGCTGCAGCGCCGCTGCCTTCGGTGCAACCTAGCCTGGATCTGGTATCCAGCCTCAGTGCTGTGCAGGTCTATGCCCCCGGTGTGGCGACCAGCACGGCTCCCGTACTGAGCGGTAACTTTCATGGTCAGCAGCAAGGCGCCGGTGTCGGCGCCGGCGATATGTTGATGCCGCTGCAACGGATCGAACCTGTTTACCCCTATCGCGCCCAGCAGGCGGGGATCGAAGGCGCCGTGACCCTGCGCTTCAGCGTCGATGCTGAAGGGCGAGTACAGGATGTGGAAGTGATCGAGGCCAAGCCCAAGCGTCAGTTCGAGCGGGCGGCCATTCAGGCGATCAACAAGTGGCGTTATCAACCAAGACCGGGTGCTGCCGACAAGCTGGTGCAAGTCATCACGCTCAAATTCAAACTGGAGTCATAACTATGTTGCGGATCTGGATCTGCCTGCTGGCCTTGGTCAGCCAAGCCTGTCTGGCCATGGAGGTCAGCCCTCACTTCTCCCGCCAGCTTGAACCCGTGATGAAGCTCTATCAGTCCGGTCAGTGGCAACAAGCCCAGAGCAAGGCATCCGGCCTCAAGCCAAACACCGATGCCGAGCGCGCCTGGCTGGCCCAGTTGCAGGCTTCACTGGCCGCCAATTTGCAGCAAACCGCCCAGGCAAGCCGCTATGTGGAGCAGGCGCTCACCTATAAAGAGTGGCCCGAGCAACAACAACTCCAGCTGCTGCGCCTGCGTGGCGATATCCAGGCCCAGCAATCCAACTGGTCTGGCGCCATCGCCAGCTACAAGGCGGCGCAGGTGCTCAAGCAAGACGATGCACTGCGCCTGCGTCTGGCCGGCCTCTATTACCACAACAAACAGTATGGCGAGGCCGCCAGTCAGAGCGAACAACTGTTGAAAAAGGGCTGGCAGAAGCAGGCAGCCATCATTCGCCTCTCTGCCCTTACTGCCTTGCAGCGCTACGGGGTGGCAGCCGATCAGGCCGCCGAGCTGATCCGCCACGAGCCGAAAGAGAGCAAATGGTGGCAACAGGCAGTGTCGCTCAACCTATCTGCCAAGCGTGGTGATCAGGCGCTGGCTCTGTTGCAGACAGCCATCGATAGAAAATTGATGGACGATGCCGCCGCCCGCAATCAGTTGATCCGCCTTTATGCCTGGCAGGGGCTGCCTTATCGTGGTGCTCGTCTGCTGGAAGCGGCCATGTCCAAGGGACAGATGAAGCAAAGTGCCGAAAACCAGCAGTTGCTGGCCCAGTTGTGGGAGGGGGCTCGTGAATGGCCAAAAGCGGTTGATAGCTGGCAGTTGCTCGCCAAACAGCATGCTCAGCCCAAAGCGGCCATGCGTGTAGCCGAACTGCTGCTTCAACAAGGCAAGACGGAAGCCGCTATGACCCAGCTGGCTGCTATCAAGTCAGTGAAAGGCGAACAGGGTAATAGAGCCAAGGCGTTGCTGGTGCAGGCATACCTTAATAAGGAGCAATATACCCAGGCGCTGAAACTGGCCCGTGAACTGCAACAGCAGGATAACTGGCAACAGCGGGCAACCAGCTGGGTCAACTATATTCAGGCCCAAAGCGAAGAATTGAGCAAAAAATCAGCGTAAATAGAGGCTTATATCTTGGTTTTAGGGACTTCAGCCTGCTTTTTCAGCAAACGAACGCATTTTTGCAAAAAGCCCTTGTCATCCCGGCGCGGCTCCCTATAATGCGCCCCTACCAGCACGGCGGAACACGCCAACCTGATGAGCCAGTTTCCTTGTGAAGCCGGCGCCGAAAGAAAAGCGAAAACAACCGCTTGACTTTCGAAGTGAGGAGCGTAATATGCGCCTCCTCAACGCGACAAGCGTGACGCTCTTTAACAATTTGAATCAAGCAATCTGTGTGGGC
>NZ_JAACFY010000014.1:0-131204 GCF_029237305.1 Aeromonas sp. 2MA4 | reverse complement strand
TTGAAGAATTTGCCTGGCGGCCATAGCGCCGTGGAACCACCTGATCCCATGCCGAACTCAGAAGTGAAACGCGGTAGCGCCGATGGTAGTGTGGCATTCGCCATGCGAGAGTAGGACACTGCCAGGCTTCAATTAAGCAATCACAGCGATGTGGTTGGTCGTGTGACAACGTAAGGTTGTTGCGGACGAGAGATTTAGATAACGCACGCAGTGCGGTCTTTACCGGTTAGTGTGCTGATATGGCTCAGTTGGTAGAGCGCATCCTTGGTAAGGATGAGGTCCCCAGTTCGACTCTGGGTATCAGCACCAGTTTTAAAGCTTTTGCCTGACGGCAATAGCGCTGTGGAACCACCTGATCCCATGCCGAACTCAGAAGTGAAACGCAGTAGCGCCGATGGTAGTGTGGCATTCGCCATGCGAGAGTAGGACACTGTCAGGCACCTATTTAGAAGAGGCCTCCCATTCGGGAGGCCTTTTTGCTTTGGAATTTTTCCTCCCACCCTGGGTTTCTTTTAGTAAAAATGCTGGGATGTCAGCACGTTGCCCGTTACTCTTGGTCTGGTATTGTCGGGAGTCATCGCCAGAGGAGTATGCATGGCCACGTTGAAGGAAATTGCGCAGGAGGCGGGGGTTTCCCAAGCGACTGTGTCACGGGTGCTCAATGAAGACCCGACGCTGAGCGTCAAGGAAGAGACCCGGCAGAAGATCTTCGAGATCGCCGAGCGGCTGGAGTACAAGACCAGCACTGCTCGTAAAGGGGTGCACAAGAGCAAGCTGCACTTCCTTGCTGTCTATGCCTACCCGCAGAGCACCGAGGTCAACGACCCCTACTATCTCGCCATTCGCTATGGCATCGAGACCCAGTGTGCCCGCCTCAATATCGAGCTTACCCATTTCTACAACGGTGCCGAGGGGCGTGAGCTCTCCGCCGTCGACGGTATTCTGGTTATCGGCCATCTGCCACCTGAGCGGCTTGCCGCACTCTATTCCCTCTTTGCCCAGCTGGTGTTCGTGGACTGTCCCTCCCAGGGGGAGTTCGACTCGGTCGACGTGGATCTCGCCCTGATCAGCCAGCAAGTGGTTGATTACTTTATTGCTCAGGGGCACCAGCGTATCGGCTATATCGGCGGACAGGATGAGAATCCGGACCTGCGTGAGCTGGCTTTCCGGGATTATGGCCAGCGACTGGGCGTGGTGCAGGAGAACGATATCTATCGCGGCGACTTCTCCAGTGCATCCGGCTATCGGTTGGCAAAAGAGATGCTGGCAGGGGATTGGCCCAAGGCGCTGTTTATCGCATCCGACTCCATTGCCATCGGGGTGCTGCGTGCCATCCACGAGAAGGGATTGGCGATTCCCCAGCAGATTGAGCTGATCAGCGTCAACGATATCCCGACCGCCAAGTTCACCTTCCCGCCGCTCTCCACAGTGCGGATCCACTCCGAGTTGATGGGCTCCCAAGGAGTCAATCTGCTGGTCGAACGGCTGCGTGACGAGCGTGAGATTTCCCTTCGGGTACTGGTGCCGAGCCGCTTGACGCTGCGTGGTACCACTCGCTGATTTTAGTAAAATAAAGCATATTTTAGTCACGCCATCTCACGGTGGCGCGACTCCTTCCCTTCATCATCTTCTCCAATACATCTCCTGATAAATTCATAATGCATTGTTTTACTGTTGCTTTAGCCAATCTCTGCCTGTGTTTATCAACATTCATGCCATCACTACCTGCTTTACACCCTTTTATCTTCCGCTTCTGATCTCGCTCACAAAACCATCTGTTCATTGTGATCAGGTTAAAACTTTACCAATCAAAAGCTGATATTTAGTAAATGTTTATCTAGGGTTTACCCAGTTAACGTTGCCTTGTTCCGGGAGGACATGTGAATAACTGGGAAAACGTCCAATTCGTTGGTGAAAACAGGCTGGCTCCGCGCGCCTACTTCTTCTCTTATGCCGACCACGCGCTGGCGGCCACCATGCAGCGCGAGCTGAGCCGCCGTTTTCTGAGCCTTGGCGGCCAGTGGCAGTTCCACTACTTCGACCACCCCCTGCAGGTACCGGAGGCCTTCTATCACAGCCCCATGAACGAGTGGGGCCAGATCACCGTGCCCAACATGTGGCAGATGGAGGGACATGGCCAGCTGCAGTACACCGACGAAGGTTTTCCCTTCCCCATCGACGTGCCCTTCGTGCCGACCAACAACCCCACCGGCGCCTATCAACGCAGCTTCACCCTGAGCCCGGCCTGGGATGGGGAACAGGTAATCATCAAGTTTGACGGAGTGGAGACCTACTTCGAGGTCTATGTGAACGGCCACTACGTCGGCTTCAGCAAGGGGAGCCGCCTCACCGCCGAGTTCGATATCAGTGCCTACGCCAACATCGGCGAGAACCTGCTGTCAGTGCGGGTGATGCAGTGGGCGGACTCCACCTATATCGAAGATCAGGACATGTGGTGGATGGCGGGGATCTTCCGCGACGTCTATCTGGTGGGCAAACCGGCCGCCCATGTGCAGGACTTCTTCATCCGCACCGCGCTGGCCGATGACAATCAAAGCGCCACCCTGAGCTGCGATATCCAGCTGGAGAATCTGGGGGCGGCTGCTCGTGATCACCGTCTGGTCTGGTCGCTGCTGGATCAGGGCAACGAGATCGCCAGTGGCACACTCGAAAATCTCGCCATCGACGGCAAGTGTGATTACCGCTTCACGCTGGATCTGGCCAACCCCCATCTGTGGAGCGCCGAAGACCCGTACCTCTATCAGCTGCAACTCTCCCTCTACAACGGTCAGGGGGATCTGCTGGAAGTGATCCCGCAGCGGGTCGGGGTGCGTGAAATCAAGGTCAAAGATGGCCTCTTCTACGTCAACGGCCACTACCTCAAGCTGCACGGGGTGAACCGTCACGACAACGACCACCTCAAGAGCCGCGCGGTCGGCATGGATCGTGTTGAACGCGATATCGTGCTGATGAAGCAGCACAACCTCAACTCGGTGCGCACCGCCCACTACCCGAACGATCCTCGCTTCTATGAGCTGTGCGACCAGTACGGTCTGTTCGTGATGGCGGAGACCGACGTGGAGACCCACGGCTTTGCCAACGTCGGCGATCTCAGTCGCATCACCGACGCCCCCTTCTGGGAGCCGGTGTTCGTGGATCGCATCGAGCGCCACGTACACGCCCAGAAAAACCACCCCTCCATCATCATCTGGTCGCTGGGTAACGAGTCCGGCTACGGCTGCAACATCAGAGCCATGTACCAGCGCTGCAAGGCGATCGACCCGACTCGGCTGGTGCACTACGAAGAGGATCGCGATGCCGAGGTGGTGGATGTGGTCAGTACCATGTATTCCCGCGTCTCCCAGATGAACTGCTTCGGCGAGTTCCCGATGGAGAAGCCGCGCATCCTCTGCGAGTACGCCCACGCCATGGGCAACGGCCCGGGTGGTCTGAGCGAATACCAGCAGGTGTTCGACCGCCATCCCCACATTCAGGGTCACTACATCTGGGAGTGGTGCGATCACGGCATTCTGGATCAGGACGAGCAGGGCCGCCCGGTCTACAAGTACGGCGGCGACTACGGCGACTACCCCAACAACTACAACTTCTGCATGGATGGCCTCATCTACCCGGATCAGACCCCGGGGCCTGGCCTGCGCGAATACAAGCAGGTGATCTGCCCGGTCAAGGTGCGCGCTCTGGATCTGGCGAGCGGCAAGCTGGCGGTGGAAAACCGCTACTGGTTCTCCAATCTTGACGACATCCGTCTGCTGGTTGAAGTGAAGGCCGAGGGCGAACTGCTGGCCAGCCAGCAAATCCGGCTGGAAGGGGTGGCTCCCGGTGCTATTACCGAGCTGCAACTCGAGCTGCCCTCTCTAGATGGGCGGGAAACCTTCGTCCAGCTGCGGGTCATCAAGGCCACCGCCACCCGTTACAGCGCGGCGGAGCACGAGCTGGGCCAGTACCAGTTCCAGCTGAAAGAGTCGACTCGCCAGCTGCAGCCCTTTGCCAATCCCAACGCCACCCCGTTGCAGATTGCCGACGAACGGCTTGACCTGAGCTTGAGCGGCAGCGGCTTCGCCCTGCGTTTCTCGCGCCTCGATGGCAAGCTGGTGAGCTGGCAGCAGGATGGTGTCGAGCTGATTGAGCGGGCGCCGCGCCTCACCTTCTTCAAGCCGATGATCGACAACCACAAGCAGGAGTACGAGAGCCTGTGGCACCCGAACCACCTGCAGATCATGCAGGAGCACTTCCGTAGCTTAAGCTGGCGTCAGCTGGGCGAGGCGGTCGAGGTGACGGTCGAGAGCCGGATTGCGCCGCCGGTGTTCGACTTCGGCATGCGTTGCCGCTACGTCTACACCCTGAGCCCGAATGGCCAGCTGCATGTGGCACTGTCCGGCGAGCCCTACGGCGGTTATGACGACATCATCCCCAAGATCGGCTTCGAGCTGGGCATTCGTCAGGATCTCGACCGGGTGCACTACTACGGCATGGGGCCGGGCGAAAACTATCAGGACAGCCGCCAGAGCAACTGGATCGACAGCTTTCATAGCACAGTCAGCGAGATGTGGGAGCACTACCCCTTCCCGCAGGACAACGGCAACCGTCAGCAGGTACGCTGGGCGACCCTGACCAACCGTCACGGCGCCGGTCTCTACGTGCGGCCAGATGCCCCCATCAACCTGAGCGTCTGGCCCTACAGCTGGGAGCATATCCACGCGGCGCAGCACATCAACGAGCTGGAGCCTAGCGGTTATCTCACCCTCAATCTGGATCACAAGGTGCTGGGGCTCGGCTCCAACTCCTGGGGCTCCGAGGTGCTGGACTCCTGGCGGGTGCGCTTCGAGCCGTTCAGCTTCGGCCTGACCCTGCTGCCCATCGCTCGTGGCAACCTCAATCCGGCTGCGCTGGCCGGGCTCGATCTCACCATCAACGGCGGGAGGAACCTCGCATGATCACCCTGGACAACCTGACCCTGTTCAAAAACATCTACCGGGAGGGCAAGAAGTGGGGCCGCTGCGTGGAGGCCATCAACAACCTGCCAAACCTCAAGCCCGGCATCTGCCACTCCATCGGTGACTCCCTCACCTACCGCTTGCAGGAGGGGGCCAGCCCGGCCACCTCGTTGTTCGAGGGGCAGCGCCGCTACTTCGACGTCCACTACTACCTGGAAGGGGCAGAGACGGTGGAGTGGGCTGCCAAGAGCGAGCTGGCGGTCGAGCAGGCCTATGACGACACCACCGACCGCGAGTGGCTGGCAGGCGAGGTGCGTGAGCGCCAGCAGGTCGGCAATGGGCAGGTGGTGATCTTCGAGAACGACGAGGCCTACCGATTCGTCGGCGACAGCCCGGTGCGCAAGGTGATCATCAAGGTCACCGTCGAAGGCGGCTACTTCAAAAACAAATAACAAGCCGCCGGTTCTGCACTGATAAAAGCCGGAAGGGCGGGGCTCACCCTACAAATCATGCCCCGCCCTTTCGCTGAGATAACTACAGGTCTGGAGATGCACCATGTCTGATTCCAAACGCAATACGATAGGCAAGTTTGGTCTGCTGTCGCTCACCTTCGCGGCGGTATTCAGCTTCAACAACGTCATCAACAACAACATCGAGATCGGTCTGGCCTCGGCCCCGATGTTCTTTCTGGCCACCATTTTCTACTTCATTCCGTTTTGCCTGATCATTGCGGAGTTCGTGTCACTGAACAAAAACTCCGAAGCGGGCGTTTATGCCTGGGTGAAGAGTTCCCTCGGCGGGCGCTGGGCCTTTATCTCCGCCTACACCTACTGGTTCGTGAACCTCTTCTTCTTTACCTCCTTGCTGCCGCGGGTCATCGCCTACGCCTCCTATGCCTTCCTCGGCTACGAGTACATTCTCACTCCGGTGGCGACCACGGCATTGAGCATGGTGCTGTTTGCCTTTGCCACCTACGTCTCCACCAACGGCGCCAAGATGCTGGGCCCCATCACCTCGGTGACTTCGTCCCTGATGCTGCTGCTGACCCTCTCCTACATCCTGCTGGCGGGTGCGGCACTGGTGGGCGGCGTGCAGCCAGCCGATCCCATCACGGTAGAGGCCATGATCCCCGACTTCAGCTGGGCGTTTCTGGGCATTACCACATGGATCTTTATGGCAGCCGGTGGCGCTGAGTCGGTGGCGGTCTACGTCAATGACGTAAAAGGCGGCTCCAAGTCCTTCGTCAAGGTGATCATCGTCGCCGGGATCTTTATCGGCGTGCTCTACTCCATCGCATCGCTGTTGATCAACGTATTCGTCCACAGCGACACCCTGAAATACACCGGCGGCTCGGTGCAGGTGTTTGAAGGGCTGGCAGCCTACTTCGGCCTGCCGGAGATCCTGATGAACCGCTTCGTCGGGCTGGTCTCCTTCACCGCCATGTTCGGCTCCCTGCTGATGTGGACCGCGACCCCGGTGAAGATCTTCTTCTCCGAGATCCCGGCCGGTATCTTCGGCAAGAAGACGGTCGAGCTGAACGAGAACGGCGTGCCCGCCCGTGCAGCCTGGATCCAGTACCTCATCGTGCTGCCGCTGATGGTGATCCCGACTCTGGGCTCCAACACCGCGCAGGATCTGATGAACACCGTCATCAACATGACCGCCGCCGCTTCCATGCTGCCGCCGCTGTTCATCATGCTGGCCTACCTCAATCTGCGTCTGAAGCTGGATCACCTGCCGCGGGATTTCAAGATGGGCTCACGCACCACCGGCATCGCCGTGGTCTCGGTGCTGATCGCCATCTTCTCGGTAGGCTTCCTCGCCTCCACCTTCCCGACCGGCGCCGACATCATGACCATCATCTTCTACAACGTCGGCGGGATCGTGATTTTCCTCGGCTTCGCCTGGTGGAAATACAACAGATACGAGGCCTCCCTCAGCGCCGAAGCGCGTGCCAAAGAGGCCCAGCCGGCAGCGCAGGTTGCCATGCAGACGCCATAGCCACTGCATTGAATTCCAATCAAACCGGGTGGCCGTTGGCCACCCGCAAACCGTTGAACCAGAAAAGGAAAAGAGAATGAGCGAGACGATCGAGTTTGCCGAATTCAAACGGGTCGAGATGAAGGTGGGCAAGGTGCTGGAGGTGGTGCGCCACCCCGGTGCCGACAAACTCTACATCGTCCAGATCGACGTGGGCGGTGAGCGGCCACTGCAGACCGTCACCAGTCTGGTGCCTTACTACAGCGAAGAGGAGCTGATGGGCAGCGAGGTGGTGGTGCTGACCAACCTCAAGCCGACCAGGATGCGCGGCGAGCGATCCGAGTGCATGTTGCTCTGCGCCGAGACCCCGGACGAGAGCCAGAGCGTGCTGCTGCAACCCCGGGTGCCGATGGCGCCGGGCACCCCGATCGTCTGACTGGTATTGCGAGCCGGTGCGGGAGACTGCACCGGTTCACCAACGAGGTCGTCCATGCGGCTCGCTCATAACAAGAGAGTAAAGCGCAGGGCCGACAGACCCTTGCCGAACACATCACAGAGTCACAGCGTTACCCGCAGGGAGCGCGAGTCCACTGGAGGACACCATGTCTGAATCCGTACGCGGCACCATAGGCAAGTTTGCCCTGTTGTCGATGACCTTTGCCGCCGTGTTCAACGTGCGTAACATCGTCAACAACAACATCGAGCTGGGGCTTAGCTCCGCCCCCATCTTCCTGCTGGCGACCATCGTCTACTTCATCCCGTTCGTCTTCATCATCGCCGAGTTCGTCTCGGCCAACAAAAACTCCGAGTCGGGGATGTACGACTGGCTGAAAAAACCGCTCGGCACCCGGATGGCCTATCTGGGCTCGTTTCTCTACTGGTTCGTGAACCTGTTCTGGTTCGTCTCCCTGCTGCCCAACGTCATCGCCTACGCCTCCTACGCCATGCTGGGCTATGAGTACAGCTTCTCGCCCATGGTCACCTCGATCATCTCCATCGTGCTGTTTGCGGCGGCGACCCACATCTCCACCAAGGGGGCGAGCTGGCTCGGCAAGATTGCCGAGATCGTGGCCTACGGGGTGTTTGCCCTGTTCGCCATCTATGTGCTGGGCGCCCTGATGGCCCTGAGTGGCGATCATGTGCCGGCCCAGCCCATCACGCTGGAGGCGATGACTCCCACCGTCAACTGGGCGACGCTCGGCATCATGTGCTGGATCTTCCAGGCGGCGGGCGGTGCCGAGACGGCAGCGGCCTATCTCAACGACGTGAAGGGCGGTCAGAAGTCCTTCATCAGGGTGATCATCACGGCCGGTATCGTCATCGGTGCCATGTATGCGCTGGGTTCCCTGCTGGTGAACGTGTTCGTGCCGCGCGAGAGCCTCACCTATGCCGGCGGCATGGTGGAGATCTTCACCGGTATGGCCCAGTACTTCCAGCTGTCGGAAGCGCTGGTGGGCCGCTTCGTCGGCGTGGTGCTGTTCATCGCCATGTTCGGCTCCATGATGATGTGGACCTCGGCGCCGGTGAAGATCCACTTCTCCGAGATCCCGCAGGGGGTTTACGGCGAGAAGACCACCCAGCTCAACGAGCACGGGGTGCCGGTGCGCGCCGCCTGGTGGCAGTTTGTCTTCGTGTTCGCGATGCTGGTGGTCAACGGTTTTGGCTCCGAGTCGGTGCAGCAGATGATGAACACCGCCATCAACCTCACCGCCGGTACCGCCATGCTGCCGCCGATCTTCATCATGGTGGCCTACTTTGTGTTCCGCTGGAAACATGACGACACCCCCCGCGAGTTCCGCATGGGGTCGCGCACCTTCGGCATGGCTGTGGTCTCCGTGCTGATCGCCATCTTCGTGGTGAGCATGAGCGCCTCCGCCTTCCCGGCCGGGGTGGATCTGGTGCGCGCCTTCTTCATCAACGTCTTTATGACGGCGCTCTTCTCGGCGCTGGCTTACTGGTGGATCTCCCGCTTCGAGAAGCGTCAGGCCCGCAAGCAGGCTGTTGGCACAGCAAGCGCCATGCTGGTGGAGTAGAGTTGACGGCTGAAGCCGCATGCATGACGGGTAGCCAGGGCCACCCGTCTTTACGATGTTTCCACTCTGGGGGGAAGGGACATTTTAGTGCTCCGACTCACGACAGGCTGGCGTTAAAACACCTTTGCTTAATTCATCAATCAAGAAACGCCCTCTGGCGTTATTGGTGGTGATGACACGTAGCATGTTGTTAGAAAAAGCCTTTTCGTGAAGGGCTATTCGCGAGACTTCTTCTGTGGGCATGGTTTTAAGCATGCTTGTCAGTATCGAAAAATTGATCGGGAAAGCATCGATTCTTTTTGAAAACAACAGCCCAAAGAGCTGACTCTCCTTTTTGACCAGTTGAATGGGGATCTTGTTTTTCAGCAGTAGCTCCGTATGGCTGTATCCGATCAAGGCTCCAATACTGTACTTTTTCAAATCATTAGCTGTATTCCATTTGAAGTCGTTTCCTTTTAGGTAAACAAAAACCTCTTTGGCCTCAAACAGAGGTTCACTGAACAGAACCTCTTTGACCCTGTCTCCGGTCATGTTCCAAGGGTAACTGATATCAACCAGGCCATTCTTTATCATTGAATATATTCGTGGCCATGGATAACTCTTGTATACCAGCCGATGACCCCGGACCGTCAGCGCACATTGGACAATGGTGTCTGCAACACCTGTATGGTCTTTCTGAACGTAGGGAGGCCAAGCTTCAACGGCTACCGTTATTTCATCTGCCTGTGTGAGGAAGGGAAAAAGGAGAAAAATAATTCTGAGCGATTTCATTTCTGGTCCCTCGAGTATGGTCATATACCATCGGTAGACTCTCGCCTGGCTCTGGGCTCTCCCGGCCCGTCGTTCAGTACTGGGGTTGAGATATTAGATACGACGCCTTGGTAACGTCAGCGCAACAGGCATGAAAACCTACTCTATACCGTGATGTAACCCTGTTTCCAACTGTAGTCTGTATCACTATGGCGGCATGTCGATAATGTCTTGATGCGATCTTTTCCGTTCGGTCCGCGCTCAATGTGAGCAGCGCAACAGGCATGGTCTTCTGGCTGCTCCAACTTTATGCCTGTTGGTTATCGGGATAAGCTGTTGGGCGTTGCAACGGGGGCCTGCCCTAGTATTGCATTTCTTGTTGTCCCCGGTCCCTAGTCTCTTGAGAGGGGGATGCGCTTCTGATGGAGATTCCTTGTGCGTCTGGATCCCTTTACTTCTGTGTTGATTGCTGTGGTGGCCCTGGCTTCCTTCTTCCCCTGCGAGGGGCAGGTGGCCGTCTGGTTCGGTCTGCTGACCAAGCTGGCGGTGGCACTGCTGTTCTTCATGCACGGTGCCAAGCTGTCGCGCCAGAACCTGCTGGCGGGCCTCGGCCACTGGCGACTGCATCTGGTGGTGATGGCCAGCACTTTCGTGCTGTTCCCGCTGCTGGGACTGCTGCTCACTCCGCTGGTGCCGCTCTGGCTGAGCCCGGCCATCTACCTCGGCTTCCTCTATCTGTGCGCTCTGCCCGCGACTGTACAGTCGGCCATCGCTTTTACCTCCATGGCGGGGGGCAATGTGTCGGCGGCGGTGTGCAGTGCCTCGGCCTCCAGTATCCTCGGCATCTTTCTCTCCCCCGTGCTGGTGGGGCTGATGATCAATGTACAGGGGGAGGGGATCGATACCTGGCACTCCATCCAGGCCATCATGGTGCAGCTGATGCTGCCGTTCGTGGTGGGCCACCTTTCCCGGCCGCTCATCGGCCGCTGGGTCGACAGCCACCGCCCGCTCATCGGCAAACTGGATCAGAGCTCCATTCTTCTGGTGGTTTATGTGGCTTTCAGTGAGGCCGTGGTGCAGGGGATATGGCATCAAGTAGGCTGGTACGATCTGGCCAGTATAGTGCTGTTGAGTTGCGTACTGCTGGCGCTGGTGCTGGGTTGGAACATCTGGATCAGCCGCCGCCTTGGTTTCGACAAGGCGGACGAGATCACCATCGTCTTCTGCGGCTCCAAGAAGAGCCTGGCCAATGGTGTGCCCATGGCCAACATCATGTTCCCGGCCGCCAGCGTCGGGGTCATGGTGCTGCCGCTTATGATCTTCCATCAAATCCAGCTGATGGTCTGCGCCGTACTGGCGCGCCGTTATCATGAGCAGGAGACCAGCCCCCTTGTTCCAAGCCGGGAGGGGTGACGTCACCCGAGTTGAAAAGAGAGGGAGGCCAGCTGGCCTCCCTCTCTTGTTTCTCCGGCTTGTGTCACCCGCAACGTCAGTTCAACGCTTACGCCAGACGGTCAGTTGCGCCACAGTATGTTGATACTTGCGGGCGGTCTCGCGGATGGCGAAGGGGACATCTCGCGGTGGGCAGTGTTCCTCGAACTCCTCCGCCAGCAGCCGTTGCAACGCCTGATAGGTGCTGAGGGCTTCGCCATTTTCACGGATGCCACCGAGCCAGTTGGCCTTTGGTGTGTACTCCGTCAGCCAGGTGTAAGGGCTGGTAAGCACCAGCAGGCCGCCGCTGCGCAGACGAGGGGCAATGTCCCGTAGGAAGCGGGCCGGTTCACGCAGTCGGTCGATCAGGTTGGCGGCGAGCACCAGATCGTAGTGGTCGTACTTGGGCTTGAGGTTGCAGGCATCCCCCTGACTGAAGTGGATGCGCTCGGCCTGCTCGGTGCCAAGCTGATGGCTCGACAGACGCGCCTCGCAATACTCCACAAGGTCTCCCTCCAGCGGTACGGCATAACGGAAGCTGTCCTGACTGGCGAGGGAGAGTGCCACGTCGATGAAGCGGGCCGAGTAGTCCACCCCGTCCACATGCTGAAAGTGGCGAGCCAGTTCAAAGCTGGCACGACCGGTGGCGCAGCCGATATCCAGCGCCCGTTGGTGATTGCTGCACAGCTCGCTGGCAAGATCTGCCAGGGCTTTGGCGTAGTTGGTGACACCAAAGTGGGTCGGGCCGTACTGGAAGTCCAGGTATTGGGCGACCAGGGTATCGGTTTCGTAAGGATTCACTATGACGGGTTCCTGATAACGTGAGACCAGATAGCGGAAGCCCGCATGCTGGAAGAAGTGGCGACGAAAGGCGTAACGGGACGACTTGAGCGCTTCGTTGCCTGTGCTTATCCAACTGCCGCCCTTGATGAGGGTGTGCTTGCCATCAAAAGTGGGTGTAGAGAAGTCATCGTAGAGCGGGTGAACCCGAAAGCCGTTGAAGCCATCGATGGCGGTGCTGGTCCACTGCCAGACGTTGCCCACCAGATCGAAGAAGCTGCCCTGGGGGCAGGCATCCACCGGGCAGGAGGAGGCGAAGCGTGCCAGGTTGATGTTGCCTGGCGCGTCGAGCCAGTCCGGTTGATCCCCTGCCAGCTGTTCCCGCAGCAGCATCCACTCCCCTTCGCTCGGCAGCTGGATGGGCAGTCCGGTCTGGGCCGCCTTCCAGCGACAGAAGGCGGCAGCTTCCAGCTGGTTCACCTCGGCGGGCCAATCCCAGGGCATGCTTACCCGCTCCGTCATCAACCTCAGCTGCAACTGCTCAGGCTCGGCAGGATCACCGACCCAGAAGGTGGGCATGCGCGCCCTGGCATACTGGCACCAACCCCAGCCCTCTTGATCCCACCACTCTTGCTGTTGATAGCCGCCGGCCTGAACGAAGTCGAGGTATTCGGCATTGCTCACCAGCATGCGGCTGGCCTGGAAGGGGGGGATCTCGATGTGGCGCTCGCCATATTCGTTGTCCCAGCCATAAGTAGCGTCCCGTTTGCCGAGGCGCACCTGACCACCGGACACTGGCAGCAGGCTGTTGGCAGGCACCTCGTCAATCCGGTGGCGAGCTTCTGTGCAGGCGGGCCAATAAGGCTGTGGCTGCACCCAGGCTAGCGGCAGCTGGCGGATCAATACGCTGGAGGTCTCGAGGTGGATGCGCTCGTGCTCTATCCCCATCAATATGACCCAGGCCGGGCTCTGCCAGTCGATGGGCAGGGTCAGCGGCATGTGGCGGATGAAGTCAATCACGCGGGTGCGTACCTTGGCGCGGTAGCTGCGCAGCTCGGCCACTCTGGGCCAGTCGTAGTGGGTTTCATCCAGATCGTCCCAGCTCATCTCATCCACCCCGATGGCGACCATGGCCTCGATGCGGGCGTCGATGCGGCTATCGATGAGCCGGGCTGCCAGCAGCTTGTTGATGAAGAAGGCAGCGGTGTGGCCGTAGTAGAAAATGAGTGGATGGCGTAGCGGGATCGCCTTGTTGAACCAGGCGTGCTCATCGGCCAGGCAATCGAACAGACTCTCGTAGAGATCGAAAGTCTGGCAGAAGTAGCCGAGCAGTTCGCGGCGCTTCTGCTCGGGATCGCTGCCGGTCAGCAGCGGGGTACGGGTCGGCGCGGGCAGGCCGATGGCGGTGGAAAACTGGGTGCTGACTTGGGTCACACTCTGACTCCTTGTTGGCAGTAGCAAATGGATTACCGCAATGGAGAGCTTTATACGCACAAGGTATCACTATTGGCTCAACAGACAGGTGCGACAACCAAAAACTTCCCTGGCCCGTCAGCAGGGTGGCCCGGCGGGCGGTTGCAAGCTGACCGGGACTTGCCCCTATTCGGGCATGGTCAGTTTTACCAACTTATGGTCTGAATGGCTCTCTACATTTTGATGACGATGCCATGAATAATAGGTATATACATAAAAATCATATAGTTGGTGATATGGCACGATGTTTGCCCTCTTTGAGACCGAATGGGTCCGGACACGGCCAGAACACAACGAGGATAGTGACGATGAAACTGATAATGGGAATGATGCTGGCCATGGGGCTCAGTGGCTGCAGCTGGCTGGATGAGACACGGGTGACCGGGGCGGGGGCTGTCATCGAGCAGCATCAACCCATGGGCAAACAGGTGACCCGGGTGTTAGCCGGTGTGCCCGCCAACATTCATCTGGTGGCGGGTGAGGCGAGCGGCATTCATATCAAGGGACAGGAGAACCTCTTGCCCTATCTGGAGTTGACCGAGAGTGGCAGCAAGCTGGAGATAGAGGTGAAGGATGGTTACCGGCTCGACCCCACAGCGCCGCTGGAGCTGACCATCACTCTGCCCGAGCTCCATGAACTGGCGCTGGCGGGCACGGGCCGTGGTGATCTGCATGGCTTCAAGGGGGACAGGCTGGTGCTGTCTGTGGCCGGAACGGGTGACATAGTCGCCAGCAAGCTGGATTTGAACCGTCTGGAGGGCAACATAGCCGGCTCGGGCAGCCTGGATCTGGGTGAGGGATCAGCCAAAGCCATGGAGCTGAACATCGCCGGTTCCGGCGATGTGCTGGGGGCCGGGCTCGCCAGCGAAGATGTCGAGGTCAATATAGCAGGCAGCGGGGATGTGGAGGTACGGGCGCAGGAGCGGCTCAAGGTTGGTATTGCCGGATCCGGCTCGGTCAGTTACTGGGGAGATCCCAAGTTGCAGAGCGAGATCGCAGGCTCGGGAGACGTGACCCGCCAGGGCAGCTGAAGCCTGACCGCAAGCAGATAATCGAAAATAGAAAATAAACAGGCCCTTCATGGGCCTGTTTTGATCAGAGATGGCGGGCGTGGAAGCGCAGGTGTGCCTCGATAAAGCTCGCCACAAAGTAGTAGCTGTGGTCATAGCCGGGGTGGCGATTGAGCTCCAGCGGCCAGGCCTTGCTGGCGGCAATATCCGCCAGGGCATCGATGTGCAGCTGCTCGGCGAGGAAGGGATCGTCCAGCCCCACATCCACCAGGGTCGGCAGCGGTGCTACCGGGTGGTGGCGCAGCAGCTGGCAGGCATCCCACTCCTGCCACAGCAGGGGGTTGTTGCCGAGGTAGGCGCCGAGCGCCTTCTGCCCCCAGGGGCAGCGGCTCGGATGGCTGATGGGGCTGAAGGCCGACACGGATTGGTAGCGACCGGGCTCGCGCAGGGCGGCGATCAGCGCGCCGTGACCCCCCATGGAGTGGCCGCTGATGGCGCGGCGGGTCGAGACCGGGAAGTGGGTCTCTATCAGGTCAGGCAGCTCGCGGGTGACGTAATCATACATCTGGTAGTGATCACGCCAGGGGCTCTGGCTGGCGTTGACGTAAAAGCTTGCCCCCATGCCGAGATCGTAAGCGGGATCGTCCGCTACTCCTTCGCCGCGGGGGCTGGTGTCCGGTGCCACCAGGGCGATGCCGAGCTCGGCGGCGATGCGGTGCGCCCCCGCCTTCTGCATGAAGTTTTCATCGGTGCAGGTGAGGCCGGAGAGCCAGTAGAGCACAGGCACCTTCTGGCCGGTGAGGGCCTGGGGCGGCAGATAGATGGCGAAGCGCATCTCGCAGCCGAGCACGCTGGAGCTGTGGCTGTAGCGCTTGTGCCAGCCATCGAAGCTCTTGTTGCTGCTGATAATGTCCAGATTCATCGAGGAACTCCTGCACCCCGCCCGTCGAGGGACGGGCGGGGTGATCATGCTCAGTAGTGAATGACGGTGCGGATGCTCTTGCCTTCGTGCATCAGCTCGAACGCCTCGTTGATTTGCTCAAGCCCCATGGTATGGGTGATGAAGTCGTCCAGCTTGAACTCCCCCTGCATGTAGCGCTGCACATAGCTCGGCAGCTCGCTGCGACCGCGTACGCCACCGAAGGCGCTGCCGCGCCAGACCCGGCCGGTGACCAGCTGGAACGGACGTGTGCTTATCTCCTGGCCCGCTCCTGCGACGCCGATAATGACCGACTCGCCCCAGCCCTTGTGGCAGCACTCCAGCGCTGCACGCATGACCTTGACGTTGCCGATGCACTCGAACGAGAAGTCGACGCCGCCGTCGGTCATCTCGACGATGACCTCCTGGATGGGCTTGTCGTAATCGTTCGGGTTGATGCAGTCGGTGGCACCCAGCTTGCGGGCCAGTTCGAACTTGCTCTCGTTGATGTCGATGGCGATGATGCGACCGGCCTTGGCGAGGCGGGCGCCGATCACGGCGGAGAGGCCAATGCCACCCAGCCCGAAGATGGCGACGCTCTCACCTTCCTTCACCTTGGCGGTGTTCATCACGGCGCCTATGCCGGTGGTGACGCCGCAACCGAGCAGGCACACCTCTTCCAGCGGAGCAGCCGGGTCCACCTTGGCGATGGAGATCTCGGGCAGGACTGTGTACTCACTGAAGGTGGAGGTGCCCATGTAGTGATAGATGGGCTGACCATCCTTGGAGAAGCGGGTGGTGCCGTCCGGCATCAGTCCCTTGCCCTGGGTGGTGCGGATCTTCTGGCACAGGTTGGTCTTGCCGGATCTGCAGAACTTGCACTCGCCGCACTCGGGGGTGTAGAGCGGGATCACGTGATCCCCCACCTTGACGCTGGTGACGCCTTCCCCGATGGACTCGACGATGCCGCCGCCTTCATGGCCCAGGATGCAGGGGAAGACCCCTTCCGGATCTTCGCCGGATAGCGTGAAGGCATCTGTGTGGCAGACGCCGGTAGCGACGATGCGCACCCGCACTTCACCGGCCTGGGGTGGCATGACCTCCACCTCTTCGATGGAGAGGGGCTGGCCCGGTCCCCAGGCGATGGCGGCTTTACACTTGATGCTTTGAACCTGTGCCATGAATGACATCCTTCTTGTTGCGGTAGGTGAACAGAGATGAACTCAGGTATGCAGTGTAGTTTCCCTTCGATTTGGTGATAATAAGGCTAAATATCAAATCACTTTTACACACAGGTAATAATGCTCGGCTGGGAAGGGATCTGTGAATTTGTCAGTGTGGCGGAGCAGGGGGGCTTTACCCCGGCTGCGCGCAAGCTGGGGGTGTCGGTGGCGCAAGTCAGCCGGCAGGTGGCACAACTGGAAGACAGGTTGCAGGCCAAGCTGTTGCTGCGCACCACCCGTCAGGTGCGGCTTACCGAGCTAGGCGAGATCTACTATCGTCACTGCCGTCAGCTGCTGGACAACCTCTACGAGGCAGAGCTGGCGGTGGGACGCCATCAGGCGGTGCCGCAGGGTTCCTTGCGCATCACGGCGCCCGTCTCTTACGGTGAAAGCCGTATCGCCCCACTGGTAAACGACTTCATGGTGCGTTTCCCCCAGCTGGAGGTCACTCTCAACCTCACCAACCAGCTGCTGGATCTGGTGCACGAAGGTTATGATCTGGCGATCCGGCTTGGCCACCTCAAGGATTCGAGTCTGGTGGCGCGCAAGCTGGCGCAACGGGTGCCCTATGTGTGCGCCTCGCCAGCCTACACAGCCCGCCACGGCATGCCCAACAGCCTCTCCGAGCTGACCCGCCATACCTGTATGGTGGGCAATGGCGACGAGTGGTACTTCACCCTGGATGGCCGCCCTCACAGCGTGCGGGTGCACGGTCTGCTGCAGTGCAACAGCGGCCACGCCCTGCTGGATGCGGCGCTCAAGGGGATCGGCATTATCCAGCTGCCGGATTACTACGTGAGTGACCATCTGGCGCGGGGGGAGCTTATCGAGCTGCTGCCCGAGCTGCGGGCTCCGGAGGAGGGGATCTGGGCCCTTTATCCCCACAACCGCCACCTCTCCCCCAAAGTGCGGCTGCTGGTGGACTATCTGGCCGAGCGGCTGAGTGATCCTAACCAACCCGCCCTGGTTCGCCCAGTGGGCTGAGTGTGCGGGCGGCATGGAGAGGACATAAAAAAGGCCCACTTCCGTGGACCTCTTGTTGAGAGCAGCAGGGTTACTCCCGCTCCTTGACGTAAGGGGTACCGAGCGCCTTGGGGGCCACCGCCTTGCCGATGAAACCGGCCAGCAGGAACACCGTCAGTATGTAGGGCAACGCCTCTATGGCCTGCACCGGAATGGCGAAGTCACCTATGCTGACCCCTTGCAGCCGGATGGCGACCGCATCGAGGAAGCCGAACAGCAGGCAGGCCGCCATAGCACTCCAGGGTTTCCACTTGCCGAACACCAGTGCCGCCAGTGCCATAAAGCCCTTGCCCGCGCTCATGTTGGGGATGAACTGGGCTGTCTGGGCCACTGCCAGATAGGTACCGCCGATACCGGCCAGCAGGCCGCCGATAATGAGCGCCGTGTAGCGCATCCGCACCACAGAGATACCTGCGGTGTCGACCGCCGCCGGGGCCTCGCCCACCGCCCGCAGACGCAGACCGAAGCGGGTGCGAAACAACACCCACCAGGCCAGCGGCACGCAGGCAAATGCCACGTACTCCAGCAGGGAGTGACCGCTCAGCAGCTCGCTGTAGAGCTGGCCGATGACGGGCACGTCATACAGCTCCCTGGCGTAGGGCAGATCTATGGGGGCGAAGCGGGCGGCACCGGATAGCGCCGGAGTCTGGCCACCCTGATCGAACCAGTAACGGCCCAGGGTCACGGTCAGACCGGCCGCCAGTATATTGATGGCCATGCCGCTTACCACCTGATCGCCTCTGTGGGTGATGGTGGCAAAGCCGTGCATCAGGGCGAACAGGATGGAGACACCCACGCCGGCGCCCAGACCTACCCAGGCAGAGCCGGAAACAGCCGCGGCCGCTCCCCCGGCGAAGGCGGAGGCCAGCAGCTTGCCCTCCAGCGCTATGTTGACCACACCGGAGCGCTCGCAAAACATGCCAGCCATGGCAGCCAGGATCAGCGGCGGTGCGGTACGAATGGTCGCATCCAGCATCAGGATCAGCAGTTCAAACATGATCACACTCCCTTGGCTTGCGCGGTTGAGCGATTGGCAAACGCCAGATAGAGCTGCTCGATGCGCGGACGCATCATGTGCTCAAGGGCGCCACAGAACAGGATCACCAGGCCTTGCAGCACCACCACTATGTTGCGGTCGACCCCGAACTCGAAGCTGAGCTCTGCCCCCCCCTGATAGAGGAAGCCAAACAGCAGGCTGGCGATGATGACGCCGACCGGATGGTTGCGCCCCATCAGCGCTACCGCGATACCGGTGAAGCCGAACCCTTCCACGAAGTTGAGCTTGATCTGGTGCAGTTCTCCCTGCAGCACGTTGAGGGCGAAGAAACCCGACAGCATGCCGGAGATCACCATGGCCAGGATCACCACCTTGGGATAGGAGATGCCCGCGTAGGCGGAGGCGCTCTGGCTCGCGCCGACTGCCCGGATCTCGTACCCCCAGCGGGTATGCCAGATGAAGACCCACACCAGGGCCGCACAGATCAGTGCCCAGAAAAAGCTGATGTTGAGCGGGCTGTTCGGCATCTCCATGCCAACACCGCTCGCCAGCTCACTCATCTTGGGCAGCCAGCTCGTGACGGCAAACACCTTGCTCTCGGTGGCCATGGAGCCGGGTGGCTTGAACACCTCGACCAGCAGATAGGCCATCAGGGAGGCGGCGATGAAGTTGAACATGATGGTGGTGATGACGATGTGGCTGCCACGCTTGGCTTGCAGCCAGGCCGGGATAAAAGCCCAGGCCGCACCGAACAGACCACCGGCTATGATGGAGAGCGGCAGCAAGAGTACAAACGGCAGGGTGTCGCCGAGCAGCAGACAGACCATGCCAACCCCGAGGCCGCCGATATAGGCCTGACCTTCACCGCCGATGTTGAACAGACCGGCGTGAAAGGCCACCGCTACCGACAGGCCGGTGAAGATAAAACCGGTCGCGTAGTAGAGGGTGAAACCGACCCCTTCACCGGTACCGAAGGCGCCGTACCACATGATCTGGGCGGCATCGACCGGATTGATGTCGAGGTAGTAGAACAGGATGGCCGACACCAGGAAGGCCAGCAGGATATTGACCGCGGGCAGCACGCCCACGGAGATCCAGGCAGGGATACGTGCTTGGCTCATCAGTGGGCCTCCTTGGCAATCTCGTCAGGCACCCGCTGTGCCATCATCCAACCAGATCCGATGCAGCTAGAGAGAACATTCATGTTGTGGCTCCTTGGGGCTGGCTTGCCGCCACCTCATCGGGAACTATGTTCGCCATCATCAGGCCGATTGTGCGCTCATCTGCCTTGGCGGCATCCAGCTCGCCGACGATGCGACCGTCGGCGATGACCAGGATCCGGTCAGACAGGCTCATGATCTCGTCCAGCTCCACCGATACCAGCAGCACAGCCTTGCCCTTGTCGCGCATGGCGATGATCTGCTGGTGGATGTACTCGATGGCGCCTATGTCGACCCCGCGGGTCGGCTGACCTATCAACAGCACATCCGGGTCCTGCTCCACCTCCCGGGCGATCACCAGCTTCTGCTGGTTGCCACCGGAGAAGTTGGCCGTCTTGTGATCGGGGTGGGGCGGACGCACATCCCACTTCTCCATCTTGGCCTGACAATCCTGCTGGATAGCCTCCTTGTTCTGCAGCCAGCCCTTGTTGTACTGGGGGCGGCGGTGATAGCCGAGGATAAAGGCCTCTTTCGCCTCGAAGCGGTTGATGAGTCCCATCTTGTGCCTGTCTTCCGGCACATGGCCGAGGCCATAGTTGCGCACCCGCTCAGGGTCGGCTGGATGAGCCAGGCTCACCTCGTGAGTCTTGCCGTCGTTGGTGATGGTGAAACTGCCCTTGCTGGGCTTGAGGATACCGCCGAGCAGGCTGAGCAGCTCGGACTGGCCGTTGCCGGATACCCCGGCGATGCCGACCACTTCACCGGCTCGCACCTCGAAGCTGACGGATTTGACCCGCTCCACCCTGGCGTCATCGATATAACTGAGGCCGTTGACCTTGAGCTTGGCTGCCCCCGGCAGATTCGGGCCCTTGTCGACCTTGAGGCGCACCTTGCGGCCCACCATCAGCTCGGCCAGCTGCTCCTTGTCGGTATCCTTGGTCGCCACGTGGGCCACCATCTCGCCCCGGCGCATGATGGAAACCTGATCCGTGATGGCCAGGATCTCCCGCAATTTGTGGGTGATGAGGATGATGGTCGCGCCCTGATCCCGCAGCTTTTTCAGCACCTCGAACAGGTGATCCGCCTCTTGAGGGGTCAGCACGCCGGTCGGCTCGTCGAGGATCAGGATGCGGGCGCCGCGATAGAGCGCCTTGAGGATCTCGACCCGCTGTTGCAGGCCCACCGGCAGATCTTCGATCTTTTCGTGCAACGGTACGTCGAGACCATAGTCCCGCGCCAGCTCGCCGAGCAGCTTCTCGGCCGCCGCCAGACTCTGGCCCAGGTGCCAGCCGTTCTCCGCGCCCAGAATGACGTTCTCCAGCACGGAAAAATTGTTCACCAGCATGAAGTGCTGGTGCACCATGCCCACCCCTGCGGTGATCGCATCTTGTGAGCCATGGGGGTTAAAGGGGTTGCCGTCGATGAACATCTCGCCTCTGTCGGCGTGGTAGAAACCGTAGATGATGCTCATCAGGGTCGACTTGCCGGCGCCATTTTCGCCGACGATGCCGTGAATACTGCCTTTTTGAACCTTGAGGTCGATCTGCTTGTTGGCGTAAACGTCGCCGAACCGCTTATCGATACCCCTTAATTCGATGGCATAGCGATCTGTCTGGTCCATGATGCAGTCCTTGCGAGTCATGAAAAGAGACTAAAAACCGGCCCGTGCGGGCCGGTCATCGGGTTGAGAGTCGTAGCGGTAACTCAGTATTTGCAGGTGCTGTCGCTCATGTAGTCATGCACCTTGACCTTGCCGGCAATGATGTCGGCCTTGATGGCTTCCACCTTGGCTTTCATCTCTGGGGTGATCAGCTTCTCGTTGTCTTTGTCGAGTGCCCAATCCACACCGCCCTCGGCCAGGCCCAGGTTCTTGATACCCGGTTTCCAGGTGCCTTTGGCGGCATCATCCCAGGTTTGGTAGGCGGCCAGACCGACCGACTTGACCATGGAGGTCAGCATGGTGCCCGGTTGCAGGTGGTTCTGGTTGGAGTCAACGCCGATGGCGAACTTGCCTTCGTCCTTGGCGGCCTGATAAACACCGATGCCGGTACCGCCAGCGGCGGCATAGACCACATCAGCACCCTTGGCGAACTGGGATTTGGCCAGCTCGGCACCCTTGGCCGGGTCAGCAAACGCCGCCGGTGTGGAGCCTGTCATGTTCTGGAACACTTCAATCTTCGGATTGACGTACTTGGCACCCTGCTCGTAGCCGCACTGGAACTTGCGGATCAGCGGTATGTCCATGCCGCCCACGAAGCCGACCTTGCCGCTCTTGGAGGCGATGGCAGCCAGCGCACCCACCAGGAAGGAGCCTTCATGCTCCTTGAAGATGATGGATTGCACGTTCGGCTTGTCGACCACCATGTCGATGATGGTGAACTGGGTTTTCGGGAATTCGGTCGCCACTTTCTCGACGGCCGAGCCCATGTTGAAGCCGACGGCCACGATGGGGCCGTTGCCACGGCTGGCCAGACGACGCAGACCCTGCTCGCGCTGGGCTTCGTTCTGGGGTTCGAACTCCTTGACCTTGACCCCTTTGTCCTTGTTGTAGACTTCGACGCCGTTGCGGAACACGGCTTCGTTGAACGACTTGTCGAATTTGCCGGCGGTGTCATAGATGACGGCAGGTTGGGTGGCTGCCTGGGCAGAGAGGGCAGCGAGAGTGAGGGCGGCCACGGTGGCCAGCTTGAGCACTTTAGTCACGATCGTATCCTTGATTGTTATGTGAGGGTCCACAGCCTGCCGGAGCAGGCATAAAGCACGCTGGCTAACTGTAAGTGAGCCATGGAGCGGGTCAAGCAGATCATAAAGGAAAAACGTTTGCGGTAACGGTTTGAAATATAAGCAGATCAATTTATAAGTGTTTGTTTTAATGTCTTTTTTTAGATTTAAATTCTGTGAAATACAGGCCTCAAACGACATTTATGTTTACATTCATATGGTTATAGGCAAGCGTTTTCGTCTGTAAGGAGGAGAAGCGGTTTCTATTGGTGCCGGTTCATGATTTCCCCGGTCCCGGCCCGCCACCAAGCCGCCCCTGTACAAGCGCAGTGGCTCGTCATTCACTCGGATTTGGTCTGTGGCGCCACAGGTCGTATAATCCCCGCCTGTATAAATAAACAGGAGTGGTGATGGACGTTTCAACCCTGCTCGACGGGCTCAACGACAAGCAAAGAGACGCGGTGGCGGCCCCTCGCAGCAATCTGCTGGTGCTGGCGGGCGCCGGCTCGGGCAAGACCCGGGTGCTGGTGCACCGTATTGCCTGGCTGATGCAGGTGGAGCGTTGCTCACCCTTCTCCATCATAGCCGTGACCTTTACCAACAAGGCGGCGGCCGAGATGCGCGGTCGGGTCGAGAAGGTGTTGGGCAGCATGCAGCGTGGCATGTGGATCGGCACCTTCCACGGTATCGCCCACCGCTTGCTGCGGGCCCATCATCTGGATGCGGGTCTGCCGCAGGATTTCCAGATCCTCGACTCCGACGACCAGTACCGGTTGATCCGCCGCGTCATCAAGGCGCTCAACCTCGATGAGAAGCACTGGGCCCCCCGCGCCGTGATGAGCTACATCAACGGCAAGAAGGACGAGGGCTTGCGCCCCGGTGACATCGATCTCTACGGCGACCCCGTCACCCGCACCTATCAGCAGATCTACAAGACCTATCAGGAGACCTGCGATCGCTCCGGGCTGGTGGATTTTGCCGAGCTGCTGCTGCGCGCCCACGAGCTATGGCTCAACAAGCCCCACATCCTCGAGCACTACCGGGATCGCTTCCAGAACATACTGGTGGACGAGTTTCAGGATACCAACGGCATCCAGTACGCCTGGCTGCGGATGCTGGCAGGTGACAGCGGCAAGGTGATGATCGTCGGCGACGATGACCAGTCCATCTACGGCTGGCGTGGCGCCAAGATTGAGAACATCCAGCGCTTCCTGACCGACTATCAGGGGGCCGAAACCATTCGCCTCGAGCAGAACTACCGCTCCACCGCCAATATCCTCAAAGCCGCCAACTGCGTCATTGCCAACAACTCTGAGCGGCTCGGCAAGGAGCTGTGGACCGAGGGGGCCGAGGGTGACCCGATTTCGCTCTATGCCGCCTTCAACGAGGTGGACGAAGCACGCTTCGTGGTCGGCCGCCTCAAGGATTGGAAAGAGAAGGGCGGCCTCTTGGCCGATTGCGCCATTCTCTATCGTTCCAACGCCCAGTCGCGGGTGCTGGAAGAGGCGCTGATGCAGGACGCCATGCCCTACCGCATCTACGGCGGCCTGCGTTTCTTCGAGCGGCAAGAGATCAAGGACGCCATGGCCTACCTGCGGCTGATCAACAACCGTGGCGACGACGCCAGCTTCGAGCGGGTGGTCAACACCCCGACCCGTGGCATCGGCGATCGCACCCTCGAGATCCTGCGCACCAACGCCCGGGATCAGGGGCAGAACCTCTGGCAGTCGGCCAAGGGACTGCTCAATGACAAGGTGCTGACCGGTCGTGCCGGCAATGCTGTGCGTGGCTTTGTCGAGCTGATCGACGCGCTGGAAGAGCAGGTCGGCATGCTGCCGCTGCACCAGCAGGCGGATATCGCCATCCAGAACTCCGGCCTCAAGGCCATGTATCTGGCGGAAAAAGGCGAGAAATCCCAGGCACGGGTAGAGAACTTGGACGAACTGGTCACCGCCTGTCGTCAATACAACCGCCCGGACGAGCTGGAGGATATGAGCGATCTCTCCGCCTTCCTCGCCCACGCGGCGCTGGAATCAGGCGAGAATCAGGCGGATGAATATGCCGACGCTGTGCAGCTGATGACGCTTCACAGCGCCAAGGGCTTGGAGTTCCCGCTGGTGCTGCTGGTCGGCGTGGAAGAGGGCATGTTCCCCAGCCAGCAATCGACCGAGGAGTCGGGTCGCTTGGAAGAGGAGCGCCGCCTCTGTTACGTCGGCATGACCCGCGCCATGGAGAAGCTCTACATCTGTTATGCCGAGAGCCGCCGCATCTACGGCCGCGAGATGTTCCACAAGCCGAGCCGCTTTATTCGCGAGATGCCCGCCGAGTGTCTGGAAGAGATCCGGCTGCGCACTCAGGTGAGCAGACCCACCCAGTACGGCCGCTTCAGCCAGAACGAGGTGCAGCAGAGCTTCGACGCCAGCGGCATCAAGCTCGGCCAGCGGGTGCTCCATCCGAAATTCGGCGAAGGGATAGTGCTTAACTTTGAAGGGGTCGGCCAGCAGAGCCGGGTGCAAATCCAGTTCGACGACGTCGGCGCCAAGTGGCTGGTGACGGCGTATGCCCGCCTTGAGGCGCTGTAAGGCGCAGCACACCCACCTGTGATGTGAAAAGGAGCCGATGGCTCCTTTTTTGTCAGGACTGTAGGTTCGATTAGCGAAGCGTAATCGGACGTTCGAGCCATGGGTAAATTGTGTGCCTAGTTGTAGGCAGCACGGCTAGCGCCGTGCAGGACGCGAGGGCGTGGCCCTCGACAGGGTTTCGCCCGCCCTTCGGGCTGGGGCGAGTGACTTTGGAAAGACCCGCTCTTTTCAAAAAATGCACCAAAGGTCTTTTCCCCCGCCAATCCGCTGGCTTCGCCAGTGCCCTCGGGCCAGAGTCAACGTCGGACGGGCCGCCGCAGACGGCACATCCCTGTGCCGACTGCGGCTACGCCATCATCCCTGATGGCGTCCCTGACATTGCCTCTGACCCTCGGCGGATTGGAGGGGGCTCAATACCGTGCCCGCATTCGACTGGGGTGCTTAATACGAAATTCGGGTGAGGGGTGGAACTCAACTTCTAATAGGTCGGTCAGTAGAGCCGGATGCAGATCCAGTTCGACGATGTCGGCGCTAAATGGCTGGTGACGGCGTATGCGAGGTTGGAGGTGTTGTAACTCCCCTTGGTTTTTGATTTCATCAGCCTGGCTTTTTGGTTGGATTGGTTTTTATATCAGTCATCGCGATAGCATTATTTACGCGTAGGCTCGAACACGCTTCGCTATTCTAACCTACGGTCCTAACTGTGATCTTAGTCACTTGGTGATTGGGAGTACCTTATTGACCAGAAGATTCATTTGATGCAACATTAGCACTTATTTATAATGCGTACGGTGTTATATGGAGAAGAAAGGGAGATACTATCTTGGTCGCGTGATTAAGATTAACTTATCACAGTCGGATTTAATGGGTGCAATAATATCCTCACCTATAATTACAAAAGGAAAGTTTGACTGGATAATTACTGACTGTGTTGATGCCAGAGATAATAGCATTCCATTTGTATATGGAAAATTATCTAAGTATGCAAAAGATGGACACGCGAATGTTGTTGACGAAAGTAGCCGTTCCCAAATAAAAGCAGATGTTCCTAATTTAGTCGAGGCATCATCCCCGTTTATTTATCTCCCAGAATTCTCTGGTATTGCATATCTTCATGTTTGGAATGGAATTCAAGAAGATGTATTTCCAAGACGGTTTAAATCTATAATTGAAGGCGTATTTGGTGGGTTTATGATCTCATGTGAGATCGATCCATTATCTGACTACACTGAATTCACTCAAAAACTTAGAAATATCAGTACGCTTACAGAAATTTCTGGCACAGTTTCTCCTCCTAATCCATTATTCGGTAGGTTATGGGGTGAATTAAATGAATACATTTCAAAAAGAAATGCCTCAGAGGTCACCGTGAAGGAAAGTAGCTCTAAACTATCTGGCATAAAGTCAAAGTTAATTGAGCTTATGGATGGTATTATGGAGTCAAGAGACTATATGCCTGAAAATCCCGCCGATATCGGTGATGCTGTTATTTTAATGGCAGCAGACGGATACGGTAGGGGAAAAGTTAGTGGCATATCAGATGATGGTGAAGAGGTAGTGATAAAGACATCTGACACTCAAAAAAGCTTTCTTTTTTCAAAAGATCCTAATCCATATCACTTAGCTGTCCGAGTGAAAGAACACTTTACAGCTATCAGTGTTGAAAGGGACATGAAACATTGAGTAAATTGATTTACTTATTTCGCGTATCTTTAATCAGCTTTGAATTTGTTTTTTTACTGCTATACCTGACATTTAAAAATGATGCAGCCTATTTTATAGCTGAGATAATGGTTCGCCATAAGCTGAATAGTGATGCTTATGAATATCTCATGTTAGTGCCAGTGGCGGTGTTTATATGGATGGTTAATGAAGTCACACCAATTCTATTTCCAAATGAGAAGATGAATGCTCTACTACATAAGTGGGGGAATATTTGGAAATTGAAGTTGCATGTATACATTGGTCTTTGTTACTCGGCATTATCATTTGTAGCTTGTCTGTTAGTATGGTTGTTGGGCGATAGTTCCACGCCACAAAATGTAGTTTTATTAGCCGTGGCAATAACTATTCAAGCAATATCAGCAATAAGCTTTCTGTCTGCAAAAATTGAGATTTCATCTATTTCAGCAAGGATGTCAGAGTAAATGTGGACTGTAGGTTCGAATAGCGAAGCGTATTCTGACGATCGCGTATTTTGGTATCGCGAGGCAAAATTTTGGGGTCTTTTACTCCAATCCCTACAGCTTTCCATCCTCCACCCCGCATAAATCCCGGGGATAGATGCCGCCAGCCACCCGCGTAACATGACCATGCTTGAGTGGGTTGATATGGACGTAATCCATATGGCGGCGGTAATCCTGCTCATCCCGGATCAGGTGCTCCCAATAATGGCGTTGCCAAAAACCCTGCTCTAGGTGGCGTAACCGGTCCTAGGCCGCGCTACTCAGTTACGAATAATTTAATGTAGTGTGTACCTCATTCAAGCGAACTCAATTTTTATCTGCAATTCTCTTGAGTAACCGGATGAGAATGCACCTTGAAAGATTGTAATTAAATTCAAGTTAGCACCGAAAGTAACATCTAAACATGCAGTACCTTCATAGCTTTGCCCTGAGTTGTTATTTTTGATAATGTGTTCCGCCAATGCTTTTAGCTCTGGAAATGCCGTAATTTTATATAATGACTCTGATGCTCTTTCTACATCAAAAACACCACGCAGTTTCATATCAAAGCTAAATATATCTCTCCTCTTTAAATTCAGTCCTAGTTTTGGCGCCAGAGAAATAACTTCTTTACTAATTGCAAGGTCTGCTTCTACAGAAGTTTCAGTTTTATCTGATATATATATTCTATTCGCATTTAGATTTAGGAATGTCTTTATTATTCCATCTTTGACATTTTCCCACATACATTGTGAGTAATTAGATAGTTTGATAGGGCGGTTTGAATTATCTATAGTGTAGATACCTACATCTAGGTTATCTAACCCCAAAGCGTTTGCAACAGATTCAGCATCACAAACGATTATGTCAGAATCATCTGAATCCATGTTTTTTATTATTTGCTCAAACTGTTCATTTAATTTGAACATCCCTTTAAAGATTTCGTGATTATATTCCACCTCTCCGTCAACAACAGTTTTTTTGGGTACTATAACTGATTGTGAAAGCAGATTAACCCGTTGATGTTTTTTGCAAGAACTGATTTTTGGAACTTCCTTTATTTGTAAGGTTTTTTTGCTGGTAGCGGCTTGATATAAAATGTTTACAGCGTAGGCTATATTAGCCTTAGATGCGAAGTTTTTTATATTCCAGAGAACCGTATTATAGATATCTTCTGGAGGGGTAAATTCTTTATTGATGAAATTAATGAAGTCAGTATTCTCTCCATCAACTGTCACATAACCATTGTTAGAGTTTGGTGTATTAGAGACTAATAATATATCCATGGCTATCCCTAAATTGATTCAGTTAAAGATGAGAGTGAGGAGTTCTTATCCATAATAACTTACATCACTCAACATATATTTTTCATAAATCTACTTGACCAACTTGCTCTCCATCACACCTTGCTTGCCCTCTTCTTCACTGACCTGGCTCAGCTTGGAGCGAGCCATCAGCAGGCCCATCTTGACCTCCTGCCAGACGTAGTAGTTTTTACCCGCCTCGGTGCTGAGGGTCAGGGTGGCATCGTTCTCCGACTTGGAGGTGATGGTGTGGCTGCCCGGCGTCACCTGCTTGAGGATATAGCTGTGGGCCACCGTATCGCCTACGGCAAAGCCATCCACCAGCACCGGCATTTTGACGGCAGTGCCGAAGGTCTCGTTGCGATAGATATAGAGGTTGGCCGCATCCTTGGGCGCCACAAACTGCTTGGCCTGCACGTCTGCGGTGGCATCAGCCATGGGTACGGAAGCACAACCGGAAAGCAGCGCCGCCGACAGCAGGGCGGCACCCATCATTATTTGCCTGAACATAGTTTTTGTTTTTAGTGGGTTAATGGGGTTTAAAGGTTCGCATGGGGCTTGGTTGGCTGGCAATTGCCCATTGCCGTTCAAGCCGTGACCCGCTTCTCTTTTCCGGGAATTAATCGAGGCCGATATGCAACGTCTCTCCTCGGGCTGGCCAGTTGCTGCGATAGTGGCGAGAGGATGACTTTTCTGGAGAGAGACAATGCAGGCATTGATCACCACGGCTCACCACACCGATTATCCCAATCCCATCGCCTTTCGAGCCGGGGAACGGGTGCGCATCGGTCACGAGGATGACGAATTTCCGGGCTGGGTGCGCACCTTGACCACAGACGGCAACGAGGGATGGGCGCCCCTGTCACTGCTGACCCTTGCCGCAGAAGGGGAGGCGCTGGCACAGCAGGATTACACCGCCCGCGAGCTGGATGTGGTGGTGGGGGAACGGGTACGGGTGGAGCGCGAGCTGGCAGGCTGGCTTTGGGTACATAACGAAGCAGGGCAATCAGGCTGGATACCGGCAAGCGCCATCGCGCCAGTCTCTTGAGGTCGTTGATGGTGGCGGGTGAGGTGTTGTGATCACCCGCCGGAACGATATGGCACAGCAGACAGACGGATCCAGTGTGAATGCTGCGCTGCTCTCTCAATCAAGAGGAGGAGTTTTTCCCTGTCGCATCAGCTGATAAATCAGACGGCCATGTTCTTTGCGATAGATGTCACTGTGCGCGCCACCACCACTTAGATAGGCGTTCTCACTGATGAGACTGCTCGCATCGATATAGGTGATGTTGCTGCGGGCTGAGCCGCTGACACCGAACAGGTTACCGTGATGATCGGCGAAGGCGCAGCGAATAAGGGTGTTGGTATTGGAGCAAATATCTGCATAGCTCCTGGCATCGCCGGCATAGCCTCCCCCGGGCGCCTTGCTCATGGCTTGGTCATTGATCGATGCCGTCAGCGCTACCTGCTTGACCAGAGGGCAAAATACCGTCGCTGAGGTCGATGTGGCGTTATCGGTCAGCTGGGTCAGTTTAAAGGCTCCTTGCAGGTTGATCAGGTTATCAATGCCCGCAGTGGGGGGCTGGTAGTGATCCTGATAAATGGCCGGACCAAAGCAGGCAGCCACATTGGAAGCGCGGCTGCCAAAGCTATGGCCAATCAGCGAGGTCGTGAGTTGCGCTTGCTGGGCTTGAGGCAATGCGGCTTTTACTTCCGGCAGTGTCTGCTGTATCAGCACTCCCAGCCAGCTCAGGCCGAGTTCGTCGGCGTCGCCGGCCTTGGTGGGGAAGCTGGTGAGTCGATAAATCGGTTCAATCCAACTGCTGCTCCATTGGCTAGGCCAGGTGACACCGATAACCAGGGGATTGAAATCGGCAGGGGCACTGCGTTTCACATTGAGCATGATGGAGTTGAAGTTGCGAATGGCCTCTTCTTGCACCGTATTCCAGCCCATGACAATGACCACAATATCGCTGTAAGGCTTGCCTGTGTTGGCCTGCGTCATCAGGCGCTGAATCATGCTCTGTTTTAACAGCTTCAGGGCATCCCAACTGTCGTCATAACCACAGACCTCTTTATCCTGGCAACGCCGATGCGTGGTGGCCATCGGTAGCATATTCTGCTCGGCGCAGGGTTCAACCAGCTGGGATTGTGCGGGCTCCAGTCGTTGATAAAGGTTATACAAGGCACAGGTATGGTTTTCGGCGGATTGGGGCTGGGCCTGCTCTCGCAGAATATGCGAGATATACAACAACTTGGGCTGGTTTAATAATGCGTCTGTTGATGTCTTTAAGGTCTTCTCTGAGGGGGTACTGACCTTCACGCTTTGCGGTGTAGAGACCAGATCTCGCGGGCTTTTTTCCACGCCAATCAGATAACCATCAAAACGCAAACTCAGTTCATCCGGATAATAAAGAACAGAGTGATACAGCATTGTGGTTTCACCATCCGTACTCAATTGCTTTTCTGCCGAGGCAAGCCGGCGTTGAGGGGTATTGGTACAACCCTGTAATAACAGACAGACGATCAGAAGGATTTTCCCGTACATGATTCACTCTCCTTGTTATATGGCACCCCGATGAGGGTAGTCCGTACAGGTGAGTAGATGTAGTGGAAGGGGTTGAGCCACCCCCTATTCATGGCGATCCCCGTGCCGATAGCGTGCATGCTCCCATGACGCGGCGTGGGGACGGAGGTAGAGCGTAGAAACCCGGCCGCCAGACGGGGCGCAGTGGCCGGGTGAATTGTAAAGAGTAGGGTGACAGGGAAAGGGATCAGCCTAGTCTAATCAACTCGATGGGCGCGTAGCGCTCTTGAGTGTTTGCCAGCAGTACACATTTCTCATGCTCCGCCTGATAGGGGGTCATGTTGTCGGTGTGGGCCTCTTTCAGAATGTCGACGGCGCCGGTGGCGGCAATCATCACACGCTGACCCAGCTTCAGCGCATTGCGGTTTCGGTCATAGATTTTCATGGCACTCTCCTTTTCTGGTGTTGTACCCAGTTGGATGCCCGGGCTGCGGGATCAGCCTACGCCCCTGAAAAAGCGTGATGCATGTTACAGATCAAAAAAGAGCCAAAGAAGGACTCAGGGTGCCGGCAGCCTCGAGTAAATCTGGGACATCCATCTTTCTGAGTAAGCCGTAGCCAGGTTGGTGATAGGTAAAAGATGGGTGTCCCAATATGCAGCTTCCTGTCTATGGGCATACCTTGTCGCGGCGGTTGTGGGGTGGGGGTGATACTGCAGGGGGATGCGCTATAGTGGTGCCGCTCGTTTAACTGCCTTCAACCAACCGAGAACGCACCATGAACCGTGATATTGCTGCCCAGTTTATCAAGATGTTGACCAACCTCGACCTGTGCCTGGCCAAGGCCGCTGCCCATGCCGAGGCGAAGCAGTTCAATGTGGAGAACTTCTTCGGCGATCGGCTGATCGTCGACATGCTGCCACTCAGCAAGCAGGTGCTGATCTGCTGCGATTCGGCTCGGGCCTGTGTCGCCACCGCCAGTCACGGCGAGCAGCCCGTGATGGGGGATGAGCCCAGGACAATGGCGGATCTGCGCGCCCATATCGGCAAGACCATCGCCTTTTTGCAGAGCAAGCTGGATGCCGATTTCAGCCAGTTCGAGAGCGGTCGCTACGTCCCCCACTGGGCGGGCGGCAAGGGGATGGACGGTCATACCTGCGTGCATGAGTACGCCATCCCCAACTTCTATTTCCACCTCACCATGACCTATGCCCTGCTGCGCCGGGCCGGGGTCGATCTCGGCAAGCGGGATTATCTGGGCGCCATCAAGCTGCAATAAGCCGCACTCAGGTACGAAGCAGTCTGCCTGCTGGCAGACTTTTTTTATCCGCAAACGGGGGGAAGACAGATCTGTCGGCATGGCCGCTGGCGACGGCTCTGGGCATAAAGGCGTGGTCTTCGACTCGCGCGGGGTTACAATCCAGCGTCAAAGTAGAAAGGGTAATAAAAACATGAAGATTCGAGTAATTATGTTGGCGGCCTTGCTGTGCCATGGCGCCGTGCAGGCGCAGGAAAGCGTTGCTGCCAGCTGGCCCGACACCCCCGTCACCCGTCTCAAGGCGCAGGCGCTGCTGCAGACCCTCAATGCCACCCTGCTCAGCAACCCGAGCGCCACCGTCACCCTGCAAAACTGGTGCGCCGACCACCAGATGGCCGGTGAGCCGCGTATCCGCGCCCTGCGTGATCAGCGTACCCGCAAACCGGCCGATGCTGCCGTCCGCGAGCAGCTCAAGATCGCGGCCGATGAGCCCGTCGGCTATCGCCGGGTACAGCTCGCCTGCGGCGATCATGTCTTCTCCGAAGCGGACAACTGGTACGTGCAAAGCCGCCTCACACCGGAGATGAACCGGCTCCTCGACACCAGCGATACCCCGTTTGGCCTGGCCGTCAAGGCGCTGAACTTCAGCCGCCGTACCCTCTCTTCCACCCTGCTGTGGGCGCCCCTGCCGGCCGGTTGGGAGATGCAGATGCCGACCCTCACCAGCAGTGACCAGCCGCTGGCGATCCCCGAGCGGGTGCTGCAGCATAGCGCCATCCTCTCACGGGGTGATGGCGTACCGTTCAGCCTGGTGGTCGAGACCTATCGCCGCGATCTCTTCGCCTTCCCGCTGGACAACGCTCTCGGCCGCTGAGCCCGGATGGCGGCCGGGCGCACCTAGGCAGCTAGCAATAAAAAAGCCTGCCAGCTGGCAGGCTCTTGCGTGGGCACCACTCAGCCCGGCGGGATCTCGGGTTCGACCAGGGCGGCCAGCTGGGTCAGGGATTCCTGCCAGCCGAGATAGCACATCTCCACCGGTATGATTTCGGGGATCCCGGCCTGCTCGATGGCAAGCTCGGTGCCGCAAAGCACTCCGGTCAGGCTGATGGTCACCTGCATCATCCCTGGCAGGTTGGGGTCGTCGAAGCTGTCGGTGTAGCGGATGCGCTTGCCGGGTTCGAGCTCGAGGTACTCGCCACCGAAGGCGTGGGCATGCCCGCAGGCAAAATTGCAGAATGACATCCGAAACGAGCCGCCAACTCGAGCCTCCAGCTGCGCTACCTGGCAGGTAAAGCCGTGGGGCGGCAGCCACTTGGCCAGCGCATCCGCCTCGATAAAGGCCCGATAGACCCGCATCGGCGGAGCCTTGAGCACCCTGTGCAGTCGTACTGTTCCCGTCGTCATGATCAACTCCTCCTGATTGAGATCCGCATCAAGGATAGCCGCCAGTGCTGGGTCATTCCGGTATGACAAATCTGGCAATTCTGGGGCACCCATCTTTCTGGACAGGTCATAGACAAGCGAGCTGTTGATAACTGGGTTGGTGATGGGCGAGAGGGTAACCGAGCCTGTCACCGCAATCTGATCGCTCTTGCAGGACAAGCGCCTTGTGCAAGAGAAATAGAGCAAACAAAAAGATTGTCCCCAAACGCCTGCCAAAACGCCTCGCTCCTCCAACATGCCTCAAAAAGCCTCCCTTCCATCACCCAGCCCGGATCCCCTTGTCCGGTGCAGTGTCATGGTTTGACGCTGTGAGTGTGGGCGGATGCAGAAGATGTTGTGGGTGACAGAAGCGGGATGGCCCATCAAGGGAATGCGTTTGCAGACCCCTTGCAGAATGAGCCCGTCGCCTCCGGCTGCTTGGTGTTGCACCGGGTCAATAACCTTGCTGATACAGCCGCGACGCGGGCTGCAGGGGTGCCAATGGACTGACCAAGAAGACGGATTGTCAGCTGAGCCAGCAGGATCATGGTCGACGAACGTCAGATGTCGGGCTGGCTTTGCAGCATCCAGGTGGTCGATTTCATCAGCGAACCGCTCTTGCTCCGTTATATCGAGGGGGTTGTCTGTGCGTTGGAGAACAGACCAGACCCCGGATCCGGAGCACCATCACCACGGCATGGGTCGTTTATGTCATCCAATATGCAACATTTAGGAGAAAGAAATGACCATGGGAACCATTCTGCTGATCGTTCTTGTCTTGTTGTTGATCGGCGTCATTCCAAGCTGGCCGCACAGCCGAGGCTGGGGTTACGGCCCAAGCGGCGCCATTGGACTGGTGCTGACCATACTGCTCATCCTGGTCTTGCTCGGCAAGATCTAGGCAACCCAGCACCGGAGAAACCACCACATGATACAAAGCAAAGCTATCCTCATCGCCATCTCGCTGCTCCTCACACTCGGGGTGAGCGGATGCGACCAACCAGGGTCGGCCGAACAGGCCGGCAAGAAAATTGATGACGCTGCCAGCGAGACTGGCGAGAAAGTCGATGCAACCGTCGACAAGTATGAAGACAAGATGACTGAGCAAACTGCCAAAAGTGCCCAGTCCTGGAATGACACCGAAGTGACGGCCAAGGTCAAAGCCGAGTTCCTCAGCGAACCTGGTTTGAAGTCAATGGACATCAGTGTCAACACTGTCCAGGGTATGGTCACTCTGACCGGTACTGTCGATTCGCGAATCAACAGCGACAAGGCCAGTGCCCGTGCGATGGCCATCAGCGGCGTCAAGGGTGTCGTTAACCAGCTCGTTGTCACGGCTGTCCAATAACGCCATCGCTCATCAGCACCCAAGGAGAACACCATGGAAGTGCAAAAGGCATACAAGGAAAAGTTGAATGCTCAGCTCAATGAGTGGAGCAGTCAGATCAATCTGCTGGAAGCCAAAATGGAAAATATCTCGGCCGACCTGAAAGTCAAACGGGCGAAAGAGATCCAGGCTTTGCGTGCCAAACAGCACGCTGCCTCCGACAAGATGGATGAGCTCGGCAAGGCAAGCGGTGAATCCTGGGAGCAGGTCAAGTTGACCGCTGACAAGATGTGGAGCGACCTGAAGACTGGTCTGGCCGAAGCACAGTTGAAATTCAAGTAAGCACTGCGTTTTAGGTCTTTGGGCCAATCTGGCCCGGTTGCGAAAATCAGGCATAAAATCATCATCCCCGCTTTCGCGGGAATGATGATTCTCTCATCTTGCCGCACACGCCGGTGACTGCGCGCTTTACTGACATATCCCATCAAGGCCGGCGCGGTTCAGCGACGGGTCGAATAGATACACACCACAGCACTACATCAGTCCAGGTCTGTGGAAGAGAGCTCCCACTTGTTTGGCCCGCGATCCAGTACGCCTTTCCTGCTTCCATCACCGACGTCAGGCCGTAGGGGAGTGGCAAGATACTTCCTGAGCGTAGCGTTTGTTTTTCTTGGATAAACCAAATGAGTGGCCTCGTATAAGCATTTTGCTGGAAATCGTTCAAATCAGGTGGGGCCTAAGGGCTTCAAAAGTGGCCACTCTCTTCGCATGCTGCTTCCTCACTTGAGGGGAGTAACTGATGTCGTGATGGACGTTCATACTGCGATGGCTATGGTAGCGGATATTACTGGCGTTGCTCAGCGGCCTGTTGTTTACGATCTCTTTTCCCCTGTTCCCGTACGTCTTCTAGTGGTCAATGCTCAGAGAGAATGAGCTCCTGGTCTGGGTTCAGGGGCACGCCTTTGCCTAGCTGGCCCTGCCCATGCCGGGGGGTATCTGACTTGTTTGCGTCCTCTGGTCACTGTTTCTGCTGACGCCGTCGCGCTTTGCTGCGCTCTGGTTATGGCAAACCTGTGACTCTGCTTTTCTGACGGCGACTACCTCGACCCGGCAGATGCAGGAGATCGTCTATTCCTCGATCCGGTTCACTGGTTGCGGCTCTCATCCTTGTTGCGTATCCGCCGTCAGCTTCTTTCGCTAACACTGTGATTTTTCAGTGGATTGGTAAGGATTTGATCAAGGTTGAGGTTATTGCAGCCATTCGCTCATATAATCGCCGCCATGAAAATGATTCGGATGGATTCGATGGTCACGCTGATGGCGGCCCTGTTCGGGCTGCTCTGCACCAGTCTGGTATGGGCGGCACCCACACCTTTTGTCGCCATTCCGACCGGCCCGTCAGCGGCCAGTGCGACAACGACCCGGGTCGGCATGGAGCCGCTGCTCTCCTGGTTTACCGGCGAGTTTTCCAGTCGCGAGCAGGCCGGCTATGACACTCGTTTCACCAGCGCCGAGCTGCGGCTGGTGGAGATTTGGCCAGGTTATCAAGGCTTTCGCTGGGTCTATGCCGAGCAGTTCCTGACCGAGCGCTCGGTGCGCCCGTTCCGTCAGCGTATCTACCGTTTTTCTCCCGTGCCCGATGGCCGCATCCTGATGGCCGAGCTGACCATGCCCAGAGCCGTCGACTTTGCCGGTGCCTGGCGCGACCCCGGACTGCTTGACTCCCTTACCCCGCAACAGCTCTCCCTGCGCCAGGGCTGCGAGGTCTGGCTGAGTCGTCAACCCTCGGGGGAGTATGCAGGCCACAGCAAGGTCGGCAGCTGCGCCACCAACTTCGGCGGTGCCAGCACACTGGTGCAATATCTCTGGGTCGGTCCCGACAGCGTCAGATTGCTGGATCGCGCCTACGACAACGAGGCCCATCAGCGCTGGGGCAGCCCGGGTGAGGGTTATGTCTATCTGCGCAAGGTGAAGCAGCGCGGGGAGTAGACAACCCCTCCACTCGTGTTGTCCTGCTGTGATGTCAGAGCTTGAACAGCGGCCGCAGGCGAATGCCGATCAGGCTGCCGGCCAGGGCCATCAGCATCCAGACCCAGCCGTGCAGGCTGCCCGACGCCGTACCATCGAAGAAGCCACCCAGGTTGCAGGCGCTGTACATGGCGCCCATCCCCATCAGCAGGCCGCCCAGGATGGATGCCAGGCTGTTGCCGAGCCGCATCGGGGCGAAGTTGCCGCCACCGCTGATGCAGCGCGCCAGCATGGCCCCCAGGATCCCCAGCCAGAACATGCCGACCATGGGGTTGATAAAGAGCGGCTGGGCCAGTTTCGGGTTCCCCTCGAACAGGCCGAACAGGGAGGCGCCGCGCAGCGCCATGTCATAGACGGCGCCCGTGATGGTCCAGGCCGAGCCGTGCAGGGCGACCACGGAGGAGTTGAGCAGGGCGATGAGGATGCCGCCGGTCAGCACGGTGAAGCGGCCGTCGCGCCAGAACAGGTTGCCACCGCTGAAGAGGGGCTTGAGCTCGCCGGTGCGTTTGAGTTCGCTGTTGCGAAACAGCAGGAAGAGCACGGCGACCAGCGCCAGGTTGAGCAGCATGCCGCTCCAGAGATTGCCGGTCAGATCCTTGGCCAGCACCACCTGGCTGGAGAAGGTAGCCTCCAGCTCGGGGCGGAACTGGTTGCTGATCAGGGTGCCGATGCCGTAGCAAATCAGCACCAGCCAGAAGCGGGGTTGCCCCTCGCCGCAGCAGTAGAGGGTGCCGGTGGCGCAGACGCCGGCCAGCTGCATGCCGATGCCGAACAGGAAGGCACCGACGATGAAAGGAATACCGATAGCCATCACGTTACCCACCATGGCATCGCCAAACAGGGCGTGGCTAAAGGAGAGGAAGCAGGTGAACAGCAGCATTTCGATGGCGATGGTGAGCAGATGAACCCGCACATAGTAGCTGTTGCGCTTGGTCAGCATTTCGCGCCAACCGAAGACGATGCCGAAGCGGCTGAAGGAGAGGGTGAAGCCGAAGCCGAATCCTAAC
Source organism: Aeromonas sp. 2MA4 (assembly GCF_029237305.1). Taxonomy (NCBI): domain Bacteria; kingdom Pseudomonadati; phylum Pseudomonadota; class Gammaproteobacteria; order Aeromonadales; family Aeromonadaceae; genus Aeromonas; species Aeromonas sp. 2MA4. The sequence goes on along the minus strand of NZ_JAACFY010000014.1, from coordinate 93,130 downwards.
AGGGCCATCAGGGCCCATTTCATACCAAAGGTGTTGCCGAGCCAGAGTAACGCTCCCCCCGCGAGTACCACGATGGGGAGCGACCATTTTCGATTCATCTTGTTGTTTCCTGTGCGTCATGTGTGAGTGGAAGCCGTGCATCCTATTCCCACATTGAGTCCGATTCCAGCGCGGATCCGCGCCTGTGGCGGAAAATGAAAGCAAAACCTCATCCAGATCAATTCCTGGCAAGGGCCCATGGCGAAATGAGTATGAATCTATTTCAGGGGCTGGAAATAATGGTGTGACGAGTGTGAAACTAATTAAATGGAAAAAGATGAATTTAAATTTTGCGCCCTAGAATGCTTTTGGGTAGAATCTCGGCGTGTTATCAACAGATGGAAGGATATTATGGAAAGCGACAGTTGTAGCCGATTGCAAATCGCGATGTGGGCTTGCCAGAGCTGAGGTTGATATCCTTTCTTCCCCCTCACTCTGATTGCTCAGAGTGCAGCATAGAGTGCAACATCTATATGAGTCACCTTCGACTCTCACAACCGCCAAATCCCGGCCTTCATCAGGGATTGCCGTTGTAAATCTGGATTGTTCTGCTCACCTGCAAGCCATGCCGCCTCGCGACCCCTGCAATTGAACGCTTCATCATGCGCCCCGGGTGCTGCCCGTCAGGGCCGCCACAGCGTCGGAACCGTGCATCCGTTCCGTGGCCGGGAAGTGATCGAGCGTAAAATAACAAGATGGACAATACCATATTGAAAACAGATTGGTTTTCGATAGGACTGGTTGCGAAATAAAATAATTGACGTGATTGCTCAATATATTCCGGTCGTGGCAAAGGTTGCGCCGTAATATTTCCATGGGGCGCGGTTTTCTCCGTTATATTCACCCGCCCGGCATCGCTGACATTATTCCATGACCGATATCCAGTTATTTCAAGCTGTCGTTATCCTTATTTCCTTTATGGGTGTATGCCGCTCTGGTGGCGGGATCACCGGACTCGTCCGCCGATAATACAGACCCGTTGGGTCATGCTCGCCAACGACAGCGTATCTGGCTGTCAGTGGCCGCGCCCGGCCCTCTCTCCACCCCACTCGGAGGATATCGTATGACCGAAGAGCCCAAGCCTCGACCCTCGGGGTCCACGCTTCCCCACGCCTGATCCCCCTGCGGGTAACAGGATGCGGAGTCCTGATCCCTGATAGCCCCTACTTGCTGGCAAGCGTGCCCGACAGACATGCCGTCTGGCGGCAGCCATGCTGCGCCTGCGCCAACCGGGGGCCCATTGCCTGTCTCACATCAGTACTGACGCCTGGCCTGGCCCGCGACAGGGCCTTGCTGCAAGCGAAAATCAGGATAAAGAGTCATGAAACAACAACATACCGCCAGCCGGCACAAGCAAATGGGATTCGTCTCCCCAGGCCGTGCCAATGAGAAGCTCTCCTCACGAGTGCTCGACGAGGCCGACAAGTCCCTCGAATACACCCTCACTGCCGTGCGCGGCAATATCGACGGCCTGACCTCGACCGAGGCGGCCAACCGTCTGGTCCAGTTCGGCCCCAACGAGGTGACCCACGACAAACCGCCCCATCCGCTGATCCAGCTGATGCAGGCGTTCAAGAACCCCTTCGTGATGGTGCTGATCGTGCTCGGACTGGTCAGCTACGTGATGGACGTACTGATGGCCGAGCCGGGTGACGAGGATTGGGTCAAGGTGATCATCCTCGGCGTCATGGTCAGCCTGAGCGGCCTGCTCCGCTTCTGGCAGGAGTACCGCTCGGCCAAGGCGGCCGAAACCCTCAAGTCGCTGGTGCGCAACACCGCCACCGTGCTGCGCCGCCCTTCGCCGGGAGCCCCCTCCCTGCGCAAGGAGGTGGCGATGGTCGAGCTGGTGGCCGGTGACATAGTGCACCTGCAGGCGGGGGACATGATCCCGGCCGACATCAAGCTGATCGAATCCCGCGATCTCTTCATCAGCCAGGCGGTGCTGACCGGCGAGGCCCTGCCGGTGGAGAAGTACGACACACTGGGAGCCGTGGCCGAGAAGTCGGCGGCCGGCAGCAGCACGGGGGAGGTGGGCCTGCTCGACCTGCCCAACATCTGCTTCATGGGCACCAACGTGGTGAGCGGCACCGCCAAGGCGGTGGTGGTGGCGACCGGCAGCGACACCTACTTCGGTTCGCTGGCCCGCAACGTGGTAAGCCACAAGCGCATCGAAACCAGCTTCGATAGGGGTGTGAACAGCGTCACCCGGCTGCTGATCCGCTTCATGCTGGTGATGGTGCCCGTGGTCTTCATGCTGAGCGGCGTCAGCAGTGGTGACTGGATGTCAGCGCTGACCTTCGCGCTGGCAGTGGCGGTGGGGCTGACCCCGGAGATGCTGCCCATGATAGTCTCCGCCAACCTGGCGCGGGGCGCCGTGGCCATGGCCAAACGCAAAGTGGTGGTCAAGCGGCTCAACTCGGTGCAGAACTTTGGCGCCATGGACGTGCTCTGCACCGACAAGACAGGCACCCTGACTCAGGACAAGATCATCCTGGAGCACCACTACGACGTGCGCGGCAGCCGGGACGACAGGATCCTGCAGCTGGCCTGGCTCAACAGCTATCACCAGAGCGGCATGAAGAACCTGATGGACATAGCCGTGATCGAGCACGCCGATGTGCTGGGTGACAGCTGCAAGCCGGGCAACTACAGCAAGGTGGATGAGCTGCCGTTCGACTTCGTGCGTCGTCGCCTATCGGTAATAGTGCAGGACGATCTGGGCCAGCAGTTGATGGTCTCCAAGGGGGCGGTCGAGGAGATGCTCTCCGTCTCCAGCCACATCGACGACGGCAAGCAGATCCGCGAGCTGGATGAGATTGAGCGCCGTGCCCTGCTGCGCCGCAGTGAGGAGTACAACGCTGATGGTTATCGGGTGCTGATAGTGGCGACCCGCGATATCCCGGCTGCCGAGTGCAAGCAGAGCTACCGCACCAGTGACGAGGCCGGGCTGGTGGTGCGCGGCTTCCTCACTTTCTTCGATCCGCCCAAGGATTCAGCCGCCCCGGCCATCCGTGCGCTGAATGACTACGGCGTGGCGGTCAAGGTGCTGACCGGTGACAACCCCATCATCACCAGCAAGGTGTGTCGCGATGTGGGGCTGAATCCGGGGGTGCCGCTGCTCGGCAAGGACATAGAGGTGATGGACGACGTGGCCCTGTGCACAGTCGTCAAGCACACCACCATCTTCGCCAAGCTCACTCCGCTGCAGAAGTCGCGGGTGGTGAAGGCGTTGCAGGCCAACGGCAACACGGTCGGTTTCCTCGGTGACGGCATCAACGACGCCCCGGCGCTGCGGGATGCGGATGTGGGGATCTCGGTGGACAGCGGCGCTGACATCGCCAAGGAGACGGCCGACATCATCTTGCTTGAGAAGAGCCTGATGGTGCTGGAAGAGGGGGTGGTCAAGGGACGCGAGACCTTCGGCAACATCCTCAAGTACCTCAACATGACCGCCAGTTCCAACTTTGGCAACGTCTTCTCCGTGCTGGTCGCCTCCGCCTGGCTGCCCTGGGCGCCCATGCTGGCGATGCAGATGCTGATCCAGAACCTGGTGTATGACGTCTCCCAGATGCTGCTGCCCTGGGACAAGATGGATCCCGAGTTCCTCAAGCGTCCGCGCAAGTGGGAGGCGAGCAACATCAAGCGCTTCATGCTGTGGCTCGGCCCGACCTCCTCGGTGTTCGACATCAGCACCTTCTGCCTGATGTGGTTCGTGTTCGGTGCCGGCGCCATGTATGCCACCGCCAACGGCAGCATGGATCCCCTGGTCAACGGTCAGGCCATCATGAACTCTGGCTGGTTCATCGAGGGGCTGGTCTCCCAGACCCTGGTGGTGCACATGCTGCGAACCCGCAAGATCCCCTTCCTGCAGAGTACGGCTACCCTGCCGGTGCTGTTGTCGACCTCCATCGCCATCGCCATCGGCTGCTACCTGCCATTCTCGCCGCTGGCGGAGCACTTCGGCTTCATCACCCTGGAGGCGCCCAGGTACTTCATGTGGCTGGTGATCACCATGCTGGTCTACATGGGGCTGACCCAGGCGATCAAGACCATCTACATCAAGCGCCACGGTCAGTGGTTCTGACGGGATAAGCCTGGCCATCAAGCACCACAGTTGGTGGTGCCCGGTGTGAACCAGACTGTCATGCGGGTCTTTATTCGTGTGAACGCAAAGAGGGATGGCTCAGGCCATCCCTCTTTTTCATGGGGCCGGGAGGAGATCAGTGCGGGACCAGGGCATAGGCCTCGCTGGCCATGCCGGTCAGGATGGAGAGGCTGACGGCGCCGAACAGCAGACCCGTGACCAGATTGAGCGGGCGCTGGATCCGGCCAAGCAGGCGCTGGGCCCGCGGGGTGGAGAGGCTCCAGGCCAGCACGCCGAACCAGACCAGAGAGAGCAGGAACAGCTCCAGCACCAGCAGGCCGCGCGTCAGCCCATCCACCTGCGGCGTCACCATGGCCGCCAGCAGTCCCATGAAGAACAGCAGCGCCTTGGGATTGAGCAGATTGGTGGCAAGCCCGCTCCCTATCCCTTTGCGCCAGCCTTGCTGCTCACCGCCAGCCTTGAGGGCCAGAGTTGCCGAGCTGTGCCAGGCGGCCTTGAGCGCCCCCCAGCCGAGCCAACCCAGATAGAGGGCGCCGACCACCTTCACCGCCATGAAGAGCCAGGGATGTTCAGCGATCAGCAGGCTGATGCCGGTCAGGCTGAGGGTGGCGTGCAACAAGATGGCAAGTGCTATGCCGAGCGCAGCCCCCAGTGCCGTGGGCCTGTGCAGGCTGGTACGCAAGATCAGCGCGAAGTCCGGCCCAGGGCTCGCCAGGGCGATCAGGTGGATGAGACCTATGGTCAGAAACAGGCTGGTGAACATGGTGAAACCTCGATAACGGTATGAGGTGACAGCATGGGGGATCAGGGCGGGGAGGCGATTGTAAAAGATTGCATCTGCTGCCGGTCATCGACCGGGCTGGGCTGTCATGGACCTGGCTAGCCGGGCTGGCCCGTAAAAGACTGCATCTGCTGGCGGTAATCGGCGGGGGTCAGCCCGAATGCCTGCCGGAAACCGTGGTGGAAGTGGCTCTGATCGAAGAAGCCGACCGCCAGCGCCACCTCGCTCACCGGCAGGCCGCTGCCGAGCAGGCGCTTGCCCTGCTCCAGTCTCAGTCGCTTGAGCCAGGCATAGGGGGTCATGCCGGTCTTTTTCTTGAACTGACGAAGGAAGGCGAAGCGATCCAGCCCGAACAGGGCGGCCAGATCCTCCAGGCTGTGGCGCTCATCCAGTCGGGCCAGCAGATAGTCGCGCAGGTATCTGAGCTGGGGATCCGCCAGGGCGTGGCGCTCCGGCGCTATGTGCAGCAGCTCGCCGAGCAGGGCCAGCAGCTGACTCTCCGCCAGCAGGCCGTCTGGCTCGGGACCGTCCAGATACATGTGCAGCCGGGCGAAGCCCTGATAGAGGTCGGGACGGCTCTGCAAGCCCTTGTCGAAGAAGGGCTCTGGGCTGTCCGGCAGCCAGCGCGCCAGCTGTTCGGGTGCGATGGCAAATACCCGTACCTCGTACCCTTCCGGCAGCAGGCTGAGGCCGTCGTGCATCTCGTCCGGGTTGACGGTGGAGAGCTCGCCGCGCACCAGATTGTGGCTGCTGCCCTTGTGGATGAATTTCTGGCCGCCCTGCTGCACCAGACCTATGTGATAGTCCAGGTGAACGTGGCGGCCATAGCTGAACTCCCTGTGATGGGAGTGGGAGAGTTCAACCCCCGGCAGCAGCCGGGATTGCCAGTAGTGGATGCGGGATTGGGGAGCGCTCATCGGCTATTGATAACCTGAAACCTGAATATTGGCTTGTAGATTATTGCAGTGTCGACGCAGCCATGCCGTCAACCCTGACTGGCAGCCCGGCGCCGCTTGCCGCTGCGCAGTCCGTCCAGGCTGAACAGCACAAGCGCACTCCAGATGCAGCCGAAGGTGATCAGCTTGTCCGGTGTCAGCGCTTCCCCGTACAAGGTCACCGCCAGTATGAACATCAGGCTGGGGCCTATGTACTGGAAGAAACCCAGGGTGGAGAGCTTGAGACGGGTGGCAGCTGCGGTGAAGCAGAGCAGGGGCGCCGTGGTGACGGCACCGGCGGCGATCAGCAACAGATTGAGGTGCCAGTCGTTCTCTGTCATATGGCTGGTGGGGCTGTCGGCGAATCCCCACAGGTAGATGGCGGCCGGCGGCAGCATGATCATGGTTTCGATCAGCAGGCCGGTGAGGGCATCGAGGGCCAGCTTCTTGCGAATGAGGCCGTAGATGGCAAAGCTCGAGGCCAGTACCAGGGCTATCCAGGGCAGTGAGCCGAAGGCGATGAGCTGGACGGCGACACCGATCACCGCCAGTCCCACGGCCCACCACTGCAGGCGACGCAGCTGTTCGCTCAGAAACAGCATGCCGAGCAGCACGTTGAACAGCGGATTGATGTAGTAGCCGAGGCTCGCATCCAGCATGTGGCCGTTGTTGATGGCCCAGATAAAGAGCAGCCAGTTGCCGCCGACGGTGACCGAAGTGAAGGCCAGGGTCAGCAGCACTTTTGGCTGGCGCAGCACGGCCTGCACCTTGTGCCACTGGCGCCCGAGCAGGGTCAGCACCATCAGCAGAACGCAGGACCAAATCATGCGGTGGGTCAGGATTTCGGCGGCCGGTACGGCGGAGAGGGTTTTGAAATAGATGGGGGCGAGACCCCAAAGGGTATAGGCGCACAAGGCATAGATGATGCCCTGACGCTGAGCTTGTTGCTGCATGCGTGAATGTTGCCTTATGGCTTGTTGGGGGGTGATGGAGATCACAGGGCAATGAGTGTAACGAGTACCGTAGCGGGATCAAAGAACCATGTTTTTATGTGAATTATTTTGCTCAAAAAAACTGAAGGATCTATGTTTTGAGTAATATAATTCTCATAATATAAAAGGCGTCATAATTTTGAGCAAAATAATTCACATGGCGAGGTGTGATGGAACTGACTATCCAGATTTATGGTGAAAAGGGGTGGTGCGATGCAGCCCGTTTGCGGCTGAATGAGGGAGGGAAGCGCTCGGCCCGGCTCGCCTATGAGTTTGATTATGCCCTTGAATATCTGCATCAGACACAGGGATGGCACGCTTGTGCCTTGAGGTACCCCATTGAGCTGATGATCCCTCATGATGGTGGCTGGTTTCGTTTTCTCGATGACATTATGCCAGCGGGTAGTGCGCGCCGTTACTGGGTCAGGCAGCTCGACATCGGACATTTGGGTGAAGAGGGACAAGACCGTACCCTTCTGGCTCTCGGTACTATTGCTCCGATCGGAAACTTGCGCATCAAGGAGGCTGTAGAGAGAGTCGCGGCTCAGATACCCGAGCAGAGCCAGGTCACGCAACTGCGCTTCCCTGTGGCGATGGTATTGGAACGTGATACCGACTTTCTGGAATATGCCCAGCAGATGGGGGCCGCCAGCGGTGGTGCGACTGGGGCCGGTGGAGAGGCTCCCAAGCTGTTGTTGCGGCAAAATCGCAATCAGGAGGTGTGGATAGACACTTTTCAGGATGATCCCTACTGCCTGGATGATTTCTATCTGGTCAAGTTCCCGCGTAACAATCGCAGCGCCATTGACCAGGATATCCTCAGAGCTGAGTATCACTATTATCAAGAACTTAATGCCTTGGGGATCGATACGATTCCGATTCATGGCATGCGTCTTGACGAAGGGAGCAAATACCCTTCGTTGTGGCTTCCCCGCTTTGATGTAGCGGTGCAGGAGCAAAAACTGGTTCGCTTCGGAGTGGAATCTGTCTACAGCGTGATGGACGCAGCTCCAGGCTCGGACCTTAACCATCTGGATATTCTCGATACCTTGCTGCCCATGCTGGAGGGTGAGGCCCGACAGCGTAACACTCGTTTTAACGGCTCTGCATTTGTGATCGAGTGGGTCAGACGTGACTTACTCAACGTGGTCTTTGGAAATTCGGACAACCATGGCCGCAATACGGCATTGCTCAAGAGCGACGAGGGGATCTGGCTCGCGCCAGTCTACGACTTTGCCCCCATGAAAGCCGATCCAGAGGGGATCCGTCGCACGACACAGTGGGGGTTGGGGCTCGAAGAGGGAGGGCAGTTTGATTGGGTAGCCATTGCGCAACGTCTGTCACACCGGGTTGAGCCTGACGTCTTGTTGGCATCGTTGACCGAGCTGGCACTAAGGCTCAAGGGGTTACCGGAACGCTTAGCTCGACGTGGAGTACCCGTTTCCATCCTGACTATGCCGACATTCAATTTCAATACGCTCGATGAAAGGCTGACAGTCTGGATTGAGCAGTGGGGGGCATGAGGATGAAAAAACTATCTATAGAGGAGCGTGAGGAGCTGCTGCGTGAACTGTTGGTCAAGTTGCATCGTGGCGTCATCCACGAAGGCGACCTGCTACGCAAGTTGCGCAAAGAGATGCTAGGGATGGATCAGGAGGGCTATGCCAGTCTAATTGGCATCAGTCGACGCACCTTGTCAGCAATCGAACGCAATACTGCCACTCCTTCAATGAAGACGGTCGATCAGGTATTCCGGCCATTTGGATTGAAGATGAGGCTGACACCATTGAACTTGGGTTTGCAAAAACAGGTTGCCGATCAACTGGTTGATAATGAGTGGGAGTGATCAACGCCCACGACGAATCTTCTCGACGTCCATCAGCAACCACAGCATGAGTGCGATGGCGGAGATCCACGGACCCCAGGTCACATAGGCCTCACCCTGCCCCAAGAGGTAGAACAGCAGGGGCAGTCCTATCACCAGAAACAGTACACTTCCCAGAAAAAATAGCATTTTTATCTTTATATTTAAGGGCTTGTCTATTTGACGATTATATCGATTGAGGCGTGCGATGAAAGGGCAAAAATGAAAAAGGAGGATTTCTCCCCCTATTTCACGAATGAGCGTCATTTCTGATGCTATTCGAGCTGGATCCAGGTGCTTTTCAGCTCGGTGTACTTCTCCAGGGCGTGCAGTGACTTGTCGCGGCCGTTGCCGGATTGCTTGAAGCCGCCGAACGGCATCGTCATGTCGCCGCCATCCCAGTTGTTGACGAAGACGGTGCCGGCACGCAGGGCGCGGGAGCCCTTGATCGCCTTGTTGAGGTCAGCGGTCCAGATAGCCGCCGCCAGGCCGTAGTCGGTGTCGTTGCCAAGGGCGATCGCTTCCTCCAGCGTATCGAAGCCGGTCACCGCCAGCACTGGGCCGAAGATCTCCTCGCGGAAGATGCGCATCTCGGGCGTCACCTCGTCGAAGATGGTGGGTTCGATGTAGAAGCCACCGCTCTCCATATTGGTGCGCTTGCCCCCCAGCAGCAGCTTGGCCCCTTCCTGCTGGCCGATATCGATGTAGCGCAGCACCTGCTCCATCTGGATGTTATCCACCATGGCGCCGATGCGGGTGGCGGGATCGATCGGGTTGGCCGCAATCCATTCGCGGGCATGGGCCAGCAACCGTTCCATAAATTGCGGCTTGATGCTGTTTTGCACCAGCAGGCGAGAGGCGGCGGTACACACCTCACCCTGGTTGTAGAAGATGGCGCCGGCCGCACTCTTGGCGGCGGCGTCCAGATCCGGCGCGTCCGCCAGTATGATGTTGGGGCTCTTGCCACCACACTCCATAAAGGCGCGCTTGAGGTTGGACTTGCCGGAGCACTCCACCAGATGTTTGCCGATCTTGGTGGAGCCGGTGAAGGTGATGCAATCCACGTCCATGTGCATGGCCAGCGCCTCACCCACCGTATGACCAAAGCCCGGCAACACGTTGAAGACCCCATCCGGAATGCCCGCCTCTTTCGCGATACCTGCGATGCGCAGGGCGGTGAGGGGGGATTTCTCGGAGGGCTTGAGGATGACTGAGTTACCGGTCGCCAGCGCCGGGCCCAGCTTCCAGCAGGCCATCACCAGCGGGAAGTTCCAGGGCACAATGGCGGCGACCACGCCGAGGGCCTCGCGGGTTACCAGCGCCAGGGCGGACTCTTCCACCGGTGCGACCTGATCGTAGATCTTGTCGATGGCTTCGGCGTTCCAGGCGATGCAGTTGGCGGCGGCGGGAGCGTCATACCCCATGGCATCGCTGATGGGCTTGCCCATGTCCAGCGACTCCAGCAGTGCCAGCTCCACCTTGTTCAGACGCATCAGGTCGGCGAAGCGCTGCATGATCAGCTTGCGCTGTTTCGGGGCCAGCCCGCTCCAGCGTTTGTCATAGAAGGCGGCACGGGCGGCCTGCACCGCCAGCTCGGCATCGGCGGCATCGCAGGCGGCGACCTTGGTCAGTAGCTGGCCATTGGCCGGGTTGATGCAGTCGAAGGTGGCGCCATTGATGGCATCACGGTAGCTGCCGTCGATGAAGGCTTGTGAGGGCAGGGTCAGATGGGCGGCCTTGTGTTGCCACTGGGCCAGAGTCAGGTCACTCATGTTCACTCCTTGAACCGGCAAAGAATTGGTATCCGCGTATCAATATGCTAAACATACCGCCGCTTGTAAATCCACTATGTAACATTTTATTAAACAGTTGAGGCTGTTCCCGTCAGGAACTGGCCGGGATGCTTTGCCTGAGAGCAGCTCGAACACGGTTCAATGATGCTGCCTTGCGACTCTGTGTGGCTGATGTGATCTGTTCGAGAGCAGCCCGAATTCTGTCAAATGGCGGCTTGGAAACTGGCCGGCGTGACTTGCCCGAGATCAGTCCGAACTCTGTCAAATGGCGGCTTGGAAACTGGCCGGCGTGACTTGGCCGAGATCAGCCCGGACTTTGCCAAATGGCGACTTAGAAACTGGCCGGCGTGTTGGCCGAGATCAGCACGCACTCCTGCTCGCCCACGTTGCGAAAACGGTGCGGCGTGCGGCTGTCGAAGTAGTAGCCATCACCCGGTGCCAGCTGGTGGGTCTGCTCGCCAATGGTCACCTCGACCGTCCCCTGAATGACGATGCCGCACTCTTCCCCTTCGTGGCTCAGCATGTCGTCACCCGTGTCTGCGCCCGGCGGCAGTATCTCCTGCATCATGCCGATGGCACGGTTGGCGCGGCTGTGGCCCACCAGTCGGTAGCTGATGGGATGGGTGCCAAGGTCCGGCATGTCGCTGGCGCGGAAGATCACCTCTGTCCCCATCTCTGTCTCTTCGGTGAAGAAGCTGGCCAGGGACATGGGAATGCCTTCGAGTACCTTGCGCAGCGATGACACTGAGGGGCTCACCTGATTTTTCTCGATCTGGGAGATAAAACCGTTGGTCACACCGGAGCGTTTGGCTAGCTCGCGCTGGGAGAGGGCCGCCTTGGTGCGAACCGCCTTGAGGCGGTGACCGATATCCATCAATAGACACTCCTTGACTGTTTACTATTATTAAAATTGTGTTAAATATCTTATACCACCCCGGTCGGGGTGACACCAAGCAGGGCAATATTGAGCCCTTTTTTATGGATTCAGGTGTTTAATTTAATAGGCATAAGCCGATAGTTACTAAACACCTTAAGGATGAGGTGACCATGAAACCGATCAGCGACATCAATACGCCCTCCGACATGTCCGCCTTCTGGATGCCGTTCACCGCCAACCAGCAATTCAAGGCGGCGCCGCGCATCCTGAAGTCGGCAGAGGGGATGTATTATCACTCAGAGGATGGCCGCAAGATACTGGATGGCACTGCCGGGCTCTGGTGTTGCAACGCGGGCCATGGTCGCCGCGAGATCGCCGAGGCGGTTTCCCAGCAGATTTCCCACCTCGATTTTGCTCCTACGTTCCAGATGGGGCACCCCTTGCCGTTCGAGCTGGCCAACCAGCTGGTGGAGATAGCCCCCCAAGGGTTCGCCCACGTCTTCTATACCAACTCGGGTTCCGAATCTGTGGATACGGCGCTGAAAATAGCGCTGGCCTGGCAGCGGGCGCGGGGACAGGGTACCCGCACCCGGCTGATTGGTCGTGAACGGGGCTACCATGGAGTGGGCTTTGGCGGCATCTCTGTGGGGGGCATTCCCGGCAATCGCAAGTGGTTCGGCTCCCTGCTGACCGGGGTGGATCATCTGCCCCACACCCTCAATATTGCCAAGCATGCCTTCACCAGGGGATTGCCCGACGAAGACCTGACCCTGGCCGACGAGCTGGAGAAGATCGTCTTCCTGCACGATGCCAGCAACATAGCGGCTGTCATCGTCGAACCCATAGCCGGCAGCACCGGTGTCATCATGCCGCCCAAGGGGTACCTCAAGCGGCTGCGGGAGATCTGCACCAAACACGGCATTCTGCTGATCTTCGACGAGGTGATCACCGGCTTCGGTCGGCTCGGTTCCCCCTTCGCGGCACAGGAGTTCGATGTCATTCCCGACATGATCACCTGTGCCAAGGGGCTCACCAATGGCGCCATCCCCATGGGGGCCGTGCTGGTGCAAAACCACATCTATGACGACATGATGGCCGCCGGCAAGGGCGCCATCGAGCTGTTCCACGGCTACACCTACTCGGGTCACCCGGTGGCCGCCGCCGCCGCGCTGGCGACCCTCGACATCTACCGCAACGAAAACCTGCTCACCCGCGCCGCCGATCTGGCGGGCTACTGGGAGGAGGCGGCCCACTCCCTCAAGGGCTGCAAGCATGTGAAGGATGTGCGCAACTACGGGCTGGTGGCGGGTATCGAGCTCGAGTCCATGCCCGATGCCCCTGGCAAGCGTGCCTATGAGGTGTTCGTGCGCTGCTTCGAGAAGGGGGCCCTGGTTCGCGTGACAGGGGACATCATAGCCCTGTCGCCGCCGCTCATTATCGAGCGCAGCCAGATCGACGACCTCTTCACCCTGCTGCAGGATGTGTTGCAGACCCAGGACTGACCTTTTTCACCTTGTTTCATGGCGCCCGCGGCTTGTCGGGCGCCATCTCCCTGTGCCCGGCCCGTAGGCCCGCAGGGGAATGCGGATTACTCATCATGGAGGATATATGACATACAGGGTCAGCAACTTTATCGACGGCCAGCTGCAACAGAGTCACAGCGAGCGGTTTGGTGCCATCTTCAACCCGGCCACCGGCCAGCAGCAGGGGAGTGTGGCACTCGCCACCGCCGCCGAATGTGGCGAGGCCATCGCCGTGGCGGAGCGTGCTTTCACCGACTGGTCCCAGACACCGCCGCTGGTGCGTGCGCGAGTGCTGTTTCGCTTCAAAGAGCTGATGGAGCGGCACAGAGATGAGCTGGCGGAGCTCATCAGCCGCGAGCATGGCAAGGTCTTCTCCGATGCCCAGGGTGAGCTGACCCGGGGGCTGGAAGTGGTGGAGTTTGCCTGCGGCATTCCCCATCTGCTCAAGGGGGAGCACTCCCTCAATGTGGGCCGGGGGGTAGACAGCCATTCCATGATGCAGCCGGTGGGGGTGTGCGCCGGTATCACGCCGTTCAACTTTCCGGCCATGGTGCCGCTCTGGATGTTCCCGGTAGCCATCGCCTGCGGCAATACCTTTATTCTCAAGCCCTCCGAGAAGGATCCCTCCCTCTCCCTGCGCATGGCCGAGCTGCTCAAGCAGGCCGGTTTGCCAGATGGCGTGCTCAACGTGGTCAACGGCGACAAGGAGGTGGTGGATGTGCTGCTGACCGATCCGCGGGTTGGCGCCGTCTCTTTCGTGGGCTCCACTACCATCGCCGAATATATCTATGCCACTGCCTCGGCCCACGGCAAGCGGGTGCAGGCGCTGGGCGGTGCCAAGAACCACATGCTGGTGATGCCGGATGCGGATCTCGATCAGGCGGTCTCCGCCCTGATGGGGGCGGCTTATGGGGCGGCGGGCGAGCGCTGTATGGCCATTTCGGTCGCTGTGGTGGTGGGTGATGAGACCGCCGATGCACTGGTGGCCAAGCTGGCGCCGCTGGTGGAAGCGCTACGGGTCGGGCCGGGTCTGGGTCAGAGCCCGGAGAACGAGATGGGGCCTCTCATCAGCCGTGAGCATCTGGCCAAGGTGCGAGGTTATGTGGATCAGGGGGTGGCCGAGGGCGCCCTGCTGCGAGTGGATGGTCGCGGCGTGAGTCACGGGGAAGGCTACTTTATCGGTGGCAGCTTGTTTGACGAGGTAACCCCCGAGATGCGCATCTACCGGGAGGAGATTTTCGGCCCCGTGCTCGCCATAGTGCGGGCCCCGGATTACGAGACGGCGCTCGGGCTCATCAACCAGCACGAGTATGGCAATGGCACTGCCATCTTTACTTGCGACGGCGATACTGCGCGGGACTTCACTGCCAGGGTTCAGGTCGGTATGGTAGGGGTGAACGTCCCCATTCCCGTGCCCATGGCGTTTCACAGCTTTGGGGGTTGGAAACGGTCCATCTTCGGGCCGCTCAACATGCACGGGCCGGATGGGGTGCGCTTCTATACCCGGATGAAGACGGTAACGGCGCGCTGGCCACAGAGCCTGCGGGCCGTTGCCGAGTTCTCCATGCCGACCATGAAGTAAGCAACCATGCAGCAGCTAGTCCAGGCATGGCCCGGTGGTGAAACGCTGCCGGAGTGCCCCGCTATCCCTGTTGAAGGAGTAACAGATGCGACTGGGAATTCTCGATTGTGACCGGCTGGATCCCGATTTGGCGGATCATTTTGGCCCCGTTTACTCCGAGATGTTTATCAAGGGCTTTCGGGCGTTGGCCCCCGAGCTGGAGTTCAGGATCTGGTCGGCGCTCGATGGCGAGCTGCCGGACGATCTGCAAGAGTGTGATGCCTGGCTCATCACGGGTTCGCGGCACGATGCCTACAGCGATCTGCCCTGGATCCAGGCACTGCGCGCCTGGATCCGGCTGGCCCACGACGCCGACGTCAAGCTGGCCGGGGTCTGCTTCGGCCATCAGGTGATTGCGCAGGCGTTGGGGGGCGAGGTGGTCAAATCCACCAAGGGGTGGGGGCTGGGGGTCTCGGTTCACCCCATGCTGGCGACCGGATCCTGGATGCAGCCCGGGCTGGATCAGATCCGGATCCTGGCCAGCCATCAGGATCAGGTGGCCCTGTTGCCACCCGGTGCGACCCGGCTGGCGGGCAACGATTTTTGCCCCAACTTCATGTTCTTGCAGGGGGACCACATAGTCGCCATTCAGGGGCATCCGGAGTTTTCGGTGGAGTACAACCGGGCGCTGATCGAGCGGCGGCGGGACTTCTTGTCCGATGATCGTTATCAGAGCAGCCTCTCCTCGCTGGAGGGGGAGGTGGATTCGGCCACCATGATGCAGTGGTTGTTACAATTTTTGGGCATCCTGCCCGGTAGCGAAAGGGCGGCCGGCGGGATCACAGCAGGAGAGCGAGCATGATTATTGGCGTACCCAAGGAAATCAAAAACCATGAATACCGGGTCGGCATGACTCCCGCCGGAGTGCAGGAGCTGGCGGCCCGGGGACACACTGTGCTGGTGCAACAGCAGGGGGGCGAGGCGATCGGGCTGTCCGATGCCGAGTACCAGGCTGCCGGTGCTGAGCTGGTGGCGAGTGCGGCTGAGATATTCGCCCGGGCCGAGATGATAGTGAAGGTGAAGGAGCCCCAGCCGGAGGAGTGTGAACTGCTGCGCCCCGGTCAGCTGCTCTTTACCTATCTGCACCTGGCGCCGGATCCGGTGCAGACCCAGCTGCTGGTCCACTCGGGGGCGGTGGCCATCGCCTACGAGACGGTGACCGACGAGCGTGGCGGTCTGCCTCTGCTGGCACCCATGTCCGAGGTGGCGGGACGGATGGCAATCCAGGCCGGCGCACACAGTCTGGAGAAGGCGCAGGGGGGCAATGGCACCCTGCTAGGTGGTGTGCCTGCAGTGGCCCCTGCCAAGGTAGTGGTGCTGGGGGGCGGCGTGGTGGGCGTCAACTCGGCGCGCATGGCGCTGGGTCTGGGGGCTGATGTCACCATTCTGGATCGATCCCTGCCGCGCCTGCGGGAGCTGGACAGCCTCTATGGCCCGGCCCTCAAGACGCTTTACTCCACCCGCACCAATATCGAAGCCTGCATCGCTCAGGCGGATCTGGTGATCGGCGCCGTGCTGATCCCGGGAGCGGCGGCGCCCAGGCTGCTGACCCGCGACATGCTCAAGCTGATGCGCAAGGGCTCAGTGCTGGTGGACGTGGCCATCGATCAGGGCGGCTGTTTCGAGACTTCCCACCCCACTACCCACGAGGAGCCCACCTATGTGGTGGATGGCATCATCCACTACTGCGTGGCCAACATGCCGGGCGGTGTCGCGCGTACCTCCACCTTCGCGCTGACCAATGCCACCTTGCCGTTCGTGCTGGCGCTGGCAGACAAGGGTTACGCCCAGGCGCTCAAGGATGACAAACACCTGCGGGCCGGTCTGAACGTGTTCAAGGGCAAGGTCACCCAGGCGGCAGTGGCCCAGGCGCTTGGCTACGAGTACGTCAGCGCCGAATCCGTGCTGGCGTGACGCAGCCGGTGTGAACCCTGCCGGCAAACGTCGAGCTGGTTCACAAACCCCGTGATTTCAGGGAGGGCCGTCAGGGCCCTTTCTCATATACTGGGGTCCCTTGTCAGTGAGGCTTCTCCATGTCCCGCATTCTGCTGCTTGCCAATCTCAACTGTGATCATGTGCTCTCTCTCTCCGAACCCCTGATGGCCGGTGCCCGTCTGCAATACGTGGATCAGGGCCGCAGGCTGGGGGGCGGCGCCGCCAACACCGGCATAGGGCTGGTATGGGCGGGCCACGAGGTGACCATCGCCTCCCGCATCGGGCTGGATGAGGCCGGCGACTGGCTGCTGGAGCAGGCGGCGGGTTACGGGCTGGACTGCTCTCATGTGGAGCGCTTCGGGGGCGAAACAGGGGAACTGCTGATCCTGGTGGATTCCACCGGCGAGCGCACCATCCTCAGGCGGCCGCGTCGCCCCGACCTGCCTGGCGACTTGCCGGTGGAGGGGGTGGACTGTCTCTACGTGAACTATCCCGGCACCGCCATCACAGGCTATATGCGCCAGATGCTCGGCAAGAGTTTCGTGGTGGCACAGTATCCCAAGGGCGGGCAGGCTCGCCGTCCCTGTCACGTGCTGGTGGCCTCCCGCTCCGATCTCGGCGAGGTGAGCGACCCCTGGCTGCATGCTCGTCAACTGGCCGGGGAGCAGCTGGAGTGGCTGGTGCTGACCGAAGGCAAGGCGGGGGCCGTGGCCATCCATGGTGAGGAGCAGATCCGGGTCGCGGCGCGGCCCGTGTCAGTGGTGGATACCACGGGAGCGGGGGATGCGTTCGCCGGTGGCCTGATCCACGGACTGGCGCGAGGCATGGCGATCCAGGATGCCTTGCAGTGCGCTGTGGACTGGGGCGCCTTCGCGGTTGCCTCCGAGAGCTCAATTCCCTCCACAGCGCTGAAAAACTGGCTCAAGCAGCCCCATTGAATCCACACAGCAGGAGTCGTGTGGTGCACGCCTATCCGCGCCGGCCTTGGGGATGGCGCGGCGAAGTTAGCCGCCCAAAACCCCTCAAACCCGGGAGCCAGCCTGCAAGTTTGCGATCAATCAAAGAAAGTGTCGATTTATGTGCATCTTCATCGACACTCGCCTGAGCTGCTCTTAACCTTGTCATTCCACGACTCGGATTAAGATGCGGACTCTGCACGGGCGCAAGAGCTGTCCCGCCTCTTAGCTTTAGGTTGTCGTCCTGATTTCCAGCTTGTAGTAAGAGGCAAGTGCGACCATGCAACTGACACGATTTACCGACTATGCCCTGCGTACCCTGACTTTTTTGGCGGTTCAGCCGGGAGATCGCCTGTCGACCATCACTGAGGTGGCCGATACCTTTGCCATCTCCCGCAACCACGTGGTCAAGATAGTGCATCAGCTTGGCATCAAGGGGTACATAGAGACGGTACGCGGCAAGCATGGCGGCATCCGCCTCGGTCGCTCCGCCGTCTCCATCAATCTGCGTGATGTGGTGATGGACATGGAACACGTGCTCTGCCCTGTGGATTGCAAGCGCGAGAACTGCCGCCTCTCCGGTGGCTGTCGTATACAGGGTATTCTGCGCCGCGCCATGAACGCCTTCCTCGAGGTGCTGGGCGAATACACATTGGCCGATGCAGTGCGGGATCCCACTCGTCTCTGCCACCTGCTCGGCATTGAGCACGACTCCATTCTGGCCATGGCATAGAACCAGCGTCAGACCATGAGGGGCCCACGGGCCCCTTTGTGCTTTCTGGCGTCTGGTAGCAGTGGAATATGGCTTCAGTGCTGAAGACGGGGTCCTGGGGGAGTCAAAGCTGGGGGATCAGGGTGATGGCGCCGTGCAGGCAGGCGAGACCGCAGGCACCGCAGCCATCGCACGCCGCCATGTTGACGCTCACCCCATCGCTGGTGGCCTTGATCGCCTGCTGGGGACAGGCATCTTCACACAGCAGGCAGTAGAAGCCCTGCTTGGCCTGACAGCTCGCTTCAATCTGAACCCGGGTCTGCACCTGGCGCCCCCATTGCAGATCGAGAGCGCCGGTCGGGCAGGCTCTGGCACAGCTGCCACAATAGCTGCACTGGCCGCAGGCGAGATCCAGCACAGGGGTGCCGGCGATGGCGGTACCCTTGTATTCGGGTTGACTGGCCGGTTTGAGCAGGCCGTTGGGGCAGGCCTTGAAGCACTCGCCGCAACGGGTGCAGAGGGAGAGGTACTGGGACTCTTCGATGGCCCATGGCGGGCGAGCTTCATGGCAAACCACGGGGGCGGGGCGAGAAGCTTGCCAACCTTGCGTCAGCCAACGGAGGAAATAATGAGTCATGCTCACCCCTGATACCTATTAGGGGTTAATTTTATCCAAGTTTCTGCTGGCAAGCCAGAGAATAGCGGTGGGCAGGATCGCAAGCAGGGTTGCCCTTGTGTAAGCTAGGCGGGTCTTTTTGCGGGATTGAATGAACTCATGTGGTTATTTTTGTGGCGTGCTTCTCTGTTGTATATCTTCCCTCTGCTGATGTGGGCTTACTGTCGCATCAAGGGGATCGAATTCGCCGAGCTCGATACCGGGGTTAACAGTCACAAGTGGGTGGTGCTGGCCGCCTACCTCCTCTATGTGCTGCTCTGGCTGCTGCTCAACCGTTACCTTGAGCTTTTTCTGCGTCAGCGGAGTCGCAAATGATCGCGCTGGCGACCTGGGGGCCGGCGCTGCTGGCAGCCCTGCTCGCCCTCTGTGTCGGCTGGTTGGCAGGGCGCCGCTTTGCCAGCGCCCAGGAGCAGGAGTTGCTGCTGACCCAGGAGCGCCATCAGGCGCTGCAGGATCGCTTCGACGAATTGCAGGATGAGCGGATGCAGGATCAGCAGAAGCTGGATCAGCAGCAGACCCTGCTGATCAAGCTCACCGCCCGTCTCAAGGATGCTGAAGCCACCCTGCGCAGCGAGCGACTGGCCGCAGCCGAGAAGCTGCAACTGCAGCGGGATGGGGAACAGCGTCTCAGCCAGCAGTTTGAAAACCTCGCCAACCGTATTTTCGAGCAGAACTCGGGTAACTTTCGCGACCTGAACCAGAACAGTCTGGATCTGCTGCTGACCCCGCTGAAAGAGCAGCTGGAAGGCTTCCGTCGCCAGGTGGGAGAAACCCATGCCCAGGAGACGGCCCAGCGCCACAGCCTCAAGTTCGAACTGGAGCGTCTGGCCGAACTCAACGCCCGCATGACCGAAGAGGCGGCTGCCCTGACCCGCGCCCTCAAGGGGGACAGCAAGCAGCAGGGTAACTGGGGGGAGGTGGTGCTGGCCCGCATCCTCAGTGAATGCGGTCTGCGTGAGGGCCACGAGTACCACACCCAGGTCAATATCGAGCTGGACAAGGGCAAGCGCTATCAGCCCGACGTGATCGTCCACCTGCCGCAAGAGAAAGACATCATCATAGACGCCAAGGTGTCGCTGACCGCCTACGAGCGCTGGTACAACGCCGATGACGCGCTGGAAAAAGCGGTAGCCCTCAAGGAGCACGTCGCCTCGGTGCGCAACCATATCCGCGAGCTGGGCCGCAAGGATTACCAGCAGTTGCCCGGGGTGCGCACCCTCGACTATGTGCTGATGTTTGTGGCGGTGGAGCCTGCCTTCCTCACCGCGCTGGAGGCCGACCCTTCCCTTGTACGCTACGGGCTCGACAACAACATCTTGCTGGTGAGCCCCACCAACCTGATGGTGGCGCTGCGGACCATAGAGAACCTGTGGCGCTACGAGCGGCAGAACCAGAATGCCCGCCAGATTGCCGAGCGAGCCGGACGCCTCTACGAGAAGCTGCGGCTGTTTGTGGAAGAGATGCAGCAGATGGGGGGCAGCCTGCACAAGGCGCAGGAGAGCTATGACAAGGCGATGGGGCGGCTGGTCAACGGCCGTGGCAACCTGATTGCCCAGGTCGAGCGTTTCCGCGAGCTGGGGGTGGAGGTGACCAAACCCCTGCCCGAGGCGCTGGTCAACCGTGCACTGGAACGGGAAGACCCGACCGAATAACACCGAGTCTTGTCAGCATCATGAGATGGAGAAGGGCAGCCGCAGGGCTGCCCTTCTGTTTTCTGTGTTATCGCTATCCTGGCAGGAATTACTGCTTCCAGAACGAGGGAAAGAAGATCACGGCCACGGTCAGGATCTCTAGCCGTCCCAGCAGCATGCCGAACGACAATATCCACTTGGCCGAGTCCGGCAGGGTGGAAAAGTTGGCACTGGGGCCTATGACGGGGCCCATGCCGGGACCCACGTTTGCCACCGCTGTGATGGAGCCCGAGATGGCGGTCAGGGGGTCCAGACCTATGGTGGCGAGCAGGGCGGCGATCAGCAATATGATGGCGAAGTAGGCCAGCACGAAGGAGATCATGGAGCGAATGATGGCGTCGTTGACCTGGCGGCCATTGTACTTCTGCGGAAAGACGGCGGAGGGATGCATCAGCTGGCGCATCTGCTTTCTGAACAGGGCGAACGCCACCTGTACCCGGAAGATCTTGAGGCCGCCGGAGGTGGAGCCGGAGCAGGCACCGAGCAACATGATAAAGATAAACAGCACGCTGGTGAGCGGTCCCCAGGTGCCGAAATCGCCGAGGCCATAGCCGGTGGTGGTGATCACGGAGACGATATTGAAGCTGCTGATGCGCAGGGCATCCATGAAGCCGTAAATGTCTCTGATCCACAGATAGAAGGTGACAACGACTGTGATCCAGACCACCAGCCAGAAGAAGCCCTGTACCTGGGCATCCTTGAGCAGGCTGTGGTCACGTCGGCTCAGGCTCTGTACATAGAGCAGGAAGGGCAGCCCCCCCAGAAACATGAAGAGGGTACCGATCCAGTGTGCCGAATTGGAGAAGTGGGACATGGATTGGTCCGAGGTGGAATACCCGCCTGTACTGAGCGTGGTCATGGCGTGGTTGACCGCCTCGAACAGTGTCATGCCGCTCACCCAGTAGGCGAGGAAGCAGCACATGGAGAGCACCAGATAGACCACCACTATGTTGTTGGCCACTGTCTTGGCGCGGGGGGCACTCTTGTCAGACCAATCCGAGCTCTCGGTCTGGAACAATTTCATGCCGCCCACGTTGAGGTAGGGCAGTACCGCCACCGCCATCACGATAAAGCCAACGCCACCCAGCCACTGCAGGGTGGAGCGCCACAACAGTATGCTGTGAGCCATGCCATCCAGCCCTGAGAGCACTGTGGATCCCGTGGTGGTCACCCCAGACATTGTCTCGAAATAGGCATCGACAAAGCCGATGTGATTGATGAAGACGAAGGGCAGGGCCCCGAAGATGCAGGCAACCAGCCAGACAGAGGTGGTGAGCAGAAACATCTCCCGCACCCCGAGGTGAAATTCTGCCTTGCGGCCGTAGTGGAGGCAGAGCAGAGCGGCGCCGTGGGTGATCAGCACGGATTGAAGAAACTCGACAAATCCCTCCGAGCCGGTGAACAGGGCCAGCAGGGTTGGCAACCACATGAACAGAGCCAGCTTGGAGAGCACCAGCCCTTGAGTGAAGATGATAGGACGCAGCTTGATCATGCAGAATAACCTGATCGTTGAGTGACGAGAGATCCGGACATCCCCTTCGGGAGGCGACGCCGGATCTGGGTTGTGCTGACTTGAGGCATGGGTCGGTTACAGGAAGAAAGGGCTTGGCTGGAACAGCCGTTCCACTTCCGGTATGTACTTCTTGTCCACCAGGAACATCACCACATGGTCATCCTGCTGGATCTGGGTGCGATCGTGGGCGATCAGCACCTCATCACCACGAACAACGGCACCTATGGTGGTGCCGGGCGGCAGCTTGAGCTCACCCACCGTCTTGCCCACCACCTTGGAGGTGTTCTCGTCACCGTGGGCGATGGCTTCAATGGCTTCGGCCGCCCCGCGGCGCAGGCTGTATACGTTGGCGATATCGGCCCGACGCACGTGGGTCAGCAGGGCCGAAATGGTGGCCTGCTGTGGCGAGATGGCGATGTCGATGGAGCCGCCTTGCACCAGGTCCACGTAGGCGCTGCGCTGGATAAGCACCATTGTCTTCTTGGCACCCATCTTCTTGGCAAGCAGGGCCGACATTATGTTGGCCTCATCCTCGTTGGTGACCGCGATGAAGACATCGATCTGGTCTATGTGCTCCTCGGCCAGCAACTCCTGATCCGCTGCATCACCACAGAAGACGATGGTGTTCTCCAGCTGTTCCGAGAGCTGCTCGGCCCGCTTCTGGTTGCGCTCTATGAGCTTGACGCTGTAGCGCTTCTCCAGTTGACGGGCGAGACCGGCGCCTATGTTGCCCCCCCCGACAATCATGATGCGGCGATAAGGGCTCTCGAGCCGCTGCAGCTCGGACATGACGGCCCGGATATGACCGGCGGCAGCGACGAAGAACACTTCGTCATCCGCTTCTATGATGGTGGTGCCTTGCGGACGGATGGAGCGCCCCTGGCGGAAGATGGCCGCTACCCGTGTCTCTATGTTGGGCATGTGATCCCGCAGAGTGGAGAGGGCATTGCCCACCAGGGGGCCACCGTAGTAAGCCTTGACCGCTACCAGACCCACCTTGCCACCGGCAAAGTCCACCACTTGCAAGGCGCCGGGATATTCGATCAGTCGGCGAACATAGTCGGTGACCAGCTGTTCCGGCGCTATCAGGTGATCCACCGGCACGGATTCCGGTAAAAACAGCCGGTCCCGCTCGGTCAGATAAGCCGGGGAGCGAATGCGCGCCACCTTGTTCGGGGTGTTGAACAGGGAGTAGGCCACCTGGCAGGCGATCATGTTGGTTTCGTCGCTGTTGGTGACAGCCACCAGCATGTCCGCATCCTGAGCACCCGCCTCGCGCAGTACCCTGGGATGGGCACCGTGACCATTCACCACCCGCAGGTCGAACTTGTCCTGCAGCTCCCGCAGACGGTCGCTGTCGGTATCGACTATGGTGATGTCGTTGTTCTCTCCGGCCAGGTTCTCGGCCAGGGTGCCACCGACCTGACCTGCGCCTAGAATGATGATCTTCATAGGGACCCCTCATGGGACGAGGATAGGTTGTTAGCGCTGGCAATATGGCAGGGATCAGTCATCAACATGGTGATCTTCATAGGGAAAACGTGCTCGATGTTGCGCAGTAATGGGGGCCGTCAACCAGCCCCCCTCATGATCATGGCCACTGATCTGCCTATCGCTTGATCAGCTTGGCGTAGTAGAAGCCATCCATCTCGGCTTCCCCTGGCAGGAACTGGCGGCCCGGACAATCTGGTGTGTCCTGCGGGTGCAGCGGCACCAGGGTTGCATCCGGCGTGGCGGCCAGGAAGGCGCGGATCTGTTCGCGGTTCTCTTCCGGCAGCACTGAGCAGGTAGCGTAGAGCAGAGTACCGCCGCTTTTCAGTTTCGACCAGAGGGCGATCAGAATACGGCGCTGCAACTCGGCCAGCTCGCGGATGTCCTGATCCCGACGCAGCCACTTGATGTCGGGGTGACGACGGATGACACCGGTGGCGGAGCAGGGGGCGTCCAGCAGGATGCGATCGAACTGGCCTTGTGGCCACCACAGCTCAGGGGTGCTGGCATCACCATGGATCACCCGGGCCTGGAGGCCGATACGATCCAGATTCTCTTGCACCCGCTTGAGGCGGTGCTCGTCTGCATCCACGGCCACTACGCCAGCCAGTGCGGGTTGACGCTCAAGCAGGTGGGCCGTCTTGCCACCGGGAGCGGCGCAGGCATCCAGCACCCATTCGCCCGGCTGCGGATCGAGCAGTCGGGCGGCCTGTTGGGCCGCGCCATCCTGTACCGAGCAGTCACCTGTCTCGAAACCGGGCAGCTTGGTCACATCGCAGGGTCGTTCCAGCAGAATGCAATCCTCGCCTTCCTGACCGGCAACCGCATTGATGCCAACTTCGGCCATGCGAGCCAGCATCTGCTCGCGGCTCTGGCGCTGGCTATTGTTGCGGATCCACATGGGGGGGCGCTGATTGTTGGCCTCCATGATGAATTCCCAATCTTCGGGATAGGCCTGACGCAAGCGCTTGGTGAGCCACTCAGGGTGACCGAGGCGAATGCTGGGGACACGGTCGATGCGCAGCAATATGACTTCGGCGCTGCGCTGGAAGTTGCGCAGCACACCGTTGATGAGGCCGCGCAAGGAGGTACCCTTGAGCAGCTTGACGGCGTTGACTGTCTCGGCCACAGCAGCGTGAGCCGGAATGCGGGTGTAGATGAGCTGATAGAGGCCGACCAGGATCAGATAGTGGAAGATGCGGCTCTTGTTCTTGAGCGGCTTGTCCATCATCTCGCCCACCGCCGCGTCGAGGCGGGGCAGCCAGCGCAGGGTGCCATAGCAGAGTTCTTGCAGGAGGGCGCGATCGCGGGGCGCAACCTTCTCCTGGGCAGCAGGCAGAACAGCGGAAAGGGATTGACCCTGATCCAGCACCTGTTGAATAACGAGAGCGGCCTGTGCACGTGTTTTCATAGTGTTACCTTAGATGCGCAAGTCGGGGCCTGGGCCCCGCTTGTTTCAATTCAATTGCGTGCCGGGTTCAAACCAGTCGCGGCGAGAGTTGAGCAGATCCGAAACGGACATGGCCTTCTTGCCGGGTGGTTGCAGGGTCAGCAGGCGCAGGACACCCAGGCCGGTAGCGATGTCGATCCCCTGCTTGTCGGCCTTGAGCAGGGTGCCAGCGGGTTGACTGTGCTCACTGTCCACCACTTCGGCTTGCCACACCTTGATAGTCTGTCCCGCCACCTCAAACCAGCTGATGGGCCAGGGATTGAAGGCGCGGATGCAGCGCTCTATGGCGACGGCTTCCATCGCCCAGTCGATGCGAGCCTCCTCTTTGGAGAGCTTCTCGGCATAGTTGGCCAGCGCATCGTCTTGCTCCTCGGCTGCGGTTTCACCGGCGGCCATGGCATTGATGGTGTCGACCAGTGCTTGCGGGCCCAGCTCGGCCAGCTTGTCATACAGGCTGGTGGAGGTTTCGTTGGCGGCGATGGGACAGGTCACTTTTCTGATCATTGCGCCAGTATCCAGCCCGACATCCATCTGCATTATGGTGACGCCGGTCTCGGTATCACCCGCCCAGATGGAGCGCTGGATCGGGGCTGCACCGCGCCAGCGCGGCAGCAGAGATCCATGCACGTTGATACAGCCCAGACGCGGGGTATCGAGCACCACCTTGGGCAGGATCAAGCCGTAGGCCACTACCACCATCAAGTCGGCGCCCAGAGAAGCCAGCTCGGCTTGCGCTTCTTCCTTGCGCAGGGAAGCTGGTTGGTAAACCGGCAGATTGTGGGTCAGAGCCAGCTCCTTGACCGGGCTGGCGGTGAGCTTCTGACCACGGCCAGCAGGCTTGTCCGGCTGGGTATAAACGGCAACGACCTCGTGGTCGGAAGACAACAACGCCGCCAGGTGACGGGCGGCGAAGTCGGGAGTACCGGCAAAAATCAGTTTCAGCTTATTCAATGGGGCAGATCCTCAGAGGGCTTTGCGATCTTCACGGGCCATCTTTTCCAGCTTCTGGCGAATGCGCTGGCGCTTGAGCGGAGACAAGTAATCCACAAACAGCTTGCCGATCAGATGATCCATCTCATGCTGTATGCAGATAGCGAGCAGATCGTCCGCTTCCAGCTCGAACGGCTGGCCGTTGCGATCCAGCGCACGTACCTTGACCCACTCGGCGCGTGGCACCAGAGCTCTGTGGTCGGGCACCGAGAGGCAGCCCTCTTCGATGCCTGTGCTGCCCGCTTGCTCGAGGATCTCGGGGTTGATCAATACCAGAGGATCTTCACGGTTCTCGGAGACATCGATCACTATGATGCGCTGATGAATGTCGACCTGAGTGGCGGCCAGGCCTATGCCTTCCTCCGCGTACATGGTTTCGAACATATCATCTACAATGTGTTGTAACTCGGGTGTAAAGGTCTCGACAGGGGCTGCAACTGTGCGCAGACGTTCATCGGGAAAACGCAATACATCTAGAATGGCCATAGTTTTTTCTTTAGTTTCGTATAAATGCAGTCAATATTGGCGTAATTCTAGTCATTTACGCCGACAAAAAACAGCAACACTTTGCGCGCAGAAGTAACAGGGAGTGTTATGTATCTGAAGCAAACCATCCTCGCTTGCCTGCTGGCCACTCTGAGCCAGGCTGCCATGGCCGACCAGTTGACACTGAAAGCGGGTTATCCCGAGCGCTATGTCGTGCAAAAGGGTGACACCCTCTGGGATATTTCAGGCCGGTATCTGGCTCAACCCTGGCTCTGGCCCCGTCTCTGGAACATCAATCCCCAGATTGCCAACCCGCACTGGATCTATCCCGGTGACGTGCTGCATCTGAGCTGGGTCAATGGCGAGCCTCGCCTCGGCAAAGCGATGCAGGGGGGCAAGCCGGTGGTTCACCTCTCTCCCAAGAGCCGTTACGAGAACAAGGCCAATCCGATCCCGACGTTGCCGCTTAGCGAGATAGGTCCCTTCCTGCGTACCGACCATATCCTGGCCGACAGCCAGCAGGCGAAACAGCTGCCTTATGTGCTCGGCAACGATGAGGCGCATATCGGCATGCTGGAGGGAGATACCCTGTATGTACAGGGATCGCTGACCCCGGGTCAGGACTACGGCATCTACCACCCGGGGAGCTTGTACAAGGACAAGGAGACAGGTGAGTTGCTGGGGCAGGAAGCTGTGTTTGTCGGCACTGCCAGAGCAGAGGAGCGGCTGGCGAATGATCGCACCCGAGTCACGCTCAGCCACAGCCAGCGGGAGGTATACCAGGGAGACAAGCTGATGCCCTTCCCGCCGCAAGAGAGTCTCTTCGCCGTATTCACTCCTAAAGCCGCGCCCGTTATTTCGCCGGGTTACATCATAGATCTGCCGAGCAAGGCTCGTGGTGGCGGCAAGTTTGACGTTGTGCTCATCAATAAGGGGCTGCGCGATCAGGTTTCCCCCGGCGATGTACTGGAGGTGCGGCGACCTGGCGCCCAGCTGGTGAGCAAGAACGGCAAGGTATCTTACAAAGAGTACTCTTCCGTCTATGACAAGGCGTTCTATTCTGCCGGCAAGCCCTCCCTGCCGTCGGAGGCGGTGGCGCGCGTCATGCTGTTCAAGGTGTACGACAAGCTGAGCTACGGCCTCATCATGCAGAGCCAGGGCATGGTCAGCTCCGGCTATCAGGTCAGTAACTTCTAACGTGCCATTTCCATCCGGGCGGCTTTCACTGTGGCTGACGCTGGATGCCGTTACTGGCATAGGCCCGGTCACTGCCTCACGCCTGCTTGCCCGCTTCGATGGTGACATAAAAGCCCTGTTTGAGTGCGATGATGGCGGTTTGCGGGCGCTGGGTCTGCACTCGTCCCAGATACAGCAGCTCAGATGGCCGCTGCCGGTGGTAGAGCTGGGGCTGAACTGGGCTGCAATGCCTGGCAATTACTTGGTTTGTCCCGATGATCCCGCCTATCCCGACCTGCTGAAAGAGATCCCTGCCGCCCCCTTGCTGCTCTATTGTCGCGGAAATGTCGCAGCCTTGTCGTTGCCGCAATTGGCTATGGTAGGGACGCGTCATCCCACCTATGCCGGCAAGGACAATGCCGCGCGTTTGTGTAGCGAGTTGGTAGGGTGTGGACTGGCGATTACCTCGGGGCTGGCGCTCGGCATAGATGGTGTCTGCCATCAGCAGGCGCTGGCGGCGGGCGGTATCACGCTTGCTGTGTTGGGCTCCGGCCTGGATTGTCTCTACCCCAAGCGCCATCATGGGCTGGCTGGCCAGATCCTGGAGAGCGGTGGCTTGATCATCTCCGAATTGGCGCCGGACAAGGGGCCGCTGGCCGAACATTTTCCCCGTCGCAACCGCATCATCAGTGGCCTGTCGCTGGGAACCCTGGTGGTGGAGGCTGCCGAGCAGAGCGGGTCACTCATCACGGCGCGTTACGCACTGGAACAGGGGCGCGAAGTGTTTGCCGTGCCGGGAGCGCCACAAAATGGGCAGGCGCTGGGTTGCAATAAATTAATCCAGCAGGGGGCCAAACTTGTGTTGAGTGCGGCCGATATAGTGGAAGAGCTTCCCGGATTGGCCAGTCTGGTGCGCAAAGAGGCTGGATTGCTTGAGCAAGAGCATAATAGCGAATTGCCTTATGCCGATTTGTTGGATAACGTAGATTATGAGACCACGAGCGTGGATACCGTCGCCGAACGGTCCCAGCTTCCTGTCGAAGTGGTATTGGGCAGGTTGGTAGAGCTGGAACTGGCAGGCGCAGTGATAGCGGTAGCCGGTGGATACGTCAGAGCGAGGAGGGCGAATCATGTTTGATGTACTGATGTACCTTTTCGAGACCTACATCCACAGCGATGCAGATGTGATGGTCGAACAAAATGAACTCACCGACGAACTGAGCCGGGCTGGTTTCGACAAGGACGAGATCGAGAAGGCGCTCAACTGGCTGGAAAGGCTGGCCAATCTGCATGATAGCGAGCGGGAGGTGTATGTCGCCGCCAGCGCGCAAGGCTCGATGCGTATCTATGCCCCGCAGGAGCTGGCCCGCCTTGGCACCGAGTGCCGCGGCTTCCTGCTCTTTCTGGAACAAGCCCAGGTGCTGAATGCTGAAACCCGCGAAATCTGTATCGAGCGACTGCTCGAGCTGGATAAACCGGATATCGAGCTGGATGACCTGAAGTGGGTTGTCATGATGGTGCTGTTCAATGTGCCGGGCAGTGAAAATGCCTACCAGCAGATGGAAGAGCTGGTGTTTGATGAGTCCGATGGCGTCATTCACTGACAGTCTGGTGTCGCGCTGGTAGAATTCAGGCCATCTGGATTTCAAGGCGCGGCACATGTCAAAAATCGATCATCATCTCTTTTCTGCCCACGAGCATGGGTTTGAGCGAGAGCCGTGCCCGCAGTGTGGTGCCGAGCTGTTGATCCGCCAGGGCAAGCATGGCCCTTTTCTTGGCTGCTCCGCCTACCCCTCCTGTGATTACATCCGTTCTCTGACACCGTCCGGTCGTGACATCGAGAAAGTGCTTGAGGGGTCAGCTTGCCCGGATTGTGGCCAGCCGCTGGCAATCAAGAAGGGTCGTTACGGTTTGTTTGTAGGGTGTACCCAGTATCCGGCCTGCCAGCATATCGAGTCTCTGCAGGAGAGCGATGATACCCAGATCCTCTGCCCCGAGTGCGGCAAGGGTCATCTGGTGAGCCGTACCTCCCGCTACGGCAAGCAGTTTTACTCCTGTGATGGGTATCCCCATTGTAAATATGTGGTGAATGACAAGCCGATCCCCATGCCTTGTCCCGAGTGTGGCTGGGGCATTATGGTGGAGAAGAAAGTAAGGGGCAATCTGAAGTGGATCTGCCCGCAAAAGAAATGCGGCCATCAAAGTGAGCAGGTATAATCCCGCCGCCGTAACCAAATTGAAACGTTTTCGGCGCACTTCAACCCCCCACTTGGAGTAAGGAAATTCCCACCATGAATAAACCTTTTGTTGCCGTATTGATGGGCTCTGACTCTGATTTTCCCGTGATGCAATCCACCCTTGAGATCCTCAAGTCGTTTGATATCGCAGTGGAAGTGAAAGTAACCTCTGCGCACCGTACTCCGGCTGCGACCCATCAGTATGTGACCGATGCCGAGTCCCGTGGTTGCAAGGTCTTTATCTGTGCTGCCGGTTTGGCGGCTCACCTGGCGGGTGCCGTTGCCGGCATCACCACCCGTCCCGTGATTGGGGTGCCCATCGATGGTGGTCCGCTCAAGGGACTGGATGCACTGCTCTCCACCGTGCAGATGCCGGGTGGCGTGCCGGTGGCAACCGTGGCGATCGGCAAGGCCGGTGCCAAGAACGCAGGTTACCTGGCAGCCCAGATGCTGGCGGTGGCTGATGATGAACTGGCAGCCAAGGTTCGGGCCGAACGCCAAAAGAATGCCGAAGAGGTGATGGCCAAGGATGCCGCCTTGCAGGCTCAACTCAAGTAAGTGATGAGGTGACAGCCCGCTGTATATGGTGCGGTTGTCGCCTTGCAGGCTTAACTCAACCAAGTAGTGAGGTGGCAGCCAGGCTGCCGCATTTTTCCTATGTCTACTGAATTTGAACAAGCGGTTGCCGCCCTTCACGGCGAAGGGGTGATCGCGTATGCAACCGAGGCCGTGTTTGGTCTGGGTTGTGATCCCGACTCCGAAGTGGCGGTGCAGCGATTGTTGGCCATCAAACAGCGTCCGGTAGAGAAGGGGTTGATCCTGATTGCTGCCGACGTGGCGCAATTGCAGGATTACATCGATCTGAGCCAGCTTAGCGGTGAGCAGCTTGCGCGAGTGCAGGCCAGCTGGCCAGGTCCCTTCACCTGGATCATGCCGGCTCGCGCCACGACACCCACCTGGCTAACCGGCCAGTTTGATACGCTGGCTGTGCGAGTCACCGCACACCCACAGGTGCAGGCCTTGTGCCGCGCCTTCGGCAAGCCCCTGGTTTCCACCAGTGCCAATCTGACCGGTGAAGAGCCCGCCCGTCGGGTCGCCGATATTGGCGTATTGCTGGCAAGTCAGTTGGCCTACATCCTGCCCGGTGAAGTGGGTGGTCAAGCTAACCCATCCGAGATCAAGGACGCCCGTACCGGCGCCGTCATTCGCCCTTCCTGAGCGGGCGGATACGTCATGATTTGTCATCAATCCGATGAGCAGTGAGCTCACCGGATTGATTCAACTATAAAAATGGACAGGGCGTTCAAGATCCTGCCTGACTGGAGACAAGATGAGCAAACCGGATGTGGCCCAGGTCAAGGCCTTCCTGTTGCAGTTGCAGGACGAGATCTGCCGAAGTCTGGAGCAGGCTGACGGCGTTGGGCGCTTTGTTGAGGATGCCTGGGCCCGTGAGGGCGGCGGCGGTGGTCGAACCCGCGTAATGCGCCACGGCGACATGATTGAGCAGGGTGGGGTCAACTTTTCCCATGTCTATGGTGATGCCATGCCTGCCTCGGCGACGGCTCATAGGCCCGAGCTGGCCGGTCGCAAGTTTGAGGCCATGGGGGTGTCGCTGGTGATCCATCCGCACAATCCCTATGTGCCGACCAGCCATGCCAATGTCCGTTTTTTCATCGCCGAGAAAGAGGGCGAGGAGCCCATCTGGTGGTTCGGTGGTGGTTTCGATCTGACGCCGTTTTATCCCTTTGCCGAGGATGTGCAGCACTGGCATCGAGTGTCACGCGATCTCTGCCAACCCTTTGGCGAAGATATTTACCCCGAGTTCAAATCCTGGTGCGATCGCTACTTCTTCCTCAAGCATCGCAACGAAACGCGGGGGGTGGGTGGCCTCTTCTTCGACGATCTGAATCGTTGGCCCTTTGCTGACTGCTTCGCCTTTATGCAGGCGGTAGGCCGGGGTTATCTCGATGCCTATCTGCCGATCATCGAGCGACGCAAGGCGCAGCCCTATGGCGAGCGGGAGCGGGAGTTCCAGCTCTATCGCCGCGGTCGTTATGTCGAGTTCAATCTGGTGTACGACCGGGGCACCCTGTTCGGGTTGCAGACCGGTGGACGTACCGAGTCGATTCTGATGTCGATGCCGCCACTGGCCCGTTGGGAGTATGACTGGCGGCCGGAAGCGGGCAGCCCGGAGGCCTTGCTCTACACCGACTACCTCGCGCCGCGAGAGTGGCTGTGACCCGGGGGGGCCATGATGGCCCCTTTTTATTGGCCGATATTCGGCTTGTTCCCGAGTGCGAAAACCCGTTAAATCGGAATATTACCCTCTGATGGAACTCTTTGATGGATCGTTATCTGGTTTTTGGCCACCCGGTGCGCCACAGCAAGTCCCCCTTCATTCATACCCTGTTTGCCAGACAAACTCAGCAAGAGCTGGAGTATGGTCTGGCTGAACCTGCCGTCGACGAGTTTGCTACGACCCTGCTAGCCTTCTTTGCCCAAGGGGGCAAGGGGTGCAATGTCACAGTACCGTTCAAGGAGCAGGCGTTTGCGTTGGTTGACAGCTTGAGCCCCCGGGCCAAACGGGCGGGCGCCGTCAACACCATCAAGCTGACCGATGACGGTGTACTGCTGGGAGACAATACCGATGGTGCTGGTCTGGTGGCGGACCTGAAGTCTCATGGTGTGACTCTGGCCGGAAGCCGGATCTTGCTGCTGGGGGCCGGGGGAGCCGCCCGTGGTGCTTTGGCTCCGCTGCTGGCCGAGCATCCGACAGAACTGGTGATTGCCAACCGCACCCACGCCAAGGCGGAGCAACTAGCGGCCGAGTTTCATGATCTGGGGGTAGTGACAGCTCTGACCTACGAGCAACTGGGGGGGACGTTTGATCTCATCATCAACTCCACCTCCGCCAGCCTGCAAGGGGAGCTGCCGCCCCTCTCCCCTGCACTGATCCACGCGGATATTGCTATCTACGACATGATGTATGGATCCATGGATACCCCTTTCATCAGCTGGACCAAACAGTACGGTGCCCGTCAGGCCATGGATGGGCTGGGTATGCTGGTTGAACAGGCGGCTGAAGCATTCACAGTGTGGCGAGGAATCCGCCCAGGAACTAAACAGGTATTGAGAGAGCTGAAACGAAATCTGGGGACTCTATGAATCAAGGCATCCTGTTTCCCGAACTGGCGGCCTGGCAGCCGGACGAACAGAGGATACATTTTCCAGCCCAGCAGATGGGGGCATTGATCAATTGCTACATCAGTCGTCGGCGCCTGGAAAAAATGACCGGACTCTCCCTCGTCAAGGAGGAGGACATACTGCGTGCTTTCGAGAGCGTTCGTTTTGACATTGAAGATATTGCTGAGAAACTCATTGAAGAACAAGAGTTTGCAGAGGATGGATCCATCTACCTCTGAGTGTCCCAAGTTTTTTCTCAAAGCGGCGGAACTTGTGAGAAATACCGCTGACTAACTAGATAGTTGAGGAAGTGCTAGCTAGTCACCTTTATAACTCCCCGGTATTCGTACTGGGGATTTTTTTATCTGTATGAAAAATAAGTGGTTTTTACCAAACCGTCTTTCATGAAACTTAATTACATAAATTACTTTCACTTTTTGCTGCTTTGCTATACAGTTAGCGACGTAGGGTACAGAGGTAAGATGTTCTATCTTTCAGACCTTTTATTTCACGTAATTGAATGTGGCTGAATAGCTGCCCCGATGAGTATTCGTCGGGGTGTTTTTTTATGCACCTAATTTAGAGTAAATGCTTTAGTTTTGGCAAGTATTTGCTAGAATGAAAGGGCTTCTTGAGGAAAACCAGTCGTCTTTGTTCTCAAGATTTAGCTTCTTCCCAATTTTTGAACTGATTGTTTCAGGCCGGTACTGCACCAGTGGTACTGGCTTCATTTTTATCCCTTCTTTATCCCTTCCATACCTCGAAGTGTAATTAAATTTCATTTTGGTTCTTCTTACGTGATGTGCTTGCCGTTTAATAGCAAAAATATGAAACCGTTATCATGTGGATATGAAGTTAATTATTAATTGAAATTAACCTCATATCCTATTGATTGATAATGATTTTACTAGGATTGCTAGAAGGGCATATCGGTGGGGATTGAGCGTTGGCAGGAAGCAGTTGAACTGAAAGTC
The DNA here is from genome assembly GCF_029237305.1 of Aeromonas sp. 2MA4. Lineage (NCBI taxonomy): Bacteria > Pseudomonadati > Pseudomonadota > Gammaproteobacteria > Aeromonadales > Aeromonadaceae > Aeromonas > Aeromonas sp. 2MA4. The sequence goes on along the minus strand of NZ_JAACFY010000014.1, from coordinate 59,130 downwards.
TTTCAATCAGCGGAGGGTCAGCTCCGCTAATTGCAAGAGAGAAGCAGCAGGAAGATGGAGGAATGTATTATTCCTCAACCTGTTCTTGCTCATCGTTATCGGCAATTTCATCGGCACCCGCCAAGTACCAGCCAGACAGAGTCTGGGCCAATTTTTCCACCCCTATGTTGTTAAGGGAGGAGAAGGCTTCCACCTGGATCTGTGGGCCCAGGTCGGCAATGGCCTGACGTACCTTGATGACCTGATTGTTGCGGGGACCAGGGCTCAGCTTGTCAGCCTTGGTCAGCAGCAGCATGACCGGCAATTCACGGTGTGAGCTCCACTCCAGCATGTTCATGTCGGTATCTTTGAGCGGGTGGCGGATGTCCATCAGGATCACCAGGCCTTTCAATGACTCGCGGCGCTGCAGGTACTCTGCCAGTGACTTTTGCCACTTGAGCTTCATTTCTAGCGGAACTTGCGCATAACCATAGCCCGGCAAATCGACCAGACGCTTGCCCGGCTCCAGTTCAAACAGGTTGATCAACTGGGTGCGACCCGGTGTTTTACTGGTGCGAGCCAGGTTCTTGTGTTTCGTTAAGGTGTTCAATGCAGATGACTTACCGGCATTGGAACGGCCGGCAAACGCAATCTCGACACCCCCATCATTTGGCAGGTGGCGGATGTCGGGTGCGCTGGTCACAAAATGCACCTTATTGAAATTCAGAGTTTGTGTATCCAACGTAAATTCCCCATAGAGATAGAGGGTTATAGAGTTACTTTTTTGTGAAATCGTGTAAAATGACGTCGCTTAAACGCGTTTATTTTAACATGCCTTCAGCGGCATGGGATCTGGAAGCCTAATAACGAGAAGTTGGAACGCCATGAAGAACCTAGTCATTACTCTTGCTCTGATGGTTGGCGTAACGGGGATGGCACAAGCCAAGGGCGATGCCGCTGCGGGACAATCCAAGGCTGCCGTGTGTGCGGCTTGTCATGGACCGGACGGAAACAGCCTTGTTGATATGTATCCCAAGATTGCTGGTCAGCACGCATCATATATCAAAAAGCAATTAGTTGAACTGAAGGCTGCAGCTTCTGGCCAAATTGGTCGAGTCGCACCCATCATGGGGCCTATGGCTCTCCCCTTGTCTGAACAGGACATGGAAGACCTTGCTGCCTACTTCTCCAGCCAGAAGGTAACACCGATAGCGGTGCCTGATGATGCTGTAGCAGCGGGTAAAGCGCTCTATATGGGTGGAGACATGAGCCGTGGTCTGGCTGCCTGCACTGCCTGTCATGGTCCGCGTGGATCAGGTATAGAACAGGCGAAATATCCAAGTCTGTCCGGCCAACATCCTGCTTATATCAAGGCTCAGCTCACCGCCTTTCGTGCGGCTGCCCGTGATAATGATCCGAATGGCATGATGCAGGATGTTGCCAAGAAGCTGACTGATCAGGACATCGAAGCGCTTTCCAAATATGTGGCTGGTTTGCACTGATCATGTCTGATGATGTACCCCATTGATATGAACGAGGAGCCACTGGCTCCTCGTTTCTTTTTGACCTTTAACTCCATTCGGCCAGTTTTTCTCGCATTGCTGTAAGAGATCCCCCATTCATCGGCCTGGTCAAGGCTTAAACATTTTTCAAATTATGTTTAATAATTCATTGATTTCAATATGTTAAATAAGAGTGATAGGTTTATCTCCGTTTGAAAACGTTATCGGTGGATTGAGCCGCTTTATTAAGTTGATACAGTGGATATATGGAGCGGCCCACAGGGCCATTCACGACCGGGATGTTGTGAAGACAGGATGTCGATTTGGCGGGATGCCACAGAACCACGCAAATGACAGGCAAAGGATTGAAATACCAGGATGGTGACTGCTCAGGAAGAGCCGGGCTGCAGGATGCAACCACCCCAGAGTGATGACCGGATGTCGTCCCCATGGGTCAAAGCAAGCACACGCACATTCAGGATCGACCAATTAAGGTCAGGATGACCACATACAAAGATATGATGCGCAGAGGTATCACCACGGACAGGGTGATTTGCAGCCAGGGATGGGACTCGCATAAACATATCAAGGCAGCTTCGGCTGCCTTTTTTCTTTTGGGTCATTAACCCGATTAGCCATTCTGTGTCAAAATACCAGCAACATGCCCAGAGGATACCGATCCTGCGGTGTTCAGAGGCCAGCAATGGCCGGATTGGTGCGGGATCCCACTCTTGTTTCTAATCCACTGTTCCCCGTGTCTGTATCTTCCCCGGATGATTCTCATCCCGGGTGCGGGCTTCAATCCAGTTATTTGTCGGAGTCAGTCATTCATGTCGGCTAAACAACCCAATCGCAAGCCTACCGGTAAGCGCAAAGAATCAGATGCCAGTGCCCTGGACGGCCGTGAGCGCAAACGCGCTGCCAAGCGTAAGGGCTTGAAGGCGGGTTCCCGCCAGCAGGCAGAGCAATCCAGCAAGAACAACAATGGCAAGCAGGCCAAGGATCCGCGTATCGGTTCCCGCAAGCCGGTTGCCTTGATCGTAGACGAGAAGGGTGCCAAGCCAGTTGCGCCCAAGCCTGCGAAAGAGAAGAAGCTGGTGATGACGCCGGAGCAGGAGCTGGCTGCCATCGAGAATGATGATCGCCTGAATGACCTGCTGGATCGCCTCGATGCTGGCGAGACCCTGGAAGCGACCGAGCAGGCCTGGGTTGACCAGCGTGTCGATCGTTATCAGGAATTGATGGATGAGCTTGGCATCATAGACAACGATGATGACGAAGAAGACGACGGCTCATTCGACGATGCCAGTTATGAGGCGCCGACCCAGCCCGCCTCCGAAGAGGAGCTGTGGGATCGTTTCACTCAGGTCGACTATCAGCCTGAGCCCAAGCCAGAGCCGAAGAAAAAGTGATGAGTGGATGGATGCTGGCCGCCTCGTTGGGCGGCCTGATTTTGCTGGGACTGGCTGTGTATGCCGGTACCCTGCTGGCTCGTCTCAAGCGCCAGCGCGATATGCAGCAGCAGGCCATAGCTGCGCGCAATGAACGCATTCTCGACAGCGTACGGGTGATCGCCCATGCGGTGCGGGATGGTCAGTGCGACTATTCCGAAGGTGCCATTCGGCTGACCAATTTGCTGGATGCCTTGCAGATCAAGGAAGGGCGCGTTTTTGCCAGCGAATTTCCGGGTCTGTACAGTCTCTATGAGAAGGTGAAAGAGATGCCGACTCATGAGGCGAGACGTGCCCTCAAGCGCAATGAAGTGATGAAGATGGATCTCGAACGCAGTGGCTATGAGGCCGAGCTGGAGGCACAGATCCTCAAGGATGTGGCCCAACTGAAGGATTTTCAGTTAAGCCGCTGAGCCCTGGATAACAAAAAAGAGGAAGCAAGCGTGCAAGCAGAACAGATTGTGTGGGATCAGGCCCTGATCGAAAAATATAACTACAGCGGCCCGCGCTACACCTCCTATCCCACCGCGCTGGAGTTCAACGAAAGCTTCGGCTATCCGGACCTGGTCCGCGCCGCAGGCCAGTACCCGGCGCGCAACCTGTCGCTTTACGTACACATCCCCTTCTGTCACAAGCTCTGCTATTACTGCGGCTGCAACAAGGTGATCACACGTCACCAGCACAAGGCCGATCAATACCTCGACTACCTCGAACAGGAGATCAAGGCGCAGGCCCCTCTGTTCAAGCATCGGCTGGTGACCCAGCTGCATTGGGGTGGTGGTACGCCTACCTATCTGAACGAAGCCCAGACCCGTCGCCTGATGGCCATGTTGCGCGAGCACTTCCAGTTCGCGGAGGAAGGGGAGATCAGCATAGAGGTGGACCCGCGTGAAATCGAACTCATCATGCTGGATGTGCTGCGAGAGGTGGGGTTCAACCGCATCAGTCTCGGCGTGCAGGACTTCAACAAGGCGGTCCAGGTTGCGGTCAACCGCGAGCAGGATAACGACTTCATCCGCGCCATGCTGGAGCGCGCCCGCGCACTGGGCTTTCGCTCCACCAATCTCGATCTTATTTACGGCCTGCCGCACCAGAACAGGGAGAGCTTCCACCACACCCTGGAGGAAGTGCTCAAGACGGATCCGGCCCGCCTCTCCATCTTCAACTACGCTCATCTGCCGAGCCGCTTTGCCGCCCAGCACAAGCTGAAAGAGGAAGACATGCCGGCCCCCCGGGAGAAGCTGGCCATGTTGCAAGACACCATCGCCTTCCTCACCGGTCAGGGCTACCAGTTCATCGGCATGGACCACTTCGCCAAACCTGATGACGAGCTGGCGGTGGCGCAGCGCGAGGGCAAGTTGCACCGCAACTTCCAGGGCTACACCACCCAGGGGGATTGTGATCTGCTGGGATTGGGGGTCTCCTCCATCAGCATGATTGGCGATGCCTATTCCCAGAACCAAAAAGAGCTCAAAGCTTACTACGCCCAGGTTGAAGAGCTGGGGCATGCCCAGTGGAAGGGGTGCTCCCTCAATCAGGACGACTTGATCCGCCGCGAGGTGATCAAACGTCTCATCTGCGATTTCAGCCTGAACTTCGCCGCCGTCGAGCAGGCTTATGGTCTGGTCTTCAAGGCGTATTTTGCCGATGATCTCAAGCTGTTGCAGACCTTTATCGACGACGGTCTGGTGCGCATGACCGACGATGGGCTGGAAGTGGTCTCCACCGGTCAGCTGCTCATTCGCAATATCTGCATGTGTTTCGATGTCTACCTGCGCAACAAGGCGCGCCAGCAGCAGTTCTCCCGGGTGATCTGAACAGGCAGCCCTGCACTGAAGATAAAAAAACCGCCTTTCGGCGGTTTTTTTATGGGGTAAGCAAACGGTTCAAGGTTTAGCGGCTGGCGGCGCGGGCGCTCAGCTCGGCTTTCTCGCCATCGCTCAGAAAAGCGAGGGTCAGGCCGTTTTGCTGGGCGGTGCGGATCTCGCTGGCGGTCATGCCGGCGGCCGGGGCAGCCACGTCATATTCGTGGGGCAGGTCTATGCCTTCGACCGCAGGATCGTCGGTGTTGAGACAGGCCAGCACACCGGCAGCCAGGAACTGGCGGATTGGGTGCTCGGTCAGGTTCGTGACCGTGGTGGTCTGGAGGTTGGAGGTGAGGCAGGATTCGATGCCGATGCGGTGCTCCGCCAGATAGGCCATCAGGGCCGGATCCTGGATGGCCTTGACGCCGTGGCCGATGCGCTCGGCGCCGAGATCGCGAATGGCTTGCCACATGCTTTCGGGGCCCGCCGCTTCGCCTGCGTGTACTGTGACGCGCATGCCCGCATCACGGACCTTGCGAAAATGCTCGGTGAACAGCTCGCCCGGGAAGCCCAGTTCGTCACCGGCCAGATCGACGGCAACCAGTTTGTCGCGATGGGCCAGACAGGCGTCCAGCTCCTTGCGGCACTGTTCGGTGCCGAAGGTGCGGCTCATGATGCCAATGAGGTTGGTCTTGATGCCAAAGTCGCGGCTGCCAGCTGCAACGCCGTCAATGATGGCTTCCACCACACCTTGTGGATGCAGTTTGTGGGTCATGGCCATGTAGGCGGGACTGAAGCGCAGCTCGGCATAGTCGATGCTGGCGCGCAGCAGATCCTCCACGTTCTCGTAGGCAACACGGCGGCAGGCATCGTAATCAGCCAGCACGGCCACGCCCCAGTCCAGTTTCTTCAGGAAGGCGACCAGACTCGGCTCATTCTCGACGATCTGCACGTGGGGGCGAAGTGCTTCCAGCTCAAAGGCTGGCAACTGGATATTGTGCTGACGGCCCAGCTCGAGGATGGTCTGCGCGCGGATATTACCGTCCAGATGGCGGTGCAGGTCGGTCAGGGGGAGAGATCTGTCAATCATGATGGCGCCTTCTTCGAGTCGGGTTTGAAAGCCTGCCATTCTAGGCAGGGCTCTCAAAAAAGATACCCCGTTTGAAATCAAACGGGGTCTTATTGGTCAGGGATTTGCCAAGGCGTGATGGGAATCGTTTTTCCAGAGGGCTCAGGAGAGGTCGAGCTCCTTGAGCTTGCGAGTCAGGGTGTTGCGACCCCAGCCAAGCAGGCGGGCAGCCTCCTGTTTGTGGCCATGGGTGTGATCCAGTGCCGTCTCCAGCATGATCCGCTCAAATTGGGGCAGGGCATCGGCCAGGATGTCGGTCTCCCCCAGTGCCAGCTTACTGGCGACCCAGTCCTGCAACTGCTGCTGCCAGCAGCCGGGCAGGGCAGGTTGGCCGGGCTCTGCCGTATTGGTGATGGGGGTCAGCAGTTCGGCGGGCAGATCCCCTACCAGCACCTCCTGACCCGAGGCCATGACCGTCAGCCAGCGGCAGACGTTCTCCAGCTGGCGCACGTTGCCCGGCCAGGCGAGACGGCTGATGTAGGCCTGGGTATCAGGGTGCAGGCTCTTGGCCTCCACGTTCAGCTCCTTGGCGGCGCGCAGCAGGAAGTGCTGGGCCAGTTGAGGTATATCTTCGCGGCGCTCCTTGAGGGCCGGAATATGAATGCGGATGACGTTGAGGCGGTGGAACAGATCTTCCCGGAATTCGCCGTCAGCCACCCGTTTCTCCAGATTCTGGTGGGTAGCAGCGATGATCCGCACATCTACTTGCACCGGCTGATGACCGCCGACTCGGTAGAACTGGCCATCGGCCAGCACCCGCAGCAGGCGGGTTTGCACATCCAGCGGCATGTCGCCGATTTCATCGAGAAACAGGGTGCCGCCATCGGCCTGCTCGAAGCGGCCGTGGCGAATATTGTTGGCACCGGTAAAGGCCCCTTTTTCATGACCGAACAGCTCGGATTCGATGAGATCTTTGGGGATGGCGGCCATGTTGAGTGCGATAAAGTTCTTGTGGGCGCGCGGGCTGTGCTTGTGCAGCGCGTGGGCGACCAGCTCCTTGCCGGTACCGCTCTGACCGTTGATCAGCACCGAGATGCTGGAGCGTGACAGCCGGCCGATGGCGCGAAACACTTCCTGCATGGCCGGCGCTTCGCCGATGATTTCAGGTGTGGTGGCAGTCTCCTGCTGGCGTGCCTTGCGCTTGGTGCGCTGTTCTTTCAGGTGATTCTCGGCGCGGCGCACCAGGGTGACCGCCTCGTCGATGTCGAACGGCTTGGGCAGGTACTCGAAGGCGCCCCTCTGATAGGCGTTGACCGCGCTGTCCAGATCCGAGTGGGCCGTCATTATGATGATGGGCAGATCGGCCTGGCGGCGGTGGATCTGCTCCAGCAGGCTGAGACCATCGATGCCGGGCATGCGGATATCGGAGAGGATCACATCGGGCGAACGTATCTCCAGCGAGCTCAGCAGAGCCTCGCCATCGGCAAAACTCTCGCACTCGAAGCCTTCACTGCCGAGGGTGCGTTCCAGTACCCAGCGGATAGAACTGTCGTCATCGACGATCCACACTTTTGCTGTCATTACGTTCCCTTATTTGCGAAGCGGTAGAAAAATGGTGAATTCGGTGTGGCCAGGCCAGCTGATGCAGTCGATGCGCCCCTTGTGCTGATCAATCAGGTTCTGGGCGATGGAGAGGCCGAGTCCGGTTCCCCCCTCCTTGCCGGTGATCATGGGGTAGAAGAGGGTGTCGCGGATGGCATCGGGAATGCCGGGGCCGTTGTCGATGATCTTGATCTCCGCCGCCAGCCGGTAACGCTGGCCGTGGATGGTGACCTGGAACGCGGTGCGGGTCTTGATGCGGATAAGCCCGGTCTGATCGCCCAGCGCTTCGGCGGCGTTGCGCACTATGTTGAGAAACGCCTGCTGCAGCTGATCCGGCTCCATCTCGAATTCGGGAATGCTGGGGTCGTAATCCCGCTCGATGCGAACCGAGGATGGCAGCTCCAGCTCCACCAGTCGGCGTACCTGCTCCAGCACCGAATGGACATTGTGCATCTGGTGGCGGCCGGGGCGCTGGGGGCCGAGCAGCCGATCGACCAGTACCCGCAGCCGGTCGGCCTGTTCGATGATGATGCCGGTATATTCGCGCAGCGCCGGGTCCGGCAGCTCTTTTTGCAGCAGCTGGGCCGCGCCGCGCAGGCCGCCGAGGGGATTCTTGATCTCATGGGCCAGCCCGCGCACCAGCTCCTTGGCCGCCAGCTGCTGGGCATGTTGCTGCTGCTCCTGGCTGATCTTCTTCTGCTGGTCGATCTTGCGCAGCTCCACCACCAGCAGACGCTGTTCGTGATCCGCCATCGGAGTGGCGCTCAGCTCCACCAGTCGCGGTTCTCCCTCTACCACCAGAGTCACTTCGCTATCGGTAAAGCCTTGCCCTGAAACGAGGCACTGCTTGAGCCGCTGCAAATCGAGGGAGATATGTTCCAGCAGATGGGGCAGTTCGATGCCGATCAGCCGGCGTTCGCTGAGGGAGAGCAGCTGTTCAGCCGCCGGGTTGACGAACTGGATGCAGAGCCGCTCATCCATCAGGATCACGGCGGTCAGCAAATTATCCAAGAGTGTTTTGGCGTTGTCCGAGCGGGTTGGCACAGGTTTCTCCCTAAAACGGTGCTATACACCAGTAATGCACCAACGTGGTGCATTTAGTCTACCCGTATCGATGCACAGGATCACCCCTTGTTGGGGAGCGGAGTCACTTTAGGTGCCGGATTGATACTGGCTCGGTGCAGGTAGAAGGTGACTACCCTTGATTTAGCAAGGATCGTACCGTCTTTGGCGAGTAGTTCGAGTTGTGCCTCATGTGCGCCGCGATCCAGGTTTTCGACCCGAATAGCCAAGCCGTTGCTGACGATGGGGGCAGCCTTGCCATCCAGGGTCAGGCGCACGTCGTACTGGGTCGGCGGTTTGGGGCTTATCTGCCCCTGGAACACCACATTGCCCGTGTTGTCGCGCAGTGTGCTGCCCTGTTCCGGGGAGAGTAGTTCGATTACCAGCTTGGCTGCTTCCTCCTCTTTCTTGGCATCAACGCCGGTCAGGCTGTTGAAGTTGTCCACCTGCACCGAGCGGGGGGCACCACCAATGAGAGGGGCAACACGCAGATCCACTTCTTTGGCCTGCTGGCCGGGAGGGGGGGAATCCGTGTAGTGAACGACGCCCTTGCTGTCTGTCCAGGAGTAGATCTTGGTGGCCTGGGCGGCGGTGCTCGTCAACAGCAAAAGTCCCAGAGCCCATAGGGGGCATGCGTTTTTCATCCATCTCTCCTTGACGGGATTTTGCTTAATCCTATCAGAGAAAAAACCCGCCTGTTGGCGGGTTTGGTCAAGTTCAGAGCTGTGGTCCGAATTAAACGGAGTAGTACAGTTCAAACTCCAGCGGGTGCGGGGTCATGCGCACACGGTCAACATCATGCTGTTTCAGTTCCAGATAGGAATTGATGAAGTCATCGCTGAACACGCCACCGCGGGTCAGGAACTCGCGATCGCTGTCCAGTGCGGCCAGTGCTTCGTCCAGAGAGCCGGCAACGGTCGGCACTTCTGCGGCTTCTTCCGGCGGCAGGTCATACAAGTTCTTGTCCATGGCATCGCCCGGATGGATCTTGTTGATGATACCGTCCAGACCGGCCATCAGCTGAGCTGCAAAAGCCAGGTACGGGTTGGCTGCCGGATCCGGGAAACGTACTTCGATACGACGCGCTTTCGGGCTCGGTACGACCGGGATACGGATGGAAGCAGAGCGGTTGCGGGCGGAGTAAGCCAGCATGACAGGTGCTTCATAACCCGGAACCAGACGCTTGTAGGAGTTGGTGGTCGGGTTGGCGAAGGCGTTGATGGCCTTGGCGTGCTTGATGATACCGCCGATGTAGTGCAGTGCCATCTCGGACAGACCGCCGTACAGGTCGCCAGCGAACAGGTTGACACCGTTCTTGGCCAGGGACTGGTGGCAGTGCATGCCGGAGCCGTTGTCACCGAACATGGGTTTCGGCATGAAGGTGACAGTCTTGTTGTAAGCGTGGGCCACGTTGTGGATCACGTACTTCAGAACCTGCACTTCATCCGCTTTCAGGGTGAGGGTGTTGAAACGGGTGGCGATCTCGTTCTGACCGGCGGTTGCCACTTCGTGGTGGTGCGCTTCAACGACCTGGCCCATCTCTTCCAGCACCAGACACATGGCGGCGCGGATATCCTGGGAGGAGTCAACCGGTGCAACAGGGAAGTAGCCACCCTTGACGAAAGGACGGTGACCCTTGTTGCCGTGCTCATAGGCGGTGCCGGAGTTCCAGGCGGCTTCTTCAGATTCGATTTTCACGAAGCTGTGGCCCATGGTGTTCGAGAAGGTGATGTTGTCGAACATGAAGAATTCTGGCTCAGGCCCGAACAGTACAGTGTCAGCGATGCCGCTGGACTTCAGGAACTCTTCGGCACGTTTGGCGATGGAGCGCGGGTCGCGGTCATAGCCTTGCATGGTGGCCGGTTCCAGAATGTCACAGACGATGTTCAGAGTGGTCTCTTCGGTGAATGGGTCCAGCTTGGCGGAGGCCGCATCCGGCATCAGCACCATGTCAGACTCGTTGATGCCCTTCCAGCCGCCGATGGAGGAGCCATCGAACATCTTGCCATCTTCGAAGAAATCTTCGTCAATCTGATGGGAAGGGATGGATACGTGCTGCTCTTTACCCTTGGTGTCGGTAAAGCGCAGGTCAACAAACTTGACTTCGTGTTCCTGGATCAGGGCCATTACATTCTGGGCTGACATGCTAAGTAACCTCCGGTGTTAAAACTCTTAGGGTGAATGCGTCATCACATTCACATAAGCCAGTATCGTGCCAAGTTTGTGACAGCTTGATTTCAGGGCGTTTGCGGCTATAAGCCTGCCCCAAGACTTGCTGTCCCAGCGCGTTACGCCTCAAAGTAGTGCAACTGTGGATCGTTTTGGTGCACTAAAATGGTGCGCAGTATACGGTCAGCCCCCATCTAAACAGGCTTTGATCGGAAGGTCTATGATCCTGATCCCCTGTTATGCGTGATTGCACTGCAATTATGCTAGGCAGATCACAAAGGCGAGAGTACAATTAGCGCCCAATTTTACCCGGTGATTGAGGCGAGAATGTTAGAGAATTTACGCAATATTGCGATTATTGCGCACGTAGACCACGGCAAAACTACCCTGGTTGATAAGCTGCTGCAGCAGTCTGGAACCCTGGACCGTACCACTGATGGTCAAGAGCGTCTGATGGATTCCAACGACCTGGAAAAGGAACGTGGTATTACCATTCTCGCCAAGAACACCGCGATCCGCTGGAAAGACTACCGTATCAACATCGTTGATACCCCGGGTCACGCCGACTTCGGTGGTGAAGTAGAGCGCGTTATGTCCATGGTCGACTCAGTGCTGCTGCTGGTTGATGCTGTTGACGGCCCTATGCCGCAGACTCGTTTCGTGACCCAGAAGGCATTCGCCCAGGGTCTGAAGCCGATCGTGGTCATCAACAAGATCGACCGTCCGGGTGCTCGTCCTGACTGGGTTATGGATCAGGTGTTCGACCTGTTTGACAACCTGGGTGCGACCGATGAGCAACTGGACTTCAAAGTTGTTTACGCTTCAGCACTGAACGGTTGGGCCACCATGGACCAAAGCGTTGAATCCGACAACATGGAACCCCTGTTTCAGGCCATCGTCGACAACGTCGAGCAGCCGAAGGGTGACCCTGCCGGTGCTTTCCAGATGCAAATCTCCCAGCTGGACTACAACTCCTACGTCGGTGTTATCGGTATCGGCCGTATCAGCCGTGGTCGCGTCAAGACCAACCAGCAAGTCACTGTCGTCGGTGCCGATGGCAAAACCCGTACTGGTAAGGTCGGTCAGGTGCTTGGCTACCTGGGTCTGTCCCGTACCGAAGTTGTTGACGCGCAAGCGGGCGACATCATCGCCATCACAGGTCTGGGCGAGCTGAAAATCTCCGACACCATCTGTGACAACGGTGCTGTTGAAGCCCTGCCGCCGCTCTCCGTTGACGAGCCGACCGTGAACATGACCTTCCAGGTCAACACCTCACCGTTCGCTGGTAAAGAAGGCAAGTTCGTGACTTCCCGCAACATCCTGGAGCGTCTGAATCAGGAGCTGGTCCACAACGTGGCCCTGCGTGTGGAAGAGACCGAAGATCCGGACAAGTTCCGCGTATCCGGTCGTGGTGAACTGCACCTCTCCATCCTGATCGAAAACATGCGTCGCGAGGGTTACGAGCTGGCAGTATCCCGTCCGGAAGTTATCCTGCGCACCGTGGATGGCGTTCTGCACGAACCGTTCGAAACTGTGACTGTCGACGTGGAAGAGATCCACCAGGGTTCTGTGATGGAGCAACTCGGCCTGCGTAAGGGTGAGATGACCAACATGACCCCGGATGGCAAGGGCCGTGTCCGTCTTGACTTCATGATCCCGAGTCGTGGCCTGATCGGCTTCCAGACCGAGTTCCTGACCATGACTTCCGGTACCGGTCTGTTGTACCACACCTTCGACCATTACGGTCCGCACAAGGGTGGCAGCATCGGCGAGCGTCAGAATGGCGTGCTGATCTCCAACGCTACCGGCAAGGCGCTGACCTTCGCCCTGTTCGGTCTGCAAGACCGCGGTCGTCTGTTTATCGGTCACGCTACCGAAGTGTACGAAGGCCAGGTGATCGGTATTCACTCCCGTTCCAATGACCTGACTGTAAACTGCCTGAAGGGCAAGCAGCTGACCAACATGCGTGCCTCCGGTACCGACGAAGCCCAGGTGCTGACTCCGCCGATCCGCATGACCCTGGAACAGGCTCTCGAGTTCATCGATAACGATGAGTTGGTAGAGATCACTCCCAAGGCCATCCGTGTGCGCAAGAAACTGCTGACTGAAATGGATCGCAAGCGCGCCGGTCGTGCTTGATATCTGTTTATCGACAGACAGAGAGAGGCCTGCGGGCCTCTTTTTTTATGCCCCTTTGACGGTGGATCACCAGCCAGTATGCTCGGGCTGGTCGTACCGATCCGGTCCATGGGTGGTCAAATGACCATGCTATCTGACACAATGTCTGCATGATGAAGACGTTGAGAATCACAATGCAGCAGAAATTTGGTGGCCGTCTTGGCCATGCTCTCTCCTTTTTACGCCACGATGGCGGCCATTTCGCCCAGTTTGTCTGGAGCCGTTTCCAGCACGACAGGTTGACCGTCACCGCCGGTTATCTGGCCTATGTCACCTTGCTCTCTCTGGTCCCCATGATTGCCGTGGTATTTGGCATGATGTCCGCCTTCCCTGTGTTCCAAACCCTGAAACAGGCGATGGAGCAGTTCGTCTATCACAACTTCGTGCCGACCGCGGGTGAGATGCTCAAGGAGTACATAGATGGCTTCGTGGCGAATGCCACCAACACCACTGCCGTGGGTATCGGTGCCCTGATAGTGGTGGCGCTGATGCTGATCTCGGCCATCGACAAGAACCTGAACTACATCTGGCGCTCGACCCAGGGCCGGCCGCTGGCGCAGGCGTTTGCCATGTACTGGATGATACTGACACTGGGCCCTGTGCTTATCGGTGGCAGCATTGCCATCTCCTCTTACATCTTCTCGCTGCGGTTGTTCGGGGCCGAGAGTCTGTTCGGCATCGGCTATCTGTTGTTGCGCAGCTTGCCGTTCCTCTTCTCGGTGCTCACCTTCCTGCTGGTCTATACGGTTGTGCCCAACTGCAAGGTGAGGCTGGTTCATGCCTTCATCGGTGCCTTGGTGGCCGCTACCCTGTTCGAGCTGGCCAAGCGCGGATTTGCCATTTACATCACCAACTTCCCCTCCTATCAGGCCATCTATGGCGCTCTGGCGACCATTCCGATCCTGTTTGTCTGGGTTTATCTCAGCTGGTTGGTGGTATTGCTTGGCGCCGAGACCACGGCTTGTCTCGGCGAATATGAAAAACCGGTGAGCGAGGAGTTGGCCTGATCCATCGCTTTGCCCGTCGTTTTCTTGGTAGCATCGACGACCGCCCCTGTGAGGGCGGTCGTTCTGTTTTGAGAGGAGAGGGATGTGATTGCATTGATCCAGCGGGTCTCAGAGGCCAGCGTGACAGTGGAAGGCGAAGTAACGGGTGCCATTGCCAATGGCCTGCTGGTGTTGCTCGGGGTGGAGCAGGGGGATGACGAGGCCAGGGCGGACAAGTTGCTGCACAAGGTGAGCGGCTACCGCATCTTCTCCGATGAAGAGGGCAAAATGAACCTCAATGTGAGTCAGGCCGGCGGCAGCCTGCTGGTCGTCTCCCAGTTCACCCTGGCGGCGGATACCAAAAAAGGCATGAGACCCAGCTTCTCTGGCGGCGCCCATCCGACCGACGCCGAGCGGCTCTACGACTATTTTGTAGTGCAGGCAAAGGCCAGTGGCATACCGACCGAGACAGGCCGTTTTGCTGCCGACATGAAGGTGGCGCTGCTCAACGATGGCCCCGTCACCTTCTGGCTGCAGGTGTAGGCGCCATGGCCGCGAGCCCGCTCCTTGCTACAGGCCTTCATCTGCGGACGTGCAGACAGGGCCAGCCGTGGCATCCCGTAACAGGAGCTAGGGGATCAGATTGGTGGCGTGCAGTATGACGTTGCGATAGCCGGGCACCCTGTGGGTGCTGGTGAGGCCAATCCACTCCTCCGCCAGCCGCTTGGCCTGCGCCAGTTCGAGATGTGTCCGTGGCAGCAGGTTGACGATGAGGGTACCGCGGAGGCATTTGGCCAGTGCCTGATAGAGCGGAACCTGAAACAGCAGCAGGGGATTGCCATCCTGACTGAACAGGTCGAGCAGCACGAAGTCATAGGTGTCGTCGTGGGCCAGCAGGAAGGCGAGGGCATCGGCGTGGTGCAGGTGCAACGCCCGGTCAACGGGTTCCGCCGGGTGGCGGAAGAAGGTCTGAAACAGGGTCAGTACCTCTTCATCCAGATCGACGCAGTCGTGCCGAGCCTCTGGCCAGCGCGCCCCCAGATGACGAGTGAGATCGCCACCGCCCAATCCCAGTTCCAGCACCCGGCTTGCGGTGGCTGGCAGCAGGTCTGCGATGCACTGCTGATGGGGCAGGCAGAGGGCGGCAGGTTCGGCAAGGGACATGGCCGATTGCACCACACCGTCGATCTCCAGCCAGCGGTGATGGGCATTTTCCAGGATGGAGAGGCGTCGTTCCGGTTTGGCACTCAGGTGCAATAAGTGGTCGGCTTGGTACGCTTGCAGATTGAAGTCCATGAATTTGCACGGCAAGATGGTTTCCGGCCAGTGTAACTCAAGGATAGAACTATGTACCGGATGGTCACTCCCCAGATGGCAGCCGAACTGGATGCCTATTATCAGTTGCGCTGGGAGGCATTGGTGCGCAAGCCCTTCAATCTGTCCGTCGGCGCTAACTCAAGGATCGCTTTATGTACCGGGTAGTCACTCCTCAAACGGCAGCCGAGCTGGATTCTTACTACCAGCTGCGCTGGGAGGCATGGGTGCGCAAGCCCTTCAATCTGTCCGTCGGCGCTAACTCAAGGATCGCTTTATGTACCGGGTAGTCACTCCTCAAACGGCTGCCGAGCTGGACGCTTACCACCAGCTGCGCTGGGAGGCATGGGTGCGCAAGCCCTTCAATCTGTCCGTCGGCGCTAACTCAAGGATCGCTTTATGTACCGGGTAGTCACTCCTCAAACGGCAGCCGAGCTGGACGCTTACTACCAGCTGCGCTGGGAACTGCTGCGTAAACCCTTCAATCTACCCATTGGTTCCGAGCGAGACGAATACGATACCGTTGCCATTCATCGCATGATGCTGGCGCCAGACGGTACTCCCATTGCCGTTGGTCGACTGTTTATCGGTGGTGACGAGGCCCAGATCCGCTTTATGGCGCTGCACCCCGAGTATCGTAGCCAGGGATTGGGGGCTCGCATGGTGGAGGATCTCGAACAGCTCGCCTGCCAGGAAAAAGTGAAGCGGCTGGTGATGAATGCCCGTCAGGAAGCGGTGGAGTTCTATCGCAGGTGCGGCTTCCTCGAAGTGGGGGAAGGGCCGGTCAGCTTTGGCCGCATTCCCCATCGTCAGATGATCAAATCCTTAAGCCCCTTGCAGACCATCCAGTATCGCCCCGAGTGGTGCCAGGATCTCACCACTCGCTGGTCGCAAGGCATCCCCATCAGCGAGAAGATGGGAGTACACATCACCCACTATGACGGCCAGACTTTTCATCTCAAGGCCAATCTGGCGGCCAACCTCAACGTGCATGACACCATGTTTGCCGGCAGCATCTACAGTCAGTGCGTGCTGGCGGGCTGGGGTCTCATCTGGTTGCAGCTGAAAGAGGCGGGTCTGGTGGGGGATACGGTACTGGCGGAGGGCAACATCAAGTATTACCGCCCGGTCAACGAGGAGCCCGAGGCGCGGGTTGCCAGGGAGGGGATGCCGGCCGTGCTGGCTCCGCTCAAGGCGGGGGAGTCGGCCAAATTCAGCCTCATGGTCAAGTTGTTCAGCGGCGACAAGCTGGCGGTGGAATTCATCGGCCAGTATGTGGTGCAACCGGTCAAACGGCGAGGCCAGTCCCCCGTTCTGTAAAGCTATCTGAAACAAACAAGGCCTCGTGATGAGGCCTTGTTTGTTTTACGGAACGCTGGTCGACGCGGGTGCTTTGGGCTGTGGTGCTGGCCGCCAGAGCGGGCTGTTGCGCCCCTGTGCAGGATAAGGCACCCCCACCTCCCAACCACAGGAGGCCTGCCTGGCCGGAAACTCCCAGCTCAAGACGGGGGCATCAAGCGGGCCGCGCCAGTGGCTCAGCAGCTCGGCACAGCGCTGGCCATTCAGGACACCGAGATCCAGCTGCCACTGCTCCTTGACCAAATCCATGCCCCCTTGCAGGGCGAGCAGGTGGGTGATGGTGGAGGCACCAGCCTGTTCCACCTGCAGCTGGCCATGCTCGATCTTGCCTTGCAACTTGATGCGGTAGAAGGGGGTATCTCCTTCCTGCATCGCCTGCCACAGGCTTTCCGGCGTCAGATCAGGTGGCGTGGCGCCTTTGAACCACTCATCCAGCAGGGGATCTATCTTCACCTTGTCCCAGAAAGGATCAACCGCATCGAGGGCGAAGCTGCCCTGCAGGGTACTGCGCCACTCTCCTGCTGTCTTGCCATGCACGGCTTGCAGATCGGCACTCAGGTCTGCCTTGCCGGCGAAGGAGATGGGGGAGTGCAGTATCTTGCTCCACTGCACCAGATCCAGCTTCTCCCCCTTCACCTGCAGGCGGCTGCTTTGGCCGGGCTCCTTGCCCCACTGGCCGCTCAGGCTGAGTGAGCCCTCATCCGGCAGCGAGCTGGTCAGCTTGTTGAGCTGCCATGAGCTGGGGGTCAGCTCACCATCCAGTTCGCCGTTGCGGGCACTGAGGCCGTCCCACACCAGCTCGAACCATTTGCTCTCGACCTTTGCCCGGCCGAGCAAGGGGGTTGGCTGCCGGCCTCGCAGGGCGAGATCGCTTAGATAGAACTGCCAGCCCGTCAGCGACAGGGGCAGGGTATCGTCGAAGGAGAGTACCTTGAGTTTGTCGAACGTCAGTTTGCGGATATCGATCTGTTGTGGCCGCCAGCTTTGCCAATCCTGCCACCACCCCTCTGGCAGGCTGATGTCCATGCCGCTCAGCGTCATGTCTTTGAGGGTCAGCTTCTGCTGCTGGGTATCGAGGGCCAGATCCAGATTGAATTCACCTTCATAGGCTTTGCCCTGCACCTCGGCATCGATCTGCTGTGGCGAGAAAGAGACTCGTCCCTTGAGATCTTCCAGCTGGAACAGGCCGCGGCCGAGATCACCGAGGCTACCCGTAAAGTAACCGGTCGGCGTACTGCCAGCCTGCCAGCTGAAGGCGGTGAGCTGGCCGTTGAAGTTGTTGAGGGCGATCTCCTGGGTGATGGCGTTGATGCTCACATCGCGCACCTGTCCCGTGTCCAGGCTGATGTGGCGCAAGGGCAGTTCAGGCTGGCCCATGGCTCCCCACTCGACCCGCATGCCTTGTGCCTTCAGATTGTGCAGTCGCAGGCTGCGGGCGGGCCAGTCCAGGGTCATGCCGGTTTCCAGCAGGCCATCGAACAGGTTGGCGACCAGCCGATCCGTACTCAGCACCCGGCCTTCCAGTCGTCCCTTCAGATTGAGGCGGGAGAGGGCAAAGGCCGGGGTTTCCAGCTCATTGATGTTGAGGCTCAGGTTGGCCTGGGGTGGCCGCACCGGATTGAGCAGCTGCCAGTCGTTGAGGGTGGCGTTGAGGCCGTTCAGGGTCAGCTCGTCACTGTGCAGGCTGAGGCGATCGATAGTGCTATCGCTGATGGTGAGGGAGTGAACCGGCAGGGTCGGCAAGGTGTTGGGCAGCGGCAGCTTGATGACGGGGCGAATGAGGTCGAGGTGGGCGATGCGCACGTCCCGGTTCAGCCAGTCGATGCTCTCTATTTCCAGATAGAGCTTGTCGAGGGCGATGGCGTCGCCATAGCTCACCTGCTCGGCCAGCAGGGTATAGGGATGGAGAGGGTTGAACACCAGCCGCCCTATGGTGACCGGCACGCCGGTTTGCTGGCTGATCCAGCTGGCGATGGGGCCCCTGGCCCGTTCGGCGTCGAACAGACCAAGCGCGACCCAGGCAAACAGCAGCAGGAAGGCAAATGTGTAGAGCAGGGCGCGAAGCCAGGAATTCATCGGTGCTTTCCTCCAGGGTCTGAGTGTTGTGGCAACACATCTATTGGGAGCCTGAGTGTCACGTGCGTTCTTTCTTGTGCTGTTCTACTCAGGCGTTGGAGTAGTGATCCCGCAGACCCAGCCAGCGCCGGATGAGCGGTTCAACATGGGCGGGATGCCTGTCCATCAGGAAGCGCGCCATCTTCTGTACCTGAGGGATGAGTGGCTGGTCGCGCACCAGATCGGCAATTTTGAGATCGGCCAGCCCGGTCTGGCGGGTACCGAGCAGTTCCCCCGGGCCGCGCAGCTCGAGATCGCGCTGGGCGATCAGGAAGCCGTCGTTGGTCTCCCGCAATACCCCGAGTCGGCTCTGGGCCGTCTTGGACAAGGGAGCATGATAGAGCAGCACGCAATGAGAGGCCACAGAACCGCGACCGACCCGGCCGCGCAGCTGGTGCAACTGAGCCAGCCCGAGCCGCTCCGGGTTTTCGATGATCATCAGGCTGGCGTTGGGTACATCCACCCCCACCTCTATGACTGTGGTGGCGACCAGCAGCTGCAGTATGCCCGCCTTGAACTCCTCCATCACCCGCTGCTTTTCGATGGGGCGCATCCGGCCGTGCACCAGCCCGATATGCAGGCCGGGCAGCTGGTTTTGCAGCTCGGCGGCGGTATCCTCGGCGGCCTGGCACTCCAGCACCTCGGACTCTTCGATCAGGGTACAGACCCAGTAGGCCTGCTTGCCCTCTTCACAGGCCAGCTTGACCCGCTCGATCACATCCGGGCGACGGCTGTCCGGCAGCGCCACCGTAGTGATGGGGGTGCGGCCCGGTGGCAGCTCGTCGATGACGGAGGTGTCGAGATCGGCATAGGCGGTCATCGCCAGGGTGCGGGGTATGGGAGTGGCAGTCATGATGAGCTGATGGGGATGGACTCCCTCCCGCTCCCCTTTTTCCCGCAGCGCGAGGCGCTGATGCACCCCGAATCTGTGCTGTTCATCGATGATGACCAGCGCGAGGCGTTGGAACACCACCTGCTCCTGGAAGATGGCGTGGGTGCCCACCACCATCTTGACGCTGCCATCGGCGATGGCGGCGAGCTGGGTTTCCCGCGCCTTCCCTTTCTGCTTGCCCGCCAGCCAGCCGACCCCGATACCGAGCGGCTCCAGCCAGTTGGCGAAGTTGATGGCATGTTGTTCGGCCAGCAACTCGGTCGGTGCCATCAGCCCCACCTGGCAGCCGTTACCGATGGCCTGGAGGGCAGCCAGCGCCGCAACCAGTGTCTTGCCGGAGCCCACGTCCCCCTGCACCAGCCGCATCATGGGGTAGCTGCGTTGCAGGTCCTGGTTGATCTCGGCTACCACCCGATTCTGTGCACCGGTCGGTTTGAACGGCAGCGCCCCCAGCAATTGCTTGACGAGGGCAGGTGCCGGCTTGAGGGCGCGTGCCAGCTGGGTTTGCGCCTGGGCACGCACTTTGAGCACCGACAGGTTATGAGCCAGCAGCTCTTCCAGCACCAGTCGTTGCTGGGCCGGGTGCTGGCCGCTCTCCAGCAAGGCCAGCGCCACCGAGGGGGGCGGGCGATGGAGCAGGCGCAGGGCGGCGGCCAGATCGATCTGCTGGGGATAGAGGCCTGCAGGCAGCAGCTCCTCCACCCCGTACAGGTCGAGTTGAGCCAGCGCCTGATCGGTGAGGCTACGCAGGGTGAGCTGGCGCAGCCCTTCCGTGGTGGGGTAAACGGGGGTGAGCGCCTCTTCGGTCTGACCTGCCTGTTCTTCACCGAGCAACTTGTACTCGGGATGAGCCATCTCGAGCCCGTATTTGCCGGGGCGCACCTCGCCGAAGCAGCGGATCAACCTGCCCTGACCCAGGCTGTTCTTCTGGGCGGCGGTGAAGTTGAAGAAGCGAAGGGTCAGGGTGCCGGTGCCGTCACTGATGCGGCAGACCAGCATGCGGCGGCGGCCCATCACCAATTGAGTGTCCTGGATTTCGCCCTCGACGGCGCCGTGCAGCCCGGGCGGCAGATCGCCGATGGGCCACACCTGAGTACGATCCTCGTAACGAAGGGGGAGGTGGAACAGCAGATCCTGTACCGTGGCCAGCCCCAGTCGCTCGAGTTTCTCCTGCATCTTGCTGCCGACGCCCTTGAGGCTGTCGAGGGAGATTTTATCCAATTTCATCAATCAGATGCCCGAAAACACTGTAAATATGTCCAGATGATAGGGGTTATTGACGTCTCGGTGCAAGCCGCGTTGCAGTGACACCCGGCGCCAGGCCAGGGGCGGGATACTGACCATGGCAGATCCTGACAAAAAGGCCTGCCGAAAACGGCAGGCCTTTGCACAGGTGTCAACGAGTGAGGACGGGCAGCGTGTGCCCCGGATCAGATGATGCGCTTGAGCAGGATATGGGCCCTGACCCTGTGGATCCTGGCCAGCAGCTTGCGTACCTGTTCCGGGTAGTCCTTGATCTGCTCTATCTGATCGAAGTGGCTGATCCGCTTGGTGTTGGCGAGTATGTTCTCCCGCTCCCCGTTGAACTGGGCGCGCAGGTGATGGCGACGATCGTACACCAGCAGGCCGTTCTCCAGATCCAGCGCCCAGGCGCGGGGGTTCAGGTTGTTGCCGGTGAGCATTGCCCACTCGTCATCCACGAAGATCCCCTTGAGGTGGTAGGAGTTGCGCTCGCAGCACCACAACATCAGGTTGAGACGGCCGGCATCGATGTGATGCTGATTGCGCTCGGCAAACTTGCGCAGATTGGTCTCGTACAGATAAGGCAGGCCACCTATGGTGGTGAACTTCTCTTCCGGCGGGATGAAGAAGTCGTTGGCCGTCTTGTCGCCCACCACTATGGTCACCTTGCAGCCGCGCTTGAGCAGGGCTTCGATGTCCTTGTTCAACTCCTTGGGCGGGTTGAAATAGGGGGTGCAGATGAAGATCTCCCGCTCGGTGGCACGCACCAGGGTACGGATCATCTTGTTGAGCTGATTGCCCCGCTTGCCCAGCCCCGTCATCGGAGTGATGGCGATCTCCTGGCTGTTGACCGGCATGCTCTCGAAGCGGTACTGGCCCAGGCGCAGGCTGTGCTTGAAGCGGCGGATCGGCCCCTTCAGTTGCTTGGCGGTGGGAATGTCGCTGCGATCGAGTCGCTGCACCGCTTCGCTCTTGAGAAAGAGATCGTCCACATAGTTGACCATGCAGCGGGTCAGCTCTGGGCTGGTGATCTGGTGATAACGGTCGAAACGGTAGCGATCCTGCTGATGCAGGTAGATATCGTTGAGGCTGGCACCGGAGTAGAGCAGGGTGTCATCGAAAATGAAGCCCTTGAGGTGCAGCACCCCGAGCAGCTCTCGTCCCTTGACCGGCACGCCGTAGATGGCGATCTGGTGTTCATGGCGGGCGGCCATTTCCTGATACATCAGGTGGTTGCCACCCTGCTTGCCTTTGCCGATCAGGCCGCGCTGGGCACGGTGAAAATCCACGAACAACTTGATGTCGAGGGCCGGGTTGCGCTGTTTGGCGGCGTAGAGGGCAGACAGAATTTCCCGTCCCGCCTCGTCATCTTGCAGATAGAGCGCCACCAGATAGATGCGCCGAGTTGCGCTGTCGATAAGCGAAAGGATCCGGCTCTTGAAGTCCTTGGCGCTGTTGAGCACCTGAAACTGATCTGCGGCGACAGCGATCTGGGGCAGACGAGCCAACAGTTGTCGATAATGTGCCGATGAATGCATAGAGAAACCTGAAATCACTGCGTTAAGCGTTCCACTCGGAGCGATGGATAGGCGATTCTAGCAACCTCAACCTGTTAGCCAAAGAAAGAATCTTCATAAAGATGAAAAAGGCCTCACATCGGAGGCCTTTTTGACAGCGGTTATGTTCAAAGGAAGCTGTAGATAATCATCGCCATGACGCCACCCGTGGTGCCTATGATGGTCTCCATCACTGTCCAGGTTTGCAGGGTCTGCTTCTCGGAGAGGCCCAGGTAGCGGTTGGCCAGCCAGAAACCCGAGTCGTTGACGTGGGAGAGCACTATGGCCCCGCCGCCGATGGCGATGGTCACGGCCGCCAGCTGGGCTCCGTTCAGACCGAGCGGTTCCAGCATGGGCAGCAGCAGGCCGCAGGCAGTCAGCATAGCGACGGTGGCAGAACCCTGAATGACCCGCACGGCCGCCGCCAGGATAAAGGCCAGCGCGACTATGGGCAGGCCGGAGTCTGCCAGCATGTTGCCAAGGGCGGCGCCCACACCGGAATCCACCAGTACCTGCTTGAAAACGCCACCGGCACCGGTCACCAGTATGATGACGCCGGCAGGCTGGATGGCGCTGTTGCAGACGTTCATCACCTCGTCACGGGACATGCCGCGGCGCACCCCCAGCAGATAGAAGGCGGCCAGACAGGCGACCATGATGGCGGTGAAGGGGTGGCCGACGAACTCCAGCCAGTTGTGGAGGGTGGATCCCGCCTCGACGAAGCGGCCGACTATGGTCTTGAGGCCAATCATCAGCAGCGGCAGACCGATCAGGCCCATGGCCAGTCCGAAGGAGGGGAGAGTCTTGCTATCGTCATGGGCACTGCTCTGGGCATCGGCAGGGAGCGGCACATCCACCACCTTGCTGATCAGATCGCCGAACAGGGGGCCCGCCAGGATCAGGGCCGGCACGGCGGCGATCAGACCGAACAGTATCATGTAGCCAAAATCAGCCCCCAGCTGGGACGCCACCAGAATGGGGCCTGGCGCGGGGATGAGGAAGGCCTGGCAGGTGGCGATGCCCGCCAGCAGCGCTATGCCTATCTTCACCACGCTGCCACCGCCACGGCGGACAATGGCAAAGGCCACCCCGATCAGCAGCACTACGGCGACGTCGAAGAAGAGCGGCAGAGCACAGACGAAGCCAGTCAGTGACATGGCCCAGTTGGCGCGCTTGACGCCGAAGGTACCGAGCAGGGTATGGGCCACCCGGTCGAGGGCGCCGGTGACTTCCATCACCTTGCCAAACATGGCGCCCAGTGCCACCACGACGGCGACGAAGCCCAGGGTGCCGCCCATCCCTTTCTGGATGGTAGTGGCGATCTCCGCCGGGTTCATGCCGGCGGCGAGGCCGGCCACCATGGAGACCAGGATGAGGGAGACGACCGCGTGCAGGCGGGCCTTCATCACCAGAAAGAGCAGCAGCACTATGGAGCCCGCGGCCGTCATGATCAGGGAGAGGTCAGACATTGTTGTGCGTTCCTTGTTCCAAGTTCAGTATCGACACCCTGCTGATCCGTCAGCAGACCATATCTTTATGATTTATTTAGGTTTATGGCCAGGGCTCAAGGTCGATTGCCCAGGTGACTGTGAGTTCGCTCAGTCTGTGGCAGACTTCACATTTCTTGTTGTTACCGGTAACATGTTACCGGTAACGTGCTAAGTTAGAACCCATCAGCAGCACGATTTTTGAAAAATGGGATAGAGGTCAAACAATGGCGGGCAAGAGCATTATCGTGATGGGTGTGTGTGGTAGCGGCAAGTCCAGTGTCGGCCTCAAGGTGGCCCAGGCGCTGGGTGCCAAGTTCATCGATGGTGATGACCTGCACCCCAGAGCCAATATTCAGAAGATGGCGGGTGGCAACCCCCTCAACGATGAGGATCGTGCCCCCTGGCTGGAGCGGATCCGTGATGCGGCTTACAGCCTGGAACAGAAGAACGAGGTGGGCGTGATCGTCTGCTCGGCCCTCAAGAAGCAGTACCGCGACCAGATCCGCGATGGCAATGAGTCAGTGCATTTCCTGTTTCTGGACGGTGATCAGCCGCTGATCCTCGAACGGATGCGGGCACGCAAGGGCCATTTCATGCGGGAAAGCATGGTACAAAGTCAGTTCGATACGCTGGAACGTCCGGATGGCGAGGCCGGGGTATTCCATATCGATATAGATGGCACCTTCGAACAGGTGGTCGACCGCGCCGTCTCAGCGTTGGAGCAAGCCGTATGACACACATTGTTATTTCCGAGGTTACTGCGCGCATTCGTGAGCGCAGTGTCGCCCGTCGCCAGGCTTTCCTGGCCCGTATTCAGCGCCAGGCCGAACAGGGAAAGACCCGCGCCGCCCTGGCCTGCGGTAACCTGGCCCACGCCGTAGCCGCCTGTAGCAGTGACGAGAAGGGTCGCATTCTCGACATGACCCGCGCCAACATCGGCATTGTCACTGCGTACAACGACATGCTGAGCGCCCATCAGCCCTATCAGGGCTACCCGGACATCATCAAGGCGGCACTGGCCGAACTCGGCCACAGCGCCCAGGTGGCGGGTGGCGTACCGGCCATGTGCGATGGTGTGACTCAGGGTCAGCCGGGGATGGACATGTCTTTGTTTTCCCGCGATCTCATCGCCCAGGCGACCGCGCTGTCGCTCTCCCACAACACCTTCGACGCCACCCTGCTGCTCGGCATCTGCGACAAGATAGCCCCGGGCCAGATTATGGGGGCGCTCTCCCACGCTCACCTGCCCACCGCCTTCGTGCCGGCCGGCCCCATGGCCAGCGGCATCAGCAATGATGACAAGGTAAAGGTGCGCCAGCAGTACGCCGCCGGTGAACTGGGCCGCGACGCCCTGCTGGAGATGGAGTGCGGCGCCTATCATGCGCCGGGTACCTGCACCTTCTACGGCACAGCCAACACCAACCAGCTGGTGTTCGAGGCCATGGGCCTGATGCTGCCGGGCTCCGCCTTCGTCCATCCTCATAGCGAGTTGCGCCACGCGCTCACTGAAGAAGCCGCCCGTCGCATCAGCGCCATGATCCCTGGCTCTCCTGCCTACCGCCCCTTGAGTGAGGTGCTGGATGAGCGCTCCCTGGTCAATGGTCTGGTGGCCCTGCTCGCCTCCGGCGGTAGCACCAACCACAGCATCCACATGGTGGCGCTGGCGCGGGCCGCCGGCCTGCACCTGACCTGGGACGACATCAGCGATCTCTCCGATGTGGTGCCGCTCTTTGTACGCATGTACCCGAACGGCCCGGCTGATGTGAATGCCTTCGAACAGGCGGGCGGCGTGCCCGGCCTGATGCGTCGTCTGGCGCAAGAGGGGCTGATCCACATGGATGCCACCCCTGTGTTTGGCGAGATGCAGGATTACCTCAGCCGCCCGGCGCTGGTCGATGGCCAGCTGGTATGGCAGCCGGTGGGTGAAAGCACGGATCCGAGCGTGCTGTCGCCGACCGGCTCCGTGTTCCAGGCCACCGGCGGCACCAAGCTGCTGGCGGGCAATCTGGGCCGCGCCGTGGTCAAGGTCTCCGCCGTGGCGCCCGAGTATCGCGTTATCGAAGCGCCCGCCCGAGTGTTCTCCTCCCAGCACGCTGTGGAGGCGGCCTACAAGGCTGGCAGCCTCAATCAGGATGCCGTTATCGTGGTGCGCCACAACGGCCCGGCGGCCAACGGCATGCCTGAGCTGCACAAGTTGATGCCGGTGCTCGGCAACCTGCAGAAGGCGGGCCACAAGGTGGCGTTGGTTACCGATGGCCGTCTCTCAGGCGCCTCCGGCAAGATCCCGGCGGCCATCCATGTCACCCCGGAAGCGCTGCACGGCGGCGCCATCGGCCTGTTGAAGGATGGCGATCTGCTGCGGGTGGACGCGGTAAACGGTCGCCTCGATTGCCTGACCGATTTGAGTGGCCGTACCCAGGCCGAGATTGACCTCACTCTGGAACAAGAGGGGTGGGGCCGTGAACTGTTCAGCGTGATGCGTCGCGCGGTATCGAGCGCCGAGTGTGGCGCCACCATCTTTGATTAAGGAAGCGTTATGCAAAACTGGAAAGTGACCCCCGCCGAGGTGTTTGCCGCCTCTCCGCTGGTTCCTGTTATGGTCATCAATGAGCTGGAGCAGGCCCTGCCGATGGCCAAGGCGCTGCTCGACGGCGGCATCTCGGTATTCGAGATCACACTGCGTACCCCGGTGGCGCTCGATGCCATCGCCCTCATCGCCAAGGCGATGCCGGATGCCATGGTCGGTGCAGGCACAGTGCTCAACTGCGCGCAGTTTGATGCAGCCGTGGCCGCCGGTGCCCGCTTCGTCATCTCCCCGGGGATGACACCGGCGCTGCTGGCCCATGCGGCCAACAGCACGGCGCCGCTGATCCCGGGCGTTGCCACTGCCTCCGAAGTGATGCAGGCGCTGGAAGCGGGTTATGACCACCTGAAATTCTTCCCGGCCGAAGCAAACGGCGGTACCAAGGCGCTGGCTGCCATCGCAGCACCGCTTCCCCAGATCAAGTTCTGCCCCACCGGCGGCATCGGCCCGAAAAACGTGGCCGACTATCTGGCGCTGAAATGCGTCGCCACCGTCGGCGGCTCCTGGATGCTGCCGGCCGATGCGGTCAAGAGTGGCAACTGGGAGGAGGTGACTCGCCTCTCTCGCGAAGCGGTCGAGCTGGTTAAACGCTAAGCGCGCGTTCTTTATAAAAAAGAGCAGGCCACCCCGGGGTGACCTGCTCTTTTTTTGCCTTTGAATCAGGAGGATAAATCGGCTGGCGTCTCGGATC
This sequence comes from Aeromonas sp. 2MA4, assembly GCF_029237305.1. NCBI lineage: Bacteria > Pseudomonadati > Pseudomonadota > Gammaproteobacteria > Aeromonadales > Aeromonadaceae > Aeromonas > Aeromonas sp. 2MA4. The sequence goes on along the minus strand of NZ_JAACFY010000014.1, from coordinate 32,084 downwards.
AGACTGCTTCGCGTGCGTACCGTCAGGCTTTGACCCTCCCTTCGCGCAAGCGTCAGCCCAGGCTCTCCCCGACATAGAGGGAGAAGCCCATGTCCTTGCGGGTGTCAGGCAGTGGTTGGCCGCTGAGTCGGGCCAGCAGCATGGTCGCCGCCTCACGGCCTATCTCCTTGCGTGGTGTGACGATACTGGCCAGCTTGGGGGTCATGGCATGGCCTATGTCGAGGGCGTTGCTGCCGGCGATGGCGATCTGCTGGGGGACGGGTATCCACTTTGCCTGACACTGCAGCAGGGCGCCAACCGCCAAGTCGTCATTGGTACAGAAGAGGCCATCGAGGTCGGGATAGCGCACCAGCGCCTGATCCAGCAGTTGACCACCCAGGGTGAAGCTGGAGGATTGCTCGGTCAGCAGGTGCTGACCTGTCAGGCCGAAATCGGCCATCGCCTGGTAGTAACCCTCCATCCTCAGCTGGGTGCGCACGTCGAGCCGCGCCCCCAGGTAAACCAGCTTGCGTCGGCCCCGGCGCAGCATCTCTGTTACCATGGCCCGGGCGGCGGCCCTGTGATCCATCCCCACCACCATGTCGATGGGGGCTTGCGGCAGATCCATGGTTTCCACCACAGGAATGCCGGCGGTGGCGATCATCTTGCGGGTGCGCTCCGTGTGCTGGCTGTCGGAGAGGATCAGGCCGTCCACGTGATAGGAGAGCAGGGAGGCCACCTGCTCCTCTTCCCGCTCCGGGCTGTAGCCGTAGTGAGCGAGCAGTGTCTGGTAGCCGGCGGGCCGGGTCACCGACTCTATGCCATGTACCACGGCGGAAAACACCTGGTTGGAGAGAGAGGGGATCAGTATGCCGATCGCCTTGCTGGTGGCGTTGGAGAGAATGTCAGGTGCCCGGTTGGGGATATAGCCCAGCTCTTCCACTGCGGCGGCGATCCGCTCACGGGTGCCCTCGGCCACGGCGTGGGGATCGCGCAGATAGCGGCTGACGGTCATCTTGGTGACCCCGGTCAGGTCGGCTATGTCCTGCAGGGTAGGGCGGCGTTTGCGGGTGTCGTTCATCTGGGGATCCGGAAGGAATGTTACACGTAACATTACCGTTTTTGTTTAACAAAGTCAGCATATGGCGCCATCAGTAGAGGATGACTCGGATGATCAAGGGCAAGTGCTTCGAGGGGAAGCGTTTCGAACAGCAGGATGTGGAAGAGGAACAGTTTGATGGTTGCCGCTTTGTCGACTGCAACTTCTCCTGGCTGGACTTGAGCGAGAGCCGCTTCGTTGACTGCACCTTCTATGAGCGGGAGCGCGAGCTGGGCTGCCAGTTGCAGGGTTGCGATCTGAGGGAGGCGAGCTTTCTGCGCTGCGATCTGACTCTGGCAGATCTCAGCCGCAGCCAGTGCCTGGGGCTGGAGATGCGCGACTGCCAGGCCATGGGCATCAATTTCGCCCACGCCAGCTTCGCCAACCAGATCACCGTCAAGAGCTACTTCTGCGAGGCCCATCTTACGGGCAACAATTTCAGCTACGCCAACTTCGATGGCTGCCTGCTGGAGCGATGCGAGCTCAGTGGCAACCGCTGGCAGGGGGCCAGCCTGCTGGGGGCCTCGTTGGCGGGATCTGATCTGAGTGGCTCCGAGTTTGGCCAGATAGACTGGGCCAGCTTCAACCTGCAGGGCTGTGATCTGCGCCAGTGCGATCTGCCCGGGTTGGATCTGCGCCGGATCAACCTGGACGGCGTGCAGATCAATGAAGAGCAGCAACAGGGTTTGCTGGAGCAGATAGGTCTGGTGGTGTTTCCTTGAAGGTTTCGGAAAAGAGGTAAATTTCCACCATCTGGCACTGAGCTGCGGTGAATGCTGCGATAAAAACAGCCTGCGTAATGCAGGCTGTTTGTCATCTGGACCGAGCCCGGATCACATCAGCTTTTTGCCAACCATTTTGTCGGATTGATTGCCTCACCCTGATAGCGGATCTCGAAGTAGAGGCCGGGTCTGTCCTGGCCGCCACTGTCACCGACCAGAGCCACAGGTTCGCCCTGTTCCACATTCTGGCCAACCTGGCGCAGCAGCGACTGATTGTGACCATAGAGGCTCATATAGCCACGGCCATGGTCGATCACCAGCAACATGCCAAAACCGTCCAGCCAGTCGGCGTAGACTATCTGGCCCGGTGCCACCGCCTTGACCTGGGTACCTTCGCTGGCACCGATCAGGGTGCCCTTCCATTTGAGTTGGGCGGTACGGGGCGAGCCATAGGAGATGAGGATGGGTCCCTGCACCGGCCAGCGCAGGCTGCCGTTGGTCTTGAGACCGCCGTAGCCGCCACTGCTTGCCTTGGCGCTGCTGCTGCGCGCGGCAGCTTGCTGCTCCGCCACCCTGTCTTGTTGTTCGGCGACTCTCTGCTGCTCGGCGGCGAGCCGTTGCTGCTCGCCGACCTTCTGCTGCTGAGCCGCGATCCGCTGTTGTTCTGCAATCCGCTTCTGTTCGGCGGCCAGTCGTTGGGCCTCAAGACGGCGCTGGCGTTCCTGCTCGGCTTTCAGCTTGGCCAGCCGTTCCCGCTCGGCCCGTTCGCGACGCTCCTGCTCTTCCCGCTGGCGGCGAAGCTCTTCCAGCCTGGCTTTCAGGGCTTTTTCCGCCTTGACCAGCTTGGTCAGCTTTAGCTCGTCGCTTTGCACCGATTGTTGCAACTGGTTGCGCACCTTGGCACGGCTCTGCTGGCTGGCCAACAGGCTCTGGTGATGCTGTTGCTGTTCGCTCAGCAAGGATTGCAGCTTGCTCTCGGTCTCTTTGGTGGCCTGCTGGTTTTTGGCCAGCTTGGTGCGGGTTGCGCGCAGGGCTTCGATGGCCTCGATGCGGGCCTTGTTGAGATAGTCGTAGTAGTCGAGAGAGCGGCTCAGTTTGGCCGGATCCTGCTGGTTGAGCAGTAGTTTGAGGTAATCGTGGTTGCCCGCCTGGAAGGCGCTTTCCGCCTGCTTGGCCAGCAACTGCTTCTGATGCTTTGCCTGTTGTTCCAGATCCAGCTTGTCCTGTTGCAGGCTTACCAGCTTTTGCTGGTTTTTTTTCAGCTGTTGCTTGGTCTGCTCGAGCTTGGCGGCGGCGGCCGAAATGGCCTGCTCGTCAGCCTTGAGCTGAGTATTGAGTTTGGTCAGCTCTTGCTTGCTGAGCTTGAGGGTCTTCTGCTGTTCCTTTATCTGGGACTGCATGGTGCCGAGCTGCTGGTTGGCAGCCAAGGCCTTGCCCGCGATAAACGACAGGCAAAAAAACAGCGCGCCGGCCAACAGGCCGACGCGACTGGTTTTGTTTGAAATAACTTCGTATCCCCGCATGGGGAAGGATTATTTCAGAATCATCAGGGGCTTGCCAGTCATTTCCGGCGGCACAGGAAGACCCATCAGGGTCAACATGGTCGGGGCCAGATCGGACAGTTTGCCACCTTCAAGCACCTCGGCCTTGCGACCGAAATAGATGAGGGGAACCGGCAGGTTGGTGTGGGCTGTGTGAGCCTGACCCGTCTCTTCGTCCAGCATCTTCTCGGCGTTGCCGTGGTCGGCGGTGATCAGGCATTCGCCGCCTACTTCGGCCAGGGCCTCGGTGACGCGACCGACGCAGTGGTCAACGGCTTCACAGGCTTTGACGGCCGCATCGAATACGCCGGTGTGGCCGACCATGTCGCCGTTCGGGTAGTTGCAGATGATGGTGTCGTACTTGCCGCTCTTGATGGCGGCGACCAGCTTGTCGGTCAGCTCTTCGGAGCTCATTTCCGGCTGCAGGTCATAGGTGGCCACTTTCGGGCTGGCGACGATCTCGCGGTCTTCACCGGTGAAGCAGGACTCTTCGCCACCGTTGAAGAAGAAGGTGACGTGGGCGTACTTCTCGGTTTCGGAGATGCGCAGCTGGGTTTTGCCCTGCTTGGCCAGCCACTCACCCAGGGTGTTCACCAGGGCAGTCGGCGGGTAGGCACAGGCAGTTTTGATGTCGGCCGCGTATTCGGTCAGCATCACGAAGTTCAGCGCAGGGGTGGCTGCACGGGCAAAGCCGGTGAAGTCACTGTCAACGAAGGCGCGGGTGATTTCACGGGCGCGGTCGGCACGGAAGTTCATGAAGATCAGGGCATCGCCATCCTGCATGGGGGCGGCAGCACCGATGCGGGTGGCCTTGACGAACTCGTCGTTTTCGTCGCGGGCATAGGCAGCGGCCAGGGCTTCGCTGGCGCTGTCGGCGGTGAACTCGCCCTTGCCCTGAGTCATCAGGTCATAAGCTTGCTGCACGCGATCCCAGCGGTTGTCACGATCCATGGCGAAGTAGCGGCCGATCATGGAGGCGAAACGACCCTTGCCCAGACGGGCAAACAGGGCATCGAACTGTTCGATGGAGGACTGGGCGGAGCGCGGCGGGACGTCGCGGCCATCTAGGAAGGCGTGGAAGTAGATCTGCTCGGCGCCACGTTTGGCTGCCATCTCGATCATGCCCATGATGTGCTCTTCGTGGCTGTGTACGCCACCCGGGGACATCAGACCCATGATGTGAACGGCTTTGCCCTTGGTCACGGCGGAATCGACAGCCTTGGCCAGTTCGACGTTCTGGAAGAAGTCGCCGTCCTTGATCTCTTTGGAGATACGGGTCAGCTCCTGATAGACGATGCGACCGGCACCTATGTTGACGTGGCCCACTTCGGAGTTACCCATCTGACCATCCGGCAGACCCACATCCAGGCCGGAGCCGGAGATCAGGGTGCTGGTGTAGTCACGGGCGAGACGGTCGAGGTTGGGAGTCTTGGCGGCAGCGACGGCGTTGTGCTCTTGCTTGGTGCTGTAGCCCCAACCGTCCATGATGACCAGAACCAAAGGTTTCTTAGCTGTTGACATAAGGCTATGTCCTCTCGGATAGGAATGAATTGCGGGAAGTGAAACTAGCGTAATATTACTACATCTGCCGAAATAGTCACCTGATAGCCAAGCCCTTGCCAACACCCGCCGCGGACTGTTGCCAGCCTGTTTCCCCTTTGTCGCCGGCTTGTCCCTTCACTCGACGAATCCTCGCCCCAAGAGACGGGATGCCACTTTTTATGCCGATCCGTTATGGAGGTCCCGCCTGATGGGAGCCTGCTCCCGCTTTGCCGCCAAGATGGCTGATCTTGGTGGGGTCACCATGTATACTCGGGCCCTTGTCTTGGTCCCTGGATAGTAGAAGATGCAAGAGTATTTGGATTTTGCGGCCCGTAACCCGCTGCTGACCGCAGCCTGGTTCGGCCTGGCAGGCACCCTGGTTTACACCAGCGTGCGTGCTCGTTTTTCTCCGGTGAAGACGGTGAACAACCACACGGCTACCCTGCTGATCAACCGTGAAAATGCCACCGTGGTGGATATTCGCAGTCAGGAAGAGTTTGCCAAGGGTCATCTGGCCGGTGCCCAGCACCTGCTGCTCAGCCAGATCCAGAGCAATAATCTGGGCCCGGTTGAAAAGCATAAAGATGCCCCCATCATAGTGGTGTGCGAGTCGGGGATGACCGCTGGTGGCGCGGGTCGCCAACTGAGCAAGGCCGGTTTCAAGCAGGTGTATGTGCTCAGCGGTGGCATGGCCCAGTGGCGTGCAGATAATCTGCCGGTGACCAAAAAACGCTGATTTAAGGGCCTGCGCCCACTCATTATCTTAAAAAGGAATCAAACGAAATGGCTGACGAAATCAACAACCAGGAAGTGCAACCGGAATTCCACATCCAGCGTGTCTACACCAAGGATGTCTCTTTCGAAGCCCCGAATACCCCGCACATCTTCCAGAAAGAGTGGCAGCCGGACGTCAAGCTGGACATGGACACCAAGACCAACATCCTGGCTGATGGCGTGTACGAGGTTGTACTGACCCTGACCGTGACCTGCAAGCTGGAAACCGAGACCGCTTTCCTGTGTGAAGTGCAGCAAGCCGGTATCTTCACCATAGGTAACCTGCCGGAGCCGCAACTGGCTCACTGCCTGGCAGCCTTCTGCCCGAACATACTGTTCCCGTATGCCCGCGAAGCCGTGGCCAACATGGTGAGCAAGGGGTCCTTCCCGCAGCTGAACCTGGCACCGGTCAATTTCGATGCCCTGTTTGCCCAGCACATGGCGCAAGCACAGGCCCAGCAGGCGACTGCGGAAGCCTGATAATGGCTGACCAGATCGCTATCTCGGTCTTGGGGGCGGGGTCTTATGGCTCCGCCCTTGCCATTTCTCTGGCGCGCAACGGTCATCCGACCCTGCTGTGGGGTCACGACCCTGCCCATGTCGCCGAGCTGGAACACGACCGCTGCAACAAGGCCTTTTTGCCTGATGTCCCTTTTCCTGCGGATCTGCAACTGACCGCCGATTTGCAACGGGCGGTACAAGCCGCTCCCGTCCTGCTGCTGGTGGTGCCGAGCCATGTGTTCGGCCAGGTGCTGAGCCAGGTCAAACCCTTCTTGCGCCCCGATACCCGTATCGCCTGGGCCACCAAGGGGCTTGAACCTGACAGCGGCCGTCTGTTGCAGGATGTGGCCCGTGATGTGCTGGGGGAGACTATTCCGCTGGCCGTAATCTCGGGCCCCACTTTTGCCAAGGAGCTGGCCGCCGGTCTGCCGACCGCCATCTCGGTGGCGTCGACTCACGACGACTTTGCCGATGAGCTCTCCCATCTGCTGCACTGCGGCCGTTCGTTCCGGGTTTATACCAATCCGGATTTCGTCGGCCTGCAACTGGGTGGTGCGGTCAAAAACGTCATCGCCATCGGCGCCGGCCTCTCTGATGGTCTGGGCTTTGGCGCCAACGCCAGAACCGCGCTCATCACCCGGGGTCTGGTGGAGATGCAGCGTCTCGGTGCGGCGCTGGGTGCCGATGCCAAAACCTTCATGGGCATGGCGGGGCTCGGGGATTTGGTGCTGACCTGCACCGACAACCAGTCCCGCAACCGTCGTTTCGGTCTGGCTCTAGGTGCAGGCAAGGCGGTGGAGACTGCCATGGCCGAGATCGGCCAGGTGGTGGAAGGTTATCGCAACACCAAGGAGGTGCATCTGCTGGCGGCCCGTTGTGGCGTCGAGATGCCCATCTGCGAGCAGATCTTCCAGGTGCTCTACCAGGGAAAGAACCCGAAAGAAGCCGCGATTGCTCTGCTCAGTCGGGACAAGCGCGACGAATAAGAGCAAATCCCATTAGGCTGTTTTATTAGCCATTTTGAACCTGGGCAGTGCTCGAAATCCTCACATATGCCTATACGCTCCGGTTTCTGCGCGCTGTCCGTGTTCAAACTGCCGTCAACAACGACGCCTACTGAGATAGGCTCATTCGGTTCGTCGGATAGCAAAAGGCCCTGCCAGATTGGCGGGGCCTTTTCATGTGCGGTCAGAGGGGATCAACCCTGATGGATGATCGCCACTGGCACGGGATCAATAGTAGGAGTGATCGCCGCGCTGGTGCTCGGTGGCATCTTTGACGCCGTTGAGCTCGCCAGGGAATTTTTCCAGCAGCTGCTTCTCGATCCCCTCTTTCAGGGTGTAATCGACCATGGAGCAACCGTTGCAACCGCCGCCAAACTGCAGGATGGCCAGCTTGTCTTCGGTCAACTCGACCAGAGTTACCTTGCCACCGTGACCGGCCAGCATGGGGTTGACCTCGGACATCAGCACATATTCAATGCGGTCGATCAGCGGTGCATCGTCGGCCACTTTGCGCATCTTGGCGTTGGGGGCTTTGAGGGTGAGCTGGGAGCCCATCTGATCGGTGACGAAATCGATGGTGGCATCGACCAGGTAAGGGGCGCTCAGAGGATCAACCAGGCAGTCGAATCCGCTGAAAGGCAGGTGTTGATCTTCCGGATCCACCGCGTCGGGCGGGCAATACGATACGCCGCACTCGGCATTCTGGGTTCCCGGATTGACCACAAACACCCGGATATTGGTGCCATCAGGCTGTTTTTCCAGCAGTTTACGGAAATGGGCCTGGGCGGTGTCGGAAATGCTGATCATCACTATCCTCATAAACCTGAGTGTACGACTAGGGTATTCATGATAACTCGCTTGGCAGTGCTTGGGTAGCATGCAGATGGCGCTTAACATATGTCAAATATACCTATGGCAGCCTGATGTGACTGAGCCTGCGGTATACATACCTAGGGTCATTTGAGATGTTTGAGCGTACGGCAAATGGCCCACACTTCCACTTTTTCGATGCCGCTCTCGTGCAGCAAGCGGGTTAGTTGGCCTGCCGTCGCCCCCGTGGTTACCACATCGTCGAGCAGGGCCACATGCCGATAGTGATGGGGGCGAACGTGAAAGGCGCCCCGCAGATTCCGCCGCCGCTGACCGGCACTGAGCCGGGTCTGCTGGGGGGTTGCCTTGGTGCGACTCAGCAACCGCTTATCACAAGGAATACCGGTGATCTGGCTGAGGGTGGTGGCTATCTCCTCAGCCTGATTGAAGCCGCGCCACCACTGCCGCCACCAGTGCAGGGGAACAGGGATGATGACTTCTGGGGGCTCGTCTCTCTCCAGATGATCGGCCAGCAGGCGTGCGAGCAGTGGCGCCAGCAGGATCTGGCCGGCGTATTTCAGTTGGGGAATGAGCATGGGGTAGGGGGCCTGATAGTCGCCAATGACCTGCAACCGCTCCCAGGGTGGTGGCCTGCGCTGGCAGCGGCCGCAGATCAGCTCCTTATCTCCCATGTATTCCGTCAAGGGGGCCGCGCACAATGTGCATCTGGGGTAGGACTGGTACAGGGCTTGTCGACACCAGCTACAAAGCAGTGGCTGGCTATCACAATCTTGCTGGCAGAGCAGACAGCTGCCCTGCCAGTCGGCGTGGCTGCCAAGGATCGGACTTGCTTTGGCTAGCAGCCGCTTTAACATGCTGACCCCAAGAGAATGAACAGGGATCTTGAGTCTAGATGAACGTATCGGTAGAACGGTTTGGTCAGGGACCCGATCTGGTGCTGTTGCACGGATGGGGCATGAATGGCGCAGTCTGGCATGGTATTGCCCAGCATTTGGCGGCACATTATCGGCTGCATCTGGTGGACTTGCCCGGGTTTGGCAACAGTCCGCTGCGCGAGGGGAGTGATTACAACCTGCCCTGGCTGGCAGAGCAGATTGCCACAGTCTTGCCGCAGAAGTGCCATCTGCTCGGCTGGTCCCTCGGTGGTCTGGTAGCAAGCCAGCTGGCCTTGACCCAGCCTGAGCGACTTCATTCGCTTATCACTGTGGCCAGCTCTCCCTGTTTCATGGCCCGGGATGAGTGGCCTGGTATAGCCCCCAAGGTGCTGACCGGTTTCAATCAGATGTTGGCGGGAGACTTCAGGCAGACCATAGAACGCTTTCTGGCGATCCAGGCCATGGGCAGCGAGCATGCCAGGGATGATATCCGTCAGCTGCGCCACTGGCTGGCGGAACGCCCCGCCCCCCAGTTTGCTGCGCTGGAGGCAGGACTCGGTTTGCTGGCAGATGTTGACCTGCGCGATGAGCTGGTACCACTGAGCTTGCCCTGGCTGCGCGTCTATGGCCGGCTGGATTCCCTGGTGCCTAAAGCCTCCATTGTGCTGCTGGATGAGCGCTACCCAGCCAGCCACAGCGTGGTGCTGGAAAAGGCCTCGCACGCACCCTTTATTTCCCATCCACAACAGTTCGTTGAAATCGTTCGACATTTTGTTGGTTGAAAAACAGACGATTTACTTCATTAATCCTCTGGCGTGACGGATAATTAATCCAACGTCAGAGGAGAGTTGTCATGCGCATAGATTCTGCATTGAACAGCGGAGTACAAGGGTTTCAGCGAGCGGAGCAGATTGCCGACAAGGCATCCAGCCAGATTGCCCGGCTCAACACGCCGAGCGGCGATCAGGTGCAGTTGCCTGACGAGCTGGTCAACCTCAAGGTGGCCGAGGTGCAGGCTGGTGCCTCTGCCAAAGTGATCCAGACTGCCAGTGACATGATGGGTACCCTGATCGATATCCGGGTCTGACATGAACATCAATGTCAGTCTGCCAACCCTTATTCCTAATCAGCTGCAACCGCAGACGGAATCGGCACGCACTGACAATCGCCGTGCAGCACTCATTCCCCAGACTCGTCAGAGCGAGGCATTCAATGCCGAGCCTGAAGTCGGCTCGCAGAAAGACAAGTCCAAGACCAGCCAGGCCAATGCCGCCCAGACCTCTCAGCAGACGCGGGAAGGGTCACAGACCAGCAACCCGCAAACGCCCGTGGATAACCGCTTTGTTGAAGCCACGGGTGAGGATGGCCAGCGCAACAAGCAACAGCAGGATCCCAAGCAGCAGGAGCAGCAACAAAAGCAGGAGCTGCAGATCAAGGAGCTGGTGGACAGGGATCAGGAGGTTCGCACCCACGAGCAGGCTCATCAGGCTGCAGGCGGCCAGTTTGCCAGTAGCCCTACTTATCAATTCTCGATGGGACCGGACGGCAAGCGTTATGCCACTGGTGGTGAGGTTTCCATCGACATCGGGACTATCCCTGGTGATCCCGAGGCCACCATTGCCAAGATGCAGCAGGTACGGACTGCCGCTCTGGCGCCTGCCGAGCCTTCCGCACAGGATCTGAGTGTGGCCAGAAGTGCCGCAGCCAAGGAGGCCCAAGCCCGCAAGGCAATGATGACGTCCAGCTCCCAGTCAGGTGCTACGCCTGCTGATGGTGCACGGACCGGCGTGCTGAACACCTATATGGAACAACGTAATCAGGTCATCGCCCAGCGATATCAACAGGCGGTCAGGCCAGCGGCGCAGCAGGGTCTCAGCCTAAGCGTCTAGGCACACTACTTTTCCCCGATTTTTCTATCCCGACCTAGGTTTTTGCAACTAATCTGAGGGGTAATCCCATTCATCCTCACAGGAGTCGCCATGCACTTTGATGAAGTCAAACCGGAAGATTTTGCCACCTTCTCCCGTGTTCCCCCTCCTCACCTTCAGATGGAACAGTTCTTGATGCAACTCGGTGGCGGCGGGACTGAAGGAACCCATTTCAAGAAGAAGGTCATGCTGGCGGCCGGCTGGAGCCACACTGGCGTCGTTTCTTATGGCAAGTACCCACAGGAAGCCTGCAAGGCATTCAATCGGCTGCGGGAGGTGCTGGTACAACATCAGGATCCGGAAGGTATTCTGGCTACCCTCAGTCAGTAAGCCTGGCCTTGTAAAAAAGCCCCTCGCGGGGCTTTTTTCATTTCTTGGTTTTGGAGAGAGCTGCAGCAAACGCACTGCCCATGGCGCCCCCCATGGGCGCTGCCTGACGGGGCTCGTTTCTGGGTTTGGCACTGCCAGTGCCAGTGTTGCGTGGCTCGGCAGGCTTGCGGGCTGGTTGTCCGGCTTTTTCGTCCAGCCGCATGGTCAGGCTGATCCGCTTGCGCGGGGCATCGACCTCCAGCACCTTGACCCTCACTATGTCCCCCGCCTTGACCACCTCGCGAGGGTCCTTCACGAAGCGATCGGTCAGGGAGGAAATGTGGACCAGCCCGTCCTGATGGACACCGATATCGACGAAGGCGCCGAAGTTGGTGACGTTGGTGACCACCCCTTCCAATATCATCTCTGGCACCAGGTCGCTTATCTTCTCTACCCCATCCTTGAAGGTGGCGGTCTTGAACTCGGGGCGCGGGTCGCGGCCAGGCTTGTCCAGCTCGCCTATGATGTCGGTGACAGTGGGCACGCCGAACTGCTCATCCGTATAGTCAGCCGGCTTCAGGCTACGCAGCAGGCTGCCGTTGCCGAGCAGGCTTTCAACTTGCTGCTGGAGTTGCGCCAGGATCCTTTCAACCACAGGGTAGGATTCCGGGTGTACCGCCGAGCTGTCGAGAGGATTGCTGCCCCCGCGAATACGTAGAAAACCGGCACACTGCTCGAATGCCTTGGGACCGAGCCGGCTCACCTTCAGCAACTGCTGGCGGCTCTGGAAGGCGCCGTGCTCGTCCCGATAGGCGACGATATTCTGGGCTAGCGTCTGGGAGAGACCGGAAACCCGATTCAGCAGAGCGACCGAGGCTGTGTTCACATCCACCCCGACTGCGTTCACGCAATCTTCGACCACGGCATCCAGCCGCCGTGCAAGCTGGCTCTGGCCTACGTCGTGCTGGTACTGGCCCACCCCGATGCTCTTGGGGTCGATCTTGACCAGCTCGGCCAGGGGATCCTGCAGGCGGCGGGCGATGGAGACAGCGCCACGGATCGAGACGTCGAGATCCGGGAACTCCTGAGAGGCGAGCTCGGAGGCGGAGTAGACGGAGGCGCCTGCCTCGCTGACCACAACCTTTTGCGCCTTGGCGGCGGGGTAGCGCTCAAACAGCTCGCTCACCAGCCGATCGGTTTCCCGCGAGGCGGTGCCGTTGCCGATGCTGATGAGCTCCACCTTGTGCTTCTGGCACAGCTCGCTCAGGGTTTTGAGGCTCTGATCGACCTGTTTCTTCGGCTCGAACGGGTAGATGGTGGCGTGATCGACCAGCTTGCCGGTGGCGTCGACCACGGCCACCTTGACTCCGGTACGGATACCCGGATCCAGCCCCATGGTGCAGCGCATGCCCACCGGGGCTGCCATCAGCAGATCCTGGAGGTTCATGGCGAATACCTTGATCGCCTCCTCTTCTGCCGATTCGCGGATCCGGCCGATCAGCTCGGTCTCCATCTGCAGCGACAGCTTGATCTTCCATGTCCAGCTCACGACACCTTGCAGCCACTTGTCGGCCGGACGGTTTTGCAGATTGAGCTTGAGGTGGTGGGTGATGATGCCTTCACAGGGACTGGCGCCCTCGTCTTCACCTGTGACCAGCGCCAGATTGAGGACCCCCTCATTGCGCCCGCGCAGCATGGCCAGTACCCGGTGGGAGGGAGCCTTGTGCAGCGGCTCATCATGTTCGAAGTAGTCCTTGAACTTGGCCCCTTCCTGTTCCTTGCCTGCCACCACGCGAGCGCGCAGGGTGGCGTTGTGCCACAGATAGTCCCGCAGTTTCTCCAGCAGGTCTGCCTGCTCGGCGAAGCGCTCCATCAGTATGTAGCGGGCTCCATCAAGGGCTGTCTTGCTGTCTGTGATGCCTTGCTCGGAATTGAGGAAGCCGGCAGCGGCCTGTTCGGGATCCCGCATCGGGTCCGTGAGCAGCAGGGTCGCCAGTGGCTCTAGCCCCGCTTCTATGGCCATCTGTCCCTTGGTGCGACGTTTGGGTTTGTAAGGGAGATAGAGGTCTTCCAGCCGGGTCTTGCTCTCGGCGCCATTCAGCTCACGGGTCAGCTCAGGGGTGAGTTTGCCTTGCTCCTCGATGGAGCGAATGATCACCTGGCGGCGATCCTCCAGCTCGCGCAGATAACCAAGGCGGCTCTCCAGGGGGCGTAGCTGGCTGTCATCCAGGCCACCAGTCACCTCTTTGCGGTAACGGGCGATAAAGGGCACTGTCGAGCCTTCATCCAGCAGGCGCACGGCTGCCTGCACTTGTTCCGGACGAGTATTCAGCTCACCGGCAATCTGTCTCTCTATTACATGGCTGTGCATCGGGGATCTCTGTGGTCGCTTCTATCCAACTGGCCTGGGTGGCGTCGACTTGCTGCTGGGTATATTGCCTGCCAGCAGGTCGCGTCTCTACACCATGAGGATGTGCATCATGGCGTGTACCGAGAGTGCCACCGAGATCGGTTTGCGCCATAAGGCGCCAAATGTGAGCACTATATGGGGTCGCACGACTGTATGCCACCCTGGCGAAGTGACGTAAATGGCCGTTGAGCCCAAGGGAGGGGGAAGAGAGCGAGCGATCCGCTCCCCGTCATGGAAGAGAAGATGTCCGGGAGGGAAGGGCACTATGCTACCCGGGATGGCGGGGAGGACAAGTCTCCCCGGCTGCGTCATTTGGGATAGCTGATGTCATTGATATACCAGCAGGCGTCACCGACTGGCGTAGGTACTATGGCCTCATCCCCGACCTCTTTCTTGAGCAGGGCTCGAGCCATGGGAGAGTCGATGGAGATGTAATCTTTGCGGCCAAAAATCTCGTCATAACCGACGATGCGAAAGCGCTTGGTGTCACCCTCTTCGTTTTCCACCTCGACCCAGGCGCCGAAGAACACCTTGCCCTCCTGGACGGGAGCATAATCGACGATCCCCAGCTCCTCGAGGCATTTGCGCAGGTAACGCACCCGTCTGTCGATCTCCCGCAGCCGCTTCTTGTTGTACTGGTAGTCTGCATTCTCGCTGCGATCCCCCAGGCTGGCGGCCCAGGCCACCTTGCGCGTGGTCTCGGGGCGCTCTTCGCGCCACAGGAAATCGAGCTCTTCTTTCAGCTTGTTGTAGCCTTCGCGGGTGATGAGCTTGGTCTTCATGGATTTCAGGTACCTGCGTCAATGTGGGCTGATGAGCCTCTTATGGCTCGGCGGATCTTAGTCGCTGCCATTTCTGTGTCGAGCAAAAACTGCGTCGTCATCAGGGGGCAGCATGGTCGACAGGTGCTGACGGCAGAGGGATCAAGGGATGCCATGGGCAATAACCGGTAACATATTTATGCTTTGCCGTTGGGGCCTCGAGCTCTAGTATTGGCAACATATCGAGAGGAGAGGCAAGCAATGAGTCAGCAATACAAGGTTCTGGTCGTCGACGATGATTTGAAATTACGTTCCCTGCTGGAGCGTTACCTGACCGAACAGGGATTCGTTGTTCGGGGCGTCGCCAATGGCGAACAGGCTGACCGCCTGCTGACCCGTGAAAACTTCAGCCTGATGGTACTTGATCTGATGCTGCCGGGGGAGGATGGGCTTTCTATCTGTCGTCGCCTTCGTGAAGCCGGCAACCAGATCCCGGTGCTCATGCTGACCGCCAAGGGGGATGAGGTAGATCGTATCGTTGGGCTCGAGATGGGGGCTGATGACTATCTGCCCAAGCCATTCAACCCCCGTGAGCTGCTGGCGCGGATCCGTGCCGTGCTGCGCCGGCATACCGTCGAACTGCCTGGCGCGCCTTCGACCGCCGAGAAGATGGTGACCTTCGGCAGCTATCAGCTCAACCTGGCGACCCGGGAGCTCAGCCGTGATGGGGAGCCCGTTGCCCTGACCAGCGGTGAATTTGCCGTGCTCAAGGTGCTGGTCAGCCACCCTCGTGAGCCCCTCTCCCGCGACAAGTTGATGAATCTGGCCAGAGGGCGCGAGTACACGGCGACCGAGCGCAGCATAGACGTGCAGGTCTCCCGCTTGCGCCGCCTGCTGGAGCAGGATCCGGCCCAGCCCCGTTACCTGCAGACAGTCTGGGGCCTGGGTTACGTCTTCGTGCCGGACGGTGATGGCGAATGAAAAAAGTGGGCAGCATGTTTTCTCGCATGCTCTGGTTTTTGGCCGCCGTGCTGGTGGTCTATCAGTTTGTCTCCTATGTCACCTTCTACAACTATCTGCTGGCACCCACCGTCAAGCAGATCAGCCACCTGCTGGCCAATCAGGTCAAGCTCATCTTCCCGGTCGAAAGCAATCAGCTGGCGCTGAGCGAGGATGCCGAAGCGCTGGTTTATGTCGCGACCGGCAGTGACCTCTACACCCAGACGGAGGCCGAACAGCATGGGCTCAACGATTCCAAGCCCTATACCTATCTGGAAGAGAGCATCAGTCGTGAACTGGGTGGCAAGACCAAGGTGCGGGTCGAGATCCAGGATCACTACATCATCTGGATCCAGCCGCCGCAGGCCAATCAGGTGTGGGTTCGCATCCCGCTGACCGAGATCGAAGATGACGATATCGAGCCGCTGATCCTCTACATGAGCGTGCTGCTGGTGGTCACTCTGTTTGCTGCCTGGCGTTTTGCCCGCCAGCTGGTGCGTCCGCTGGAGGATCTGGAGGCCGGCGCCGTAGCCGTGGCGCGCGGCAACTTTCCCGATGCGCTGGGGGAACAGGGGTCGCGGGAGGTACGCCGACTGACCCGGACCTTCAATCATATGTCGAGCTCCATCAAACGCTTGATTGAGGAGCGCAATCTGATGATGGCCGGGGTCTCTCATGACTTGCGCACACCGCTGACCCGTATCCGGCTGGCGACCGAAATGATGTCGTCCGGGGATGAGTATCTCAAGGAGAGCATCAATGCGGACATCGACGAGTCCAACGGCATCATAGATCAGTTCATCGACTACATCCGTCCGGACGAGGGACTGGATACCCAGCAGATCGATCTGACTCAGCTGATCCACGACGTACTGCTGATGCAGACCGATCAGGGATTGGAGGTTGACCTCGAATTGCCGGAAGAGGCGGTGCGAGTGGCCTGCAATCCCATCAGTATTCGTCGTATTCTCAACAACCTGTCAGGCAACTCGCTGCGCTACGGCGCGAGCAGGTTGCACGCCGAGCTCAAAGATGATGGTCACTGGGTACGGCTGCGGCTGTCGGACAATGGTCCCGGCATCCCCGAGCAGGATTATTACCGTGTGCTCAAGCCCTTCACTCAGGGCAACGAGGCTCGCACCGGCAGTGGCAGCGGCCTGGGATTGGCCATTGTCGCCAAGATCGTCTCCCAGCATCACGGCACCATCCGGCTGGGACGGGCCGAGCTGGGGGGCTTGTTGGTGGAGGTCCGGCTTCCCAAGAACCAGCCACTGGAGTGGATGGATTGAGAAAAGGGCGTATCTGTGGATACGCCCTTTTGCATTATCAGGCTTGCGGCTCAGCTCCCTTGCGGTAGCGCTTGCCATATTTCAGCTGCTGGATCAGCAAGGCGGCGACGATCAGCCCCAGCCCTATGGGGGTTGCCGGGTGTATGGTCTCGCCGATCAACAGGTTGAGCAACACCAGGGAGGCAAACGGCGAGATGAAGATGAGGTTGCTTATAGGGGCCGTGTTGGTGGCATGGCGCAAAGCCATCAGCCACAGCACGAAACCGAAGCCCATCTCGAACAGGCCCACATAGATGGCGCCGACCCAGCCTTGCCAGGCTGTCATGGCGAAATCGGAGAGCAGCCAGGTCGCCGCGACAATGAAAGGAAGGCTGATGATAAAGCCGAGCAACAGGCTGACGATGGGGTCTCCCTGATTGCGGGTGTTGAGGATCCAGTAACTGGCCCAGATAAGCGTCGATACCAGCGCCAGCGCGACCCCGAGCGGGCTGTCGAATTGCAGGCCGAACACATCCCCCTTGGTGGCGATCACCAGGGCACCGAAGTAGCCCAGCACTATGGCCACTCCATCGCGGCGGCGCAGTTTCTGGCCGAGAAAGGGGACTGCCAGCAGACTGAGGGTGATGGCCCAAGTGTAGTTGAGGGTCTGTGCCTGCTGGGCGGGCAGCAGATCATAGGCCTTGAACAGCAGCAGGTAATAGAGGAAGGGGTTCAGCACACCCAGGGTCAGGTAATAGAAAGGTCGTGCCTTGATGTAACTCCGTAGCAGCGGCAGTTTACCCTGTTTGGCAACTATCGCCGTCAGCGTGAGGGTCGAGGTGAAGGCGGCTACAAGCAGCAATTGCAACGGTTCAAAGTAGGCGAGGGAGATCTTGAAGGCGGTGGCGACTGTCGACCAGAGGGCAACGGCGCAGAGTCCATACTGATAGGCTTTTTTTTGATCTTTGAGCATTGGATGTCGTTCCACTGACAGAGGCAGGCGCACAGTCTACCAGCCTGTTTGTAACATTGTCGTTACCCCGAGTTGCCAAGGGGATGAGGTGTCGCCGGCGAGATCCATCTGTCACATAAAACTGCGCACAATCTGTTCGCCCTCCCTTGCGCAAATTTGAAAAATCCGTATAATCCCCTCCGCTTACCCATGAGGTAAGCCAGACGATATGTCTGCTGCTGAGTTTCCTGTTTACAGGAGCCAGCCATACAGTCCTCCCGATATGGGGGGAAACGTGAAAAATCACACCTCTGGCGGGAGTAATCTCGGTCGGGCGGTGTTGGTTTATGTTCTTTTATCTATTGGAGCTCTGTCAATGCAGAACCAAAGAATCCGTATCCGCCTGAAGGCTTTTGATCATCGCCTGATTGATCAATCCACTGCGGAAATCGTTGAAACTGCAAAGCGCACCGGCGCGCAGGTTCGCGGTCCTATTCCGCTGCCGACTCGCAAAGAGCGCTTCACCGTCCTGATCTCCCCGCACGTCAACAAAGATGCGCGTGATCAGTACGAGATCCGCACTCACAAGCGTCTGGTAGACATCGTTGAGCCGACTGACAAGACCGTAGACGCCCTGATGCGTCTGGATCTGGCAGCTGGTGTAGACGTCCAGATCAGCCTGGGTTAATTACGGAAAGAGGTTGATAACAATGACAATCGGTCTTGTAGGTCGCAAAGTGGGTATGACTCGCATCTTCACTGAAGATGGCGTTTCTATCCCGGTGACTGTTATCGAAGTTGAAGCTAACCGTGTAACTCAGGTCAAATCTGTAGAAACCGACGGCTACAACGCTATTCAGGTTACCACTGGCGCCAAGAAAGCCAGCCGTGTGACCAAGCCGGAAGCTGGCCACTTCGCCAAAGCTGGTGTAGAAGCCGGTCGCGGTCTGTGGGAGTTCCGCCTGAACAACGGTGAAACTTTCACTGTTGGTAGCGAGCTGAAAGTAGATCTTCTCGCTGACGTTAAGATGGTAGACGTTACCGGCACATCCAAGGGTAAAGGTTTTGCGGGCACTGTAAAGCGCCACAACTTCCGCACCCAGGATATGACCCACGGTAACTCCTTGTCTCACCGCGCTCCGGGTTCTATCGGTCAGAACCAGACTCCGGGTCGTGTATTCAAGGGCAAAAAGATGGCTGGTCACATGGGTGCTGAGCGTGTAACGACTCAGAACCTGGAACTGGTTCGTGTTGACGCTGAACGTAACCTGCTGCTCATCAAAGGTGCAGTCCCAGGTGCAACCAACGGCAACGTGATCGTCAAACCTGCCGTCAAAGCGTAACGTCTGAGGAGATAGTAATGGAATTGGTAATGAAAGACGCCAAGAGCGCTCTTGAAGTTTCCGAGACTACCTTCGGGCGCGAATTCAACGAAGCTCTGGTTCACCAGGTCGTCGTTGCATATGCCGCAGGTGCCCGTCAGGGTACTCGTGCGCAGCTGACTCGCTCTGAAGTGTCTGGTGGCGGCAAAAAGCCGTGGCGTCAGAAGGGTACTGGTCGTGCCCGTGCTGGCTCCATCCGTTCGCCCATTTGGCGTTCCGGTGGTGTGACTTTTGCTGCTAAGCCGCAAGATCACAGCCAAAAAGTAAACAAGAAGATGTACCGCGGCGCTATCCGTAGCATCCTGTCCGAGCTGGTACGTCAAGAGCGCCTGATCGTTGTCGAGAAATTCGGCATCGAAGCGCCGAAGACCAAAGAACTGATCGCCAAGCTGAAAGAGATGGAACTGACTGACGTTCTGATCGTGACAGCTGAAGTCGATGAGAACCTGTTCCTGGCTGCTCGCAACCTGTACAAAGTTGACGTGCGTGACGTTGCCGGTATCGACCCGGTCAGCCTGATCGCTTTCGACAAGGTTCTGATGACTGCTGAAGCAGTTAAGCAAATCGAGGAGATGCTGGCATGATCCGCGAAGAGCGTCTGTTGAAAGTTCTGAAGGCTCCGCATATCTCTGAAAAGAGCACCATGGTCGCCGAGAAGCAGAACACTATCGTGTTCAAAATTGCTGTCGACGCCACCAAGGCGGAAGTCAAAGCTGCAGTTGCGAAACTGTTCGAGGTCGAAGTTGAGACCGTCCGTACCCTGAACATGAAGGGTAAAACCAAGCGCTCAGGTGCCCGCGTAGGCCGTCGTTCCGATTGGAAAAAGGCTTATGTGACCCTGAAAGCTGGTCAGGACATCGACTTCATGGGCGCAGCCGAGTAAGAGGAGTTCTGAAAAATGGCAATCGTTAAGTGCAAGCCTACTTCTCCAGGCCGCCGCCACGTCGTTAAGATCGTCAATCAAGAGCTGTACAAGGGTAAGCCCTTTGCCGCTCTGCTGGACAGCAAGAGCAAGTCCGGTGGTCGTAACAACAACGGTCGTATCACCACCCGTCATATCGGTGGTGGTCACAAGCAGCATTACCGTATCGTCGACTTCAAACGTGACAAAGACGGTATCCCGGCCAAAGTAGAACGCCTGGAATACGATCCTAACCGTACCGCTAACATCGCACTGGTGTTGTATGCAGACGGTGAGCGTCGTTACATCCTGGCTCCGAAAGGCCTGAAAGCTGGTGACGCGATCGCTTCTGGTGCTGATGCAGCCATCAAGGTAGGTAACACCCTGCCGATGCGCAACATCCCGGTTGGTTCTACTGTTCACGCCGTTGAGATGAAACCTGGTAAAGGTGCCCAGCTGGCTCGTTCCGCTGGTACTTTCATCCAGATCCTGGCTCGTGAAGGTAACTATGTAACTCTGCGTCTGCGTTCCGGCGAAGTACGTAAAGTTCTGGCCGAGTGCCGCGCCACCATCGGTGAAGTCGGTAACTCCGAGCACATGTTGCGTCAACTGGGTAAAGCCGGTGCCAACCGCTGGCGTGGTATTCGTCCGACCGTTCGCGGTATGGCGATGAACCCGGTCGACCACCCGCACGGTGGTGGTGAGGGTCGTAACAAGGGCATGCAGCCTGTGTCCCCATGGGGCCAGAAGGCTAAAGGCTTCAAGACCCGTAAGAACAAGCGTACCGACAAGTACATCGTACGTCGTCGTAACAAGTAATTGTTAACATAGAGGAATCACCATGCCACGTTCTCTCAAGAAGGGTCCATTTATTGACCTGCACTTGCTGAAGAAGGTAGAGAAAGCGGTGGAAAGCGGGGATAAAAAGCCGGTTAAGACCTGGTCCCGTCGTTCAATGATCATCCCGAACATGATCGGTTTGACCATCGCTGTCCATAATGGTCGTCAGCACGTTCCGGTTTTCGTTACCGAAGAAATGATCGGTCACAAACTGGGTGAATTCGCACCGACTCGTACTTATCGCGGCCATGCTGCTGATAAGAAGGCTAAGAAGCGCTAAGGGATAAATGATGGAAGCTATCGCTAAACACCGTTATGCCCGTACTTCTGCCCAGAAAGCTCGTCTGGTAGCCGATCAAGTACGTGGTCTGTCTGTAGACAAGGCTCTGAATATCCTGACCTTCAGCCCGAAAAAGGCTGCAGTGCTGGTTAAGAAAGTGCTGGAATCTGCCATTGCAAACGCTGAGCACAACGAAGGCGCTGATATCGATGCGCTGCGTGTTGCTACTATCATGGTCGACGAAGGTCCCTCCATGAAGCGCATCCGTCCGCGTGCCAAAGGTCGTGCGGATCGTATCCTCAAGCGTACCGCTCACATCACTGTAGTGGTATCCGACGCTAAGGCTGGGAGATAAGCAATGGGTCAGAAAGTACATCCTAATGGCATTCGCCTGGGTATTACCAAGCCTTGGAATTCTACCTGGTTCGCGAACACCAAAGACTTCGCTGACAACCTGTACAGCGATTTTCAAGTACGCCAGTTCCTGACCAAGGAACTGAAAAATGCGTCCTTGTCCAAGATCACCATCGAGCGTCCGGCCAAGAGCATCCGTGTGACCATTCACACCGCTCGTCCGGGTGTTGTGATCGGTAAGAAAGGCGAAGACGTTGAGAAACTGCGCAAAGCTGTCGCCGTGATTACCGGCGTGCCTGCTCAGATCAACATTTCCGAAGTCCGTAAGCCGGAGCTGGATGGCAAGCTTGTTGCTGACAGCATCACTTCCCAACTGGAACGTCGCGTAATGTTCCGTCGTGCTATGAAGCGCGCCGTACAGAACGCAATGCGCCTGGGTGCCAAGGGCATCAAAGTGGAAGTGTCTGGTCGTCTGGGCGGTGCTGAAATCGCGCGTACCGAATGGTACCGTGAAGGTCGTGTGCCGTTGCACACCCTGCGTGCCGACATCGACTACGCAACTTCTGAAGCCCACACCACTTACGGTGTGATCGGCGTTAAGGTTTGGATCTTCAAGGGCGAAGTTCTGGGTGGTCTGGCTGCAGTTAATGCTGCCGCTGCTCAAGAGCAAGCTCCTGCAAAGCCCAAGCGCGATAACAAACGCCGCGGTAAGTAAGGAGATTCGGTAAATGTTGCAACCAAAGCGTACTAAATTCCGCAAGACCCATAAGGGTCGCAACCGCGGTCTGGCCAACACTGGTAACGAAGTATCCTTCGGTACCTTTGGCCTGAAGGCGACATCTCGTGGTCAACTGACTGCTCGTCAAATCGAAGCAGCCCGTCGTGCCATGACCCGTCACGTTAAGCGTCAAGGCAAGATCTGGATCCGTGTGTTCCCGGACAAGCCCATCACCGAAAAGCCTCTCGAAGTTCGTATGGGTAAAGGTAAGGGCAACGTGGAATATTGGGTCTGCCCGATCCAGCCTGGCAAGGTTCTGTACGAGATGGACGGTGTACCTGAGGCTCTGGCGCGTGAAGCGTTTGCCCTGGCCGCAGCTAAGCTGTCTGTTCAGACCACTTTCGTAATTAAGACGGTGATGTGATGAAAGCCCAAGATCTGCGTCAAAAGAGCGTCGATGAACTGAACCAGGAGCTGCTGGGCCTGCTGCGTGAGCAATTCAACATGCGCATGCAAGCGTCCACTGGCCAGCTGGCTCAGACTCACACTCTGAAACAAGTGCGTCGTGACGTCGCACGTATCAAGACTGTACTGACTGAGAAGGCAGGTGCGTAATGACTGACAAGATCCGTACTCTGCAAGGTCGTGTAATCAGCGACAAGATGGAAAAATCCATCACTGTTGCTATCGAGCGCAAGGTAAAGCACCCGATCTACGGTAAGATCATCAAGCGCACTACCAAGCTGCACGTACATGATGAAAACAACGAGTGTAAAGCTGGCGATCTCGTGGAAATCCGCGAATGCCGCCCGCTGTCCAAGACCAAGTCCTGGACCCTGGTTGCGATCTTAGAAAAGGCCTAATCGGTACTTTGTAGTCCAAACGGCCCCTTAGCGGGGCCGTTTGTTTTTTAGGCTACCTTTTCTCAAAATCATGTGTTATAGTTTCGCGCCTTTTGAAGGCAGCCAGATCCCGAAAGGGATAAGAAGTAAACAAAGCGGAGCACTAAAATGATCCAGATGCAAAGTATGCTGGGTGTAGCCGACAACTCCGGCGCTCGCAGTGTAATGTGTATTAAGGTTCTGGGTGGCTCGCACCGCCGTTATGCCGGCATCGGCGACATCATCAAAGTTTCCATCAAGGAAGCCATTCCTCGCGGTAAAGTGAAGAAAGGTGATGTATATAACGCGGTGGTCGTACGCACCCGTAAAGGCGTTCGTCGTCCGGACGGCTCAGTCATCCGTTTCGACAACAATGCGGCTGTGTTGCTTAACAACAACCAACAGCCAATCGGTACTCGTATTTTTGGCCCGGTGACCCGTGAACTCCGTAATGAGAAGTTCATGAAGATTGTGTCCCTGGCACCCGAAGTACTGTAAGGAGTCGAACGATGGCAGCTAAAATCCGTCGCGAAGACGAAGTGATTGTTCTTACCGGCAAAGACAAGGGCAAGCGTGGCAAAGTCACTCAAGTCCTGGTAACCGAAGGTAAGGTTCTCGTTGAAGGCATCAATCTGGTGAAGAAGCATCAAAAGCCGGTACCCGCACTGGGTCAGGCTGGCGGCATCATCAGCAAAGAAGCCCCAATGGACGTTTCTAACGTAGCGCTGTTCAACTCTGCCGCTGGCAAGGCTGATCGCGTTGGTTTCCGGATTGAAGACGGCAAAAAAGTTCGTTTCTTCAAATCCACCGGCGAACTTGTGAAGTAATTGGAGTTTAACGATGGCGAAACTGCATGATTACTACAAATCCGATGTAGTAAATGAACTGGCCAAACAGTTCGGTTACAAGACTATCATGCAAGTCCCTCGGATCGAGAAAATCACCCTGAACATGGGTGTTGGTGAAGCGATCTCTGACAAAAAGCTGTTGGAAAATGCCGCTGCCGATATGGCTGCCATTTCCGGTCAGAAGCCGCTGATCACCAAAGCTCGCAAATCTGTTGCGGGCTTCAAGATTCGTGAAGGCTACCCGATAGGTTGTAAAGTAACCCTGCGTGGCGAGCGTATGTGGGAGTTCCTGGAACGGCTGATTTGCATCTCCGTACCGCGTATCCGTGACTTCCGTGGCCTGAACGCTAAAGCGTTCGACGGTCGTGGTAACTACTCCATGGGCGTGCGTGAGCAAATCATCTTCCCGGAAATCGACTATGACAAAGTCGATCGCGTCCGTGGTCTGGATATCACCATCACCACTTCCGCGAATACCGATGAAGAAGGCCGTGCTCTGCTGGCTGCCTTTAACTTCCCATTCCGCAAGTAAGGTTAGGGTTATGGCTAAAACATCCATGAAAGCACGTGAAGCAAAGCGTGCGAAGCTGGTAGCCAAGTTCGCCACTAAGCGAACCGAGCTGAAAGCTATCATCGTTGATATGAACGCTTCTGAAGAAGCGCGTTGGGATGCTGTACTGCAACTGCAACAGCTGCCCCGTGATTCCAGTCCGTCCCGCCAGCGTAACCGTTGCAATATTACTGGTCGTCCGCACGGTTTCCTGCGTAAGTTTGGTCTGTCTCGCATCAAGGTGCGTGAGCATGCCATGAAGGGCGAAATTCCGGGCCTGAAGAAGGCTTCTTGGTAACGAATCTCGGGAGTTAGACTTATGAGCATGCAAGATCCGATCGCGGATATGCTGACCCGCATCCGTAACGGTCAGGCGGCGAGCAAAGTTGCGGTTTCCATGCCTTCTTCCAAGCTGAAAGTGGCTATCGCCAAAGTGCTGAAAGAAGAAGGTTACATCGCTGGCTACTCCGTAGCTGGTGATGTGAAGCCGGAACTGGAAATTGAACTGAAATATTTCCAGGGCAAGCCAGTTGTAGAACTGATCCAACGTGTGAGCCGTCCCGGCCTGCGTATTTACAAGCGCACTACTGATCTGCCGAAAGTTATGGGCGGTCTCGGTGTTGCTATCGTGTCCACGTCTAAAGGTGTGATGACCGACCGTGCTGCCCGCAAGGCAAGCATGGGTGGTGAGATCATCTGCTACGTCGCTTAATAGGAGGTCGGAAATGTCTCGCGTTGCTAAGGCACCCGTCACTATTCCTGCTGGCGTAGAGGTGACTCTGAACGGTCAGGAACTGTCCATCAAAGGTGGTAAAGGTTCTCTGGTTCGTTCCATCCACGCCGGTGTAGAAGTGACCAAAGAAGACAATGTACTGAAGTTCGCCCCGCGCGACGGCATCGCTGGTGCTGACGCTCAGGCCGGTACTGCACGTGCATTGGCTAACAACATGGTAATCGGTGTTACCCAAGGCTTCGAGCGTAAGCTGCAGCTGGTTGGTGTAGGTTATAAAGCCTCCATCAAGGGCAATGCTGTCGCGCTGGCCCTGGGCTTCTCTCACCCGGTAGAGCATGCGCTGCCGGCTGGTGTCACCGCTGAATGCCCGACCGCTACAGAGATCGTTCTGCGTGGTGTGGACAAGCAGCTGGTTGGCCAGGTCGCCGCCGATATCCGTTCTTACCGCGCTCCGGAGCCCTACAAGGGCAAGGGTGTACGCTATGCCAACGAGCAAGTGCGTACTAAAGAAGCTAAGAAGAAGTAAGGTAACACTATGGACAAGAAAGCAGCTCGTCTCCGTCGTGCTACTCGTGCTCGGAAGAAGATGCAGGAACTGGGAGCTACCCGTCTGGTTGTTCACCGTACCCCGCGTCATATCTACGCGCAGGTTATCGCAGCCAACGGTTCCGAAGTTCTGGCCTCTGCTTCTACAGTAGAGAAAGCCATCAGTGAAGCTCTTAAATACTGCGGTAATGCTGATGCAGCTACCGCAGTAGGTAAAGCAATCGCTGAGCGTGCTATTGCCAAAGGCGTTCAGAACGTATCTTTCGATCGTTCCGGTTTCAAGTATCACGGTCGTGTAGCCGCTCTGGCTACCGCTGCTCGTGACGCTGGTCTTCAGTTCTAAGCTAGGAGTCGAAGATGGCTAAAGTCGAATCTCAAGCCGGCGAACTGCAAGAAAAGCTGATTGCAGTAAACCGTGTTTCGAAAACTGTTAAAGGTGGTCGTATCATGTCCTTCACCGCGTTGACCGTGGTGGGTGATGGTAACGGCCGTGTAGGTTACGGTTACGGTAAGGCCCGTGAAGTTCCGGCCGCTATTCAAAAAGCGATGGAACAGGCTAAGCGTAACCTGAGCAAGGTAGAACTGAACAATGGCACTCTGCACCACCCGGTGCGCGGTGTTCACTCCGGTTCCTCCGTGTTCATGAAGCCGGCCTCACAAGGTACTGGTATCATTGCAGGCGGCGCCATGCGTGCTGTTCTGGAAGTTGCTGGTATTCACAACGTGCTGGCTAAGACCTACGGTTCCACCAACCCAATCAACGTTGTTCGCGCAACTGTAGACGCTCTGGTACAGGGTCAATCCCCGGCCCAGATCGCTGCCAAGCGTGGTCTGCGCGTTGAAGAAATTCTGGGGTAATGCGACATGGCTAACACTGTAAAAGTAACTCAAACTCGCAGCTCTATCGGCCGTCTGCCAAAGCACAAGGCGACTCTGCGTGGTCTGGGTCTGCGTCGCATTGGTCACACCGTTGAGCTGGAAGATACTCCCTGCGTACGCGGTATGATCAACCAGGTTTATTACATGGTTAAGGTGGAGGGCTAAGCATGCGTCTGAATACTCTGTCTCCGGCCGCTGGTTCCAAGCCTGAAAAACAACGTCGTGGTCGTGGTATCGGCTCCGGCCTGGGCAAGACTGGTGGTCGTGGTGTGAAAGGTCAAACCTCTCGTTCCGGTGGCGGTAAAGTCCGCGCTGGTTTCGAAGGCGGCCAGATGCCTTTGAAAATCCGTCTGCCGAAGTTCGGTTTCTTCTCTCGCAAATCTTTGGTTTCTGCCGAAGTGCGTCTGAACGAAATCGCCATGGTAGAAGGTGATGTGGTCGATTTGAGCACTCTGAAGCAAGCCGGTGTTGTTACCAAGAACATCGTTTTCGCTAAAGTTGTTCTGTCTGGCAACATTGACCGTGCTGTGACCGTTCGTGGTGTGTCCGTCACCAAAGGTGCACGTGCAGCCATCGAGGCCGCTGGCGGTAAAATCGAGGAATAATCAGTACAATGGCTAAGAAACCAGGATTGGATGTTAAAGCACAGGGTGGTCTGAGTGAACTGAAGAGCCGTCTGCTCTTCGTTCTCGGGGCGATTATCGTTTTCCGTGCAGGCTCTTATGTGCCGATTCCTGGTATTGACGCCGCCGTACTGGCCGAGTTGTTCCAACAACAGAAGGGCACCATCATTGAGATGTTCAACATGTTCAGTGGTGGTGCACTCTCGCGTGCTTCTATTCTTGCGCTGGGGATCATGCCGTACATTTCGGCATCGATCATTATCCAGCTGCTGACTGTGGTTCACCCCGCTCTTGCTGAACTCAAGAAAGAAGGTGAATCTGGCCGTCGCAAGATTAGCCAATATACCCGTTGGGGCACGCTGGTTTTGGGAACTTTCCAGGCCATTGGTATTGCAACCGGTCTGCCGAATATGATGCAAGGACTCGTGACACATCCGGGTTTGGGCTTCTATTTCACGGCCGTTGTGAGTCTGGTCACCGGTACCATGTTCTTGATGTGGTTGGGTGAGCAGATTACCGAGCGTGGGATCGGTAATGGTATCTCGTTGATTATTTTCACAGGTATCGTTGCTGGTTTGCCGCATGCCATTGGTGCTACGGCCGAACAGGCACGTCAAGGGGAATTGCACATCCTGCTGTTGTTGTTGCTAGGCTTGATTGTTTTCGCAGTGACTTACTTTGTGGTGTTCGTGGAACGTGGTCAGCGTCGTATCGTCGTTAACTACGCCAAGCGTCAACAAGGCCGCCAGGTATTCGCAGCGCAAAGCACACACCTGCCATTGAAAGTGAATATGGCCGGTGTGATTCCTGCGATTTTCGCATCCAGCATCATCCTCTTCCCAGGGACCATTACTTCTTGGTTTGGTCAGGGTGAGGGCAAGGTCGCTGATATCCTGCAACAGGTCTCTATGGTCCTGCAGCCGGGTCAGCCCTTGTATGAGATGCTCTATGCAGCAGCCATTATCTTCTTCTGTTTCTTCTATACCGCGCTGGTGTTCAACCCCCGCGAGACAGCAGACAACTTGAAGAAGAGTGGAGCCTTTATCCCGGGGATCCGCCCGGGCGAGCAGACAGCACGTTACATCGATAAGGTTATGACTCGCCTGACATTGGCAGGTGCGCTCTATATAACCTTTATCTGTCTGGTACCCCAGTTCTTGATGACTGCCTGGAACGTACAGTTCTACTTCGGTGGCACCTCGCTGCTGATTATCGTGGTAGTTATCATGGACTTCATGGCTCAGGTACAAACCCATATGATGTCTCATCAATATGGCGACGTCCTGAGGAAGGCCAACCTGAAGGGCTACGGCCGCTAAAGGTCGGCGTAGTTACGGAGTTAAGCAATGAAAGTTCGTGCTTCCGTTAAGGCAATCTGCCGTAACTGCAAAATCATCAAGCGTCACGGTGTGGTGCGTGTGATTTGCAGCGAGCCAAAGCATAAACAGCGCCAAGGCTAATTTTTTACGGTTAGTACTTGCAACAAATAGTTGTGCTGGCTAATATAGCCAGCCAACTTTTGTTGTGTATTGGTTGACCGCCACGTATCCGCTCACGGGCTTTGTGGTGGTCGTAATCTACTATATGTAGGAGTGAATAGTGGCCCGTATCGCTGGCATTAACATTCCTGACCATAAGCATGCAGTCATTGCTTTGACTGCGATTTATGGCGTCGGTCGTACCCGCTCCAAGGCCATCTGTGCCGCAGCCGGTATCGCTGAGAATGTGAAAATTAAAGACCTGGACGAAGCTCAGATCGAGAGTCTGCGTGAACAAGTAGGTAAATTCACCGTTGAAGGTGACCTGCGTCGTCAGATATCCATGAACATCAAGCGATTGATGGATCTGGGTTGCTACCGTGGTTTGCGTCACCGTCGTAGCCTGCCTGTTCGTGGTCAACGTACCAAGACCAACGCTCGTACCCGTAAGGGTCCGCGCAAGGCTATCAAGAAGTAACGGGAAGGTAGAAAATGGCTAAAACTCCGACTCGTGCTCGCAAGCGCGTTAAAAAGCAAGTGAGCGACGGTATTGCGCACGTTCATGCATCTTTCAACAACACAATCGTGACCATTACTGACCGTCAGGGCAATGCTCTGTCATGGGCTACCTCCGGTGGTTCAGGTTTCCGTGGTTCCCGTAAGTCCACTCCGTTTGCTGCCCAGGTAGCTGCTGAGCGTGCTGGTGAGATCGCCAAAGAATACGGCGTGAAGAACCTGGAAGTCATGGTCAAAGGTCCGGGTCCCGGTCGTGAGTCTTCCATCCGCGCTCTGAACGCGGCTGGTTTCCGCATCACTAATATTACTGATGTGACTCCGATCCCGCACAACGGTTGTCGTCCTCCCAAGAAGCGCCGCGTATAACGCTGTTGCAACTTGGTCTAGGATTGTTGGAGAAAGAAGATGGCAAGATATATCGGTCCTAAGCTTAAGCTTAGCCGTCGTGAGGGCACCGACCTCTTCCTGAAGTCTGGTGTTCGTGCGATTGATTCTAAGTGCAAGATTGACACCGCCCCTGGTCAGCACGGTGCGCGTAAAGCGCGTCTGTCCGACTACGGTGTTCAGCTGCGCGAGAAACAAAAAGTTCGTCGTATCTACGGCGTATTGGAAAAACAGTTCCGCAACTACTACCGCGACGCTGCCCGTCAAAAGGGTAACACCGGTGAGAACCTGTTGCAGCTGCTGGAAGGTCGTTTGGACAACGTTGTTTACCGTATGGGCTTCGGCGCTACCCGTGCTGAATCTCGTCAGCTGGTGAGCCATAAGGCCATCATGGTAAATGGTCGCGTTGTGAATATTCCTTCTTTCCAGGTTTCCCCTGAGGACGTGGTCTGCGTTCGTGAGAAGGCTAAGAAGCAAGCGCGTATCAAAGCATCCCTCGAGGTTGCTGGTCAGCGTGAGAAGCCGACTTGGGTAGAGGTTGACACCGCTAAAATGGAAGGTGCTTTCAAGCGTCTGCCAGAGCGTTCCGACCTGTCTGCCGACATTAACGAACAGCTGATCGTCGAGCTTTACTCCAAGTAAAGCTAGCTTCTAAAGAGAGGACACAATGCTGGGTTCTGTAACAGATTTTCTTAAACCGCGGCTAGTTGACATCGAGCAAGTTAGCCCGACTCATGCGAAAGTGACTCTTGAGCCACTTGAGCGTGGTTTTGGTCACACGCTGGGTAATGCCCTGCGTCGTATTTTGCTGTCATCTATGCCCGGTTGTGCAGTTACTGAAGTCGAAATTGACGGGGTACTGCATGAGTACAGCAGCAAAGAAGGTGTGCAGGAAGACATTCTTGAAATTCTGCTCAACCTGAAAGGTATCGCTGTGAAGCTGGAAGGCAAGGACGAGGTAACTCTGTCCCTGACCAAGTCTGGAACAGGCCCCGTTACCGCTGGTGATATCACTCACGGTGATGAAGTCGAGATCGTAAACCCGGAGCACGTAATCTGCCACCTGACCGGTGCCAATGCTGAAATCAGCATGCGCCTGAAAGTTCAGCGCGGTCGTGGTTATGTGCCTGCTTCTGCTCGTGTTCACAACGATGATGAAGAGCGTCCGATTGGTCGCCTGCTGCTGGACTCCGCGTTCAGCCCCATCGTTCGTATTGCCTACAATGTTGAGGCAGCACGTGTGGAACAGCGTACCGACTTGGACAAGCTGGTCATCGACATGGAGACCAATGGTACTCTGGATCCTGAAGAAGCAATCCGTCGTTCTGCCACTATTCTGGCTGAGCAACTGGAAGCCTTCGTGGATCTGCGCGATGTCAGCGTGCCCGAGAAGAAAGAAGAGAAACCCGAGTTTGATCCGATTCTGCTACGTCCTGTCGATGATTTGGAGCTGACAGTTCGTTCTGCGAACTGTCTGAAGGCAGAAGCTATCCACTATATTGGTGATCTGGTACAGCGTACCGAAGTTGAGTTGCTTAAAACTCCTAACCTCGGTAAGAAGTCCCTGACTGAGATCAAGGATGTGTTGGCCTCCCGTGGTCTGTCTCTTGGCATGCGCCTTGAGAACTGGCCGCCCGCCAGCATCGCTGACGAGTAATCCAGATTACGGGTTTCACAGATTTAGTTAGAAGGATAAGGTCATGCGCCATCGTTTGAGTGGTCGTCAACTGAACCGGAACAGCAGCCATCGTCAGGCTATGTTCCGCAACATGGCCAGCTCCCTGGTTCGTCATGAGATCATCAAGACGACTCTGCCTAAGGCAAAAGAGCTGCGTCGTGTAGTTGAACCGCTGATCACCCTTGCCAAGACTGATAGCGTTGCTAATCGTCGTCTGGCATTTGCCCGCACTCGCGACAACGCGATCGTGGCTAAGCTGTTCAATGAACTGGGCCCGCGCTACCTGGAGCGCGCCGGCGGTTATACTCGCATTCTGAAATGCGGTTTCCGTGCTGGCGACAACGCCCCTATGGCTTACATTGAGCTGGTAGACCGCCCGGCCGCTGCTGAAGCAGCTGCTGAGTGATAAAGAAAAAGCCGGGCTTGTCCCGGCTTTTCTTTTAATGGAGCCCTCAACTGCCTCAACTGCCTCAACTGCCTCAACTGCCTCAACTGCCTCAACTGCCTCAACTGCCCGTTCCCTGATTTTTAATCTCTTCTATATACAGCATTATGCTTTGTCCATAACCAAGTCCTTACGCCTTGGTCTTTATGATTACTTGTATGTGCTGCCTGGCGACACGTAAGAAAGGAGTGTAATTACCCTGTATTTATGAGTTTCTGTGGATAAGTTTGTACAAAAGCTGTGGTTGGATATGAATAACTAAAAAGATGCCGATTTTTGCAATTTTATTGCCGATAAGGGGTTGCCAGAAAGATTCAACTCCCTATAATGCGCCTCCATCGACAGGGCAAGCGGCAACGCAAACAAACCAGTCGGTGCCTCGAAAAGCCTTTGAAAATAAGGCTTGACTCGAGAAGGCGGTTGAGTAGAATTCCACTCCCGCAGCAACACACTGTTGCGTCGCTCTTTAACAATTTGAATCAAGCAATCTGTGTGGGCACTCACAGCATCGAACATCAAACAATTTTGTTGATTTTCAATGTCTGGTGAAGTG
>NZ_JAACFY010000013.1:0-138768 GCF_029237305.1 Aeromonas sp. 2MA4 | reverse complement strand
GGATATTTACAACGCGGAGCGGCCGCATCATGCGTTGAAATACAGAACCCCCGATGCGGTACATAGGGGGTTCTGAGTAGAGAAATGCTAGTTGAAAATGTGTAAACCTATTTCAGGACTAGACATGTTTTCCAGCCAGGGTTACTGACGGATCAGGCGGAAGATGGCGTAGCCCGGATGCTTGGCATCGTCCATCGGCAGGGTGGACTTGTACTCCAGATCCGCGCCAGCCAGTTGTTTGGCCTCCTCGCGGGGAGAAGAGTAGAGCCGCACGTCCACGTTGGCGGGCAGGGCCTTCATGTGCCAGTTGTTGTTGGCCGCCGGGCTGAAACCACCCGGGTTGTCGGCAGACTGGGCCTTCAGGTACTGGGCAATGATCTCCCGCGTCTCGGAGGGATCTTCATGCACTATGTTGCTGCCGTCTATGCCCGGGAAGTGACCGCCACCGCTGGCGCGGTAGTTGTTGGTCACCACGTAGAACTTCTGGACCGGGTCAATGGGCTGGCCGTTGAAGGTGAGCGCACTGATGCGCTGGCCGTTGCTGACCTTGTCCCCTTCCTTGTTGTACCGGGCCGGCTGGGTGATATCCACTTCATAGTTCACGCCATCGATCACATCGAAGTTGTAGGTGGGGAACTTCTCGTTCACCAGCCACTGCACCTCTGTCTTGCCGGTATCGATCTGGTTGAACTGGCCGGCGCTCATCTCCAGCCACTCCTTGACGGTAGCCCCGTTCACTTCGACCACCTGCAAGGTGTTCGGATAGATATAGAGGTCGGAGACGTTGCGCAGGGAGATGTCGCCCTGGGCCACATAGGTGAAGTCATTGATGCCGTTGCGACCGCCACGGAAGGGGGCCGCTACCGACAAAATGGGGTAGGACTCCCTGAGCAGACCGTCTTGTTGCAGCTGTTCGGCATAGCGGCGCTGGGCATCGCTCACCAGTTGCACCGAAGGGTCGTCCTGTACCAGAGCGAAGAAGCTGTGGATGGAGGAGGTGATCTTGCCGAGCGGTTCATCAAGCCACTGGTTGGTGGCATCGTGATCCGCCTGCACCAGATCGACGACCCGCTGATCCACGGCGCTGCCTTCGCTGGAATCGATCTTGCGCAGGCTGGCCTGGCTTTGCTTCACCTGCCACTTGCCCTCAACCTGCTCCAGGGTGAGGTCTATGATGCCCAGATGGTTGCCCCAATAGCCTGGCATCACGGTCGGCACGCCGCTCAGGGTGCCGGCCTGGTTGTCCACCTCCGGCAGATCCGGGAAATCACCGGGGAAGTTCTTGTGGGCATGCCCCAGCATAAGGGCATCCACCCCTTTTACCTTGGCCAGGTGCCAGGCGGAGTTCTCCATCATGGCTTCGTAGCTGCTGGCGTTGATGCCGGTGTGGGCAACCACGACCACTATGTCGGCGCCCTTGGCACGCAACTCGGGCACATAGTGGTTGGCGGTCTCGACCATGTCGGCCACCACCACCTTGCCTTCCAGATGACGCTTGTCCCACTGCAGCACCTGCGGTGGGGTCAGCCCCAATATGCCCACCTTGACGGTCTGCTCCTGCCCCTTGTCATCCTTCACCTTGCGCTCCAGCAGCAGGTAAGGGGTGAACTTGTTGCCACTCCAGTCTATTTGCCCCTTTGCATCGCGCTTGAAGGCGCCCGCCTCGAACACGTTGGCGTTCACATAGGGGAACTTGGCACCCTGCAGTGTCTTGGTGAGGTAATCCAGCCCGTAGTTGAATTCGTGGTTGCCCAGGTTTCCGGCGTCATAACCCAGCTCGTTCATGGCCTTGAACACGGGGTGGGCCTGCTTGTCGAGGTAACCGGCGCCCGATTGCTCGAAGATGTAATCCGCCAGCGGCGTGCCCTGGAGCAGGTCACCGTTGTCGAGCAGCAGGTTGTTGGGGTTTTCCGAGCGCGCCGCACGGATCAGCAAGGCGGTACGGGAGAGGCCAAACTTGCGATCTTCCTTGTTCTGGTAGTAATCGTATCCCAGCACGTTGGAGTGGATATCGGAGGTCTGGATCAGACGCAGGGCCACAGCGCCCGGTTGCGTCTTGCTGTCGTTTTCATTGCTACAGGCAGACAACAGCACTATGGCTGCAATAGCACCCAGCTTCATGGTTTTATTCACTGTTTTTCCCTTTTATTATGAGTGTCGCTTTACCAGCGACGGGAATTTAACAGACGAATATGTCATGGCATGAAGCCAGGATTAATTTTTATGAGGTGTGGCACAAAAATAGCCTTATGAGGCCAGCAAGGCCCCGCTCGCCAGTTGTAATGCCAGTCCCAACATGATTAAACCAACAATAGTATCAATAGCTTGCTGCACCCGGCCCCGTGCAAGCCAGGGCGAGAGCGCGGCCGCACCAAAGGCCAGACTGTAGAACCAGACCAGGGAAGCCAGCATGGCCCCTGCCGCAAAGGCCGGGCGCAACGGTTCGGCAAACTGGCTGCCAAAGGAGCCGAGCAGCATCAGGGTATCCAGATAGACGTGAGGATTGAGCAGGGTCACCCCGAGCGTCATGGCCAGCACGCTCTTGACCCCCATCAACCGGGGTGAATCCACCAGCGCAGCCCCCTGCCCTTGCCAGGCACTGCGCAGGGAGCGCATGCCGAACCAGCAAAGAAACAGCACACCACCCCAGGTCAGCAGTGCCAGCCCGATGGGACTGGCTGCCAGCAGGTTGGCCCCGCCGAATACCCCAATCCCGATCAGGATGAGATCACACAGACAGCAGAGCGTCGCAGCCAGCAGATGGTGATTGCGATGTATGCCCCGGCTCAGCACGAAAGCGTTCTGGGCACCAATGGGAATAATCATGGCAAGGCCAAGGGTGAAGCCTTGCAGAGTGGTCGCGAACATGGATAAACCGTCCAGAAGAGTGAGTGGACGGCACTATAAAGGGCGGTGGGGTGTTCAGAGAAATTCATTAATCTGCTGAGTGATTCATTTCTCTAATAAAGCGGGATCCTGAGGGCAGGGATGAATTCCATCCAGCACCAACTGTCAATTGCATGATCTGACAATTGTGAGCCTGTCGCTCTGCCCCGAGAATCATTGGGTTTTATTGCATCAGCTTGGGGAAGTTGGTGACAACGACCTGCTCCAGATTGGGCAGCAAAATGCCACTGCTCACCCCCTTGGCGATGGCCTGGTAGCGATTCATCGACCCCGTTTTACGGGTGACCTGATTGAGGTGGTAGTTCACGGTACGTTCCGTGATCCCCAGGATGCAGGCAATTTCACCCGACGTTTTCCCTTCGCTGGCCCAGAACAGGCATTCGGTCTCACGGTCAGTCAGGGCCTCCTGAGGGTCATCTTCCCGCAGACTGACCCGCACAATCCGGATCGCCGCCTCGAAGATGTAGTTGGACATCCAGGAGAGGATGGGCGAGGACTCCAGCAGCAGATCGCTTGACGCCCGCTCGGCAGTGATGAACGACAGTATGCCGTTTTCCCCCGCCGCACCGTGCAGCGGAAACGAAATACCGTTTCGCAGCCCGAACTCCGCCGCCAACCCCATCACATCCAGACTGCCCTCTTGCAGAAAACGCGCCCGTTCATCCAGTCGGTTCCAATAAATGGGCAAGGTCTGCTTGCGGGCCAGCTGGATGATGGGATCACAGGCCAGCATATGGTTGGCCGTATAGGCCTGCACCCAGGAGTCAGGGCACTGATTGAACAGCACCACCTTGGGCCTTTGCATCGACATGGGAATGATCAGTGCGAACCGGTAGTAGTCATAGCCCATACCGAGCGTGAATCGACCGATCAACTCGGCCAAACGATCCCCGTCTGTTACCGAAGTGAAATGTTCGAGGTACTCAAGCAGTTGGTCTTGTTTCATATGCTAGCCCCCCTGGCCAGGGCCTCGATTATAGCGCCGAACACTGAAATGGAGACATCTGAATGCTTGTTTTCAAAGGAAAATTAAAAGAACACCCCAGATGGGAGGTAGAAAACGAGCTTTATCGCTTCCGTAATCGCGTCTTCTCCGATCGTCTCGGCTGGGATGTGGAGTCTCACCGTGGTCTGGAGCAGGACAGCTTCGACACCCCGGACACCCATTGGGTGCTGATCGAGGACGAAGAAGGCCTGTGCGGCTGCATCCGTCTGCTCAGCTGCGCCCAGGATTACATGCTGCCCAGCATATTCCCCACCGCTCTCGCCGGGGAGATGGCACCACGCAGCAGCGATGTGTGGGAACTGACTCGCCTCGCCATCGACGCCAACCGGGCGCCGCGCATGGGCAACGGGGTGAGCGAGCTGACCTGCGTCATCTTCCGCGAGGTTTATGCCTTCGCCAGGGCGAAGGGGATCCGGGAACTGGTCGCCGTGGTCAGCCTGCCGGTGGAGCGTATCTTCCGCCGTCTCGGCCTGCCCATAGAGCGACTAGGTCACCGTCAGGCCGTGGATCTGGGCGCCGTGCGCGGGGTCGGAATCCGCTTTCATCTGGATGAACGTTTCGCCCGTGCCGTCGGCCACCCCATGCAGGGCGAGTATGCCGATGCCAGGGAACTGGTCACCGAGTAAACGCCACATAAAAAAATCCCGGGATAAGGCCCGGGATTAAAAGTTCTCGCTATGGCCCGTTTCCACCCCATGCAAAAACGGACGCAAAAGAGTATCTCCTGAATACCTTTTGACCACCACTGTCACATCTCGCAGTGACAAACCCGCTTTCACCCCGCACACCACGCCAGCCGTGCCTCTCGGCGATCCGGTCAGAGTTTCGTTGTCGTCCTGCCGTCACTCCAGTAGCATCTCTTCTCAATATTCTCTCTGATAAGGAATGCTGATGAAGGCGTTGGACTACAAGCTGCTGCTGGCGCTGGATGCCGTGATGCAGGAGCAGAACTTCGAGCGCGCCGCCCAGCGCCTGCACATCACCCAGTCCGCCATCTCACAGCGCATCAAGCAGCTGGAACAGCAGTTTGCCGAGCCGCTGCTCATTCGCAGCCAGCCACTGCAGGCGACCCCCCTTGGCCAAAAGCTGCTAGCCCACTACCGCCAGGTGCGCCAGCTGGAACTGGAGCTGGCCGGCGAGATCGCGCCCGACGAACCACAGGCCCCGATCCGGGTCAGCATAGCAGTCAACGCCGACAGCCTGGCAACCTGGTTCCTGCCCGCCCTCGCACCTCTGCTGGAGCAGCACCCCATAGAGCTGAACCTGCTGGTGGATGACGAATGCCGCACCCTGGATCGGGTGCGCGAGGGTCAGGCCTTCGGTGCCGTCAGCCTGCACGGCCAGCCACTGGCGGGCTGCTGCGTGGACGAGCTCGGCGAGATGCGCTACCTGCTCACCGCCAGCCCCGCCTTCGTCGCCCGTCACTTTCCCGCCGGGCTCACCCCGGCGGCACTGGCAAAGGCACCGGCGGTGGCCTTCGATCAGCGCGACGACATGCATGTGAGCTTCATGGCGCGCCACTTCGGGCTGGAACCCGGCGGCTATCCCTGCCACACGGTGCGCTCGTCGGAAGCCTTCGTCGCCATGGCCGAGCAGGGGCTCGCCTATTGCCTCATCCCCGAACTGCAGATCCGCCAGCAGCTGGCCCAGGGCAGCCTGCTCGATCTCAGCCCGCAGCATCACCTGGTCGAGCGCCTCTACTGGCACCGCTGGGTACTGGAGCGCGGGTTGCACAAACAGATCTCCCAGCGCCTGATCGATCAGGGGCGCAACGCACTGCACAGGGGCTGACGGGGCCATTCACCTTGGCTTTGGAGGGGTAAAAACGTATAGTGCTGGGCGATCCTTCATCAGGTCTCCACCCAGTTTTTCCACTTCAGGTTCCTCACTTATGTTCCAAGACAATCCGCTGCTGGCCCAGCTCAAGCAACAAATCCGCGAAAACATCCCCAAGAAAGAGGGTGTGATCCGCGCCTCGGACCGGGGCTTCGGCTTTCTGGAAGTCGATGAGAAGACCAGCTATTTCGTGCCGCCCCCCTACATGAAAAAGGTGATGCACGGTGACCGGGTGAGCGCCCTGATCCGTACCGAAAAAGAGAAGGAAGTGGCCGAACCGGATGCCCTGCTGGAGCAGGCAGTGACCCGTTTCGTCGGTCGCGTCAAAATGTTCCGTGACCGCCTCAACGTGGTGCCGGACCACCCCCTCATCAAGGATGCCATCAAGGCCCGCACCAAGAAGGGTCTGGATGAGACGTCCTTCAAGGAAGGGGACTGGGTGGTTGCGATCCTCAAGCGCCACGCCCTGAGTGATGGCAACTTCTCTGCCGAGATCATCGAAAAGATCGCCGATCAGGAAGACCACAATGTGCCCTGGTGGGTGGTGCTGGCTCGCCACAACCTGGCCCAGATAGAACCGGCGGATCTGCCGGAGTGGAAGGTGATCGAGGAAGAGGAGCTGCCACGTACCGACCTGACCGCGACCCCCTTCTTCACCATTGACGGCGCCAAGACCAAGGACATGGATGACGCCCTGGCCATCCGCAAACTGGACAACGGCTGGGAGCTGCTGGTCGCCATCGCCGACCCGACCGCCTATGTGGCCGAAGGCAGCGAGCTGGACAAGGAAGCCGCCCAGCGCGCCTTCACCGTCTACATGCCGGGTCGCAACGTGCCCATGATACCGCGCACCCTCTCGGACGAGCTCTGCTCCCTGAAAGAGGGCGAGGAGCGCAACACGCTCTGCGCCCGCCTGCTGATCGCCGAAGATGGCCTGCTGCTGGAGGAGACCGAATTCTTCGCCGCCCGCATCATCTCCCATGCCCGTCTCAACTATGACGAGGTCTCCGACTGGGCCGAACAGGGTAAACCTCTCGAGATCGACGCCGGCGTGATGGCCCAGCTGCCGCTGATGAAGGCCATGACGGAGGCGCGGATCAAGTGGCGTACCGAGCACGCCCTGGTGTTCCCGGACAGACCCGACTACGACTTCGAGCTGGGGGAGAACGGCGCCGTGCTGGCCATTCACGTGGAACCGCGCCGCATCGCCAACCGCATGATCGAAGAGTCGATGATCGCGGCCAACATCTGCGCCGGTCGCGTGCTGGGCAAGAGCGTCGGCTACGGCATCTTCAACGTCCACACAGGGTTCGATGAAGAGTCCCTCGACGGCGCCATCGACCTGCTGAAAAGCGCCGAGGCCCCGTTCGAGCGCGACGAGATCGCCAGCCTGACCGGCTTCTGCGCCCTGCGCCGCTGGATAGACAACCTGGACACCCGCTGGCTGGATGGCAAGATCCGCCGCTTCCAGAGCTATGCGCTGATGTCCTCCGAACCGGGTGCCCACTACGGCCTGGGGCTGGATGCCTACGCGACCTGGACCTCCCCGATCCGCAAATACGGCGACATGGTCAACCATCGCCTGCTCAAAGCCGTCATCGCCGGCAAGACCCCGGGCGATCGTCCTAGCCAGGAGCTGACCGAGCACCTGACCGCCTGTCGTCGCCTGCACCGCATGGTGGAACGCGACATCGGCGACTGGCTCTATGTCCGTTACCTCAAGGCTGCCGCCGGCACCGATCAGGTGTTCAACGCCGAGATCATCGACGTGATGCGCGCCGGTCTCAAGCTGCGCCTGCGCGAAAACGGCGCCGTTGTCTTCATGCCCGCCCGTCACATCCTGGACAACAAGGATCGACTGGAGTGCAACTGGGACAATGGCCGCGTCTACCTGGACAAGACCGAAGTGGTCTATGAACTGGGTCAGGTTATCGAGGTCAAGCTGAGTGAAGCGGTGGAAGAGACTCGTTCCCTCATCGCCAAACCGGCAGTGGAGCTGGTACCAGGCCCGGCACCGGAAGCCCCGGTGGCCGACAGTGCCGTAACCGAGAACAAGGTAGCCGACAGCACTGAGACACCAGCCGAGGCAGCCCCCAAGGCGGAATAAGCCAAGCCTCTACAGCTCGATGCAAAAGCCCGCAACCCTGCGGGCTTTTTTATACCCCTTGTTCATGGCCGGCAGGAAGACGATGCCCCGCCCTCAGCCCCCTTGAGCCTACAGACGAGCGCTCTGATGAGCGGTTGGCCCGACGAGAAGATGGCCAGGAGTGCAATGACCTTCTACCTGTCTTGGCCTTGACCGGCTTTGGGTCCGGGTTATTCGGAAACCTCACTGACCGCTCGGCGGACGCATGGTTTGCCCCGGAGTATGCCGACCAAGGAGATGCCTCCTCTTGGCTAACTGTGGCTTGCTTCTTTTTCACACCGGAGATAAGGTGAACACCTAAAATGAACGAACGTTCGCTCACGTAATGTCGACCAGCAGAGAGGAAGCCGACCATGTCCATCAATCACAACCGCCTGGAGCAGCGGCGGGAGCTGATCATCCAGGCAGCCCTCGGCTGCTTCATCGAGCGGGGCTTCCACCAGACAGGGATGCGCGACATAGCCGCCGCCGCAGGGGTGAGTCTGGGCAACCTCTATAACCACTTCGCCCGCAAAGAGGAGCTGATCGCGCTGATCGCCTCGCTGGAAGCCGCCGAGTTGCAGCCCCTGCTGGATGAGCTGGATCAGGGCTCCGCCCGCGCGGCACTGGCCCGCTTCGCCGCTGGCTATCTCGCCTGGTCGCAGACGCCGGAGAATCTACTGCTCGGCACCGAAATCCTGGCCGAGCTGACCCGCCACCCCGAGATGGCCGCCACCTTCGCCAGCAACCAGCGCCAGCTGTGCGATGCCCTTGCCAATACGGTACGGCGGGGACAGCAGGAGGGATTTCTGGAGGCAAGACTGGACCCCGATCTCACCGCCCAACTGCTGCTGGACGGGCTGGAAGGGCAGGCACTGCGCGATGCACTTGTCCTCCATCCGGATCAGCCCTCAGCGGCGCAACGACTGCCACAACTGCTGGACCTGCTGCTGGGGCCGGCCAACTGAGCCATGGTTTCATCTCCTGCGAGGCAAGCCGATCATGACATCGTCATCCAATAGACTGGAAGGGCTGGATCTGGCCCGC
Source organism: Aeromonas sp. 2MA4 (assembly GCF_029237305.1). Lineage (NCBI taxonomy): Bacteria > Pseudomonadati > Pseudomonadota > Gammaproteobacteria > Aeromonadales > Aeromonadaceae > Aeromonas > Aeromonas sp. 2MA4. The sequence goes on along the minus strand of NZ_JAACFY010000013.1, from coordinate 129,847 downwards.
GCCATGGCCCTGCTCGGCATGGTGCTGGTGAACTTTCGCATCGCCATGGGTGTGCTGACAGGCGGGCCTGACTGGCTCAAAGCCCTGCTGGATGCGCTGGAGGGTCGTTCTGCCGCCAGCTTCGTGGTGCTGGCCGGCATAGGTCTCGGTCTCTCGAGCCGCAAGCTGAGCTGGCCGACAGCCATGCAGCACACCGCCAAGCGGGCCCTGTTTCTGCTGATCCTGGGACTGCTCAACTATCTGGTGTTTCCAGCCGACATCATCCACTACTACGCCGTTTATTTCCTGCTGGGGGCTTGCTGCCTGCGGTTACCCTCCCTCTGGCTGCTCTCCCTGATCCCCCTGCTGGCAGCGGGCTTCGTCATCCTGCTGTTTCACTTCAATTACGATCAGGGTTGGCAGTGGCACAGCTTCAGCTACCCCGAGTTCTGGACCCTGAACGGCTTCGTCCGCAATCTGCTGTTCAATGGCTGGCACCCTGTGGTGCCCTGGCTGGGCTTTCTGCTCTACGGCCTCTGGCTGAGTCGTCAGGCCCTCGAGAACGCGAGCGTACAGAGATGGCTGCTGGCCGGTGGGGTGAGTGCCATGGTGCTGGCCAGGGGGTTGTCGCTCTGGTTGTCGACCCTCTTGCCGAGCCCAGAGCTGGCGCCGCTGCTGGCGACCCAACCCATACCTCCGGCACCGCTCTACCTGCTGTTTGGCATGGGGGGGGCCAGCACCCTGATCGCGCTCTGCCTCTGGCTCGGCCGCACCCTGCCCACTGCTCGCTGGTGGCGAGTCTGGCTGCCAGTTGGTCGGCAGACCCTGACACTCTATATCGCCCATATCATGCTCGGCATGGGCGTGCTGGAGGGGCTGGGCTGGCTGCAGGGGCAAGATCTGCCCGAAGTGGTACTGGCCGCCACCCTCTTCGCCCTGGCGGCCCTGTTGTTCGCCAATCTGTGGAACCTGCGCTTCGCCAGAGGACCACTGGAGGGAGTAATGCGCCGCTTGTGCGGTTGAATGCCAATCATGAAAAACTGAAAGTGGGTTACAAACCTACTGACTCATTGGTGATTAATGAGAAAATACTACCTATCCATCGTTATCCCTCTCGGATTTTGCATCTCACACACTGACCCGTTTGAATACAAATTAAGTATTCGTGACAGCCATCACATTGACAACGGGTTTGCGCAAACCACAAAAGGTGACTCAAATCACATTAAATAGGTGGTGGCGGCAAGAAAGATCGAAATGTAGCCAAACTACAGAGCTTGAATGTGATCAGGGTCACTACTTAGGGAGGGGGTATGGCTGGGTATTTGAGAGGTACGTCACAAGACACCCCGTTTTCAGCCTAATTTGATCACAAGCTGGTAGATTGAAGTTGCTTAGACGACTGGGATGGGGGTTCGGCAAAACCCGTCATCCCGACTACCACTTTTAATCAAACAGGCTTAAAACGGGGTCCCGACATGTTATCACCGGATACCAAAGTCAAGATACAGAATTTTGGACGCTTCCTGTCCAATATGGTCATGCCCAACATAGGCGCTTTCATCGCCTGGGGCTTTATTACCGCTCTCTTCATTCCCACCGGCTGGCTGCCAAGCGAAACCTTGGCCAAGCTGGTCGGCCCCATGATCACCTATCTGCTGCCGCTGCTGATTGGCTATACAGGCGGCAAGCTGATGGGCGGTGAGCGGGGCGGCGTGGTCGGTGCCATCACCACCATGGGCGTGATCGTCGGTACCGACATCCCCATGTTCATGGGTGCCATGATGGTCGGTCCGCTGGGTGGCTGGGCCATCAAGCGCTTCGACAAAGTGATGGAAGGGCGCGTCAAGAGCGGCTTCGAGATGCTGGTCAACAACTTCTCCGCCGGTCTCATCGGCATGTTGCTGGCTATCCTCGCCTTCTTCGTGATCGGTCCCTTCGTCAAGGTGCTCTCCGGCGTACTGGCGGGTGGCGTCGGCTTCCTGGTGGAAAACCACATGCTGCCGCTCACCTCCATCTTCGTTGAACCAGCCAAGATCCTGTTCCTCAACAACGCCATCAACCACGGCATCTTCTCGCCGCTGGGGATCCAGCAGGCGACCGAACAGGGCCGCTCCATCTTCTTCCTGATAGAAGCGAACCCGGGCCCGGGCATGGGCGTGCTGCTGGCCTATATGGTATTCGGCCGTGGTGCCGCCAAGCAGTCCGCGGCTGGCGCCTCCATCATTCACTTCTTCGGCGGCATCCACGAGATCTACTTCCCGTATGTGCTGATGAACCCGCGCCTCATTCTGGCGGTGATCGCCGGTGGCATGACAGGGGTCTTCACCCTGACTCTGTTCAACGCCGGTCTGGTCTCCCCAGCCTCACCGGGTTCCATCTTCGCCGTGCTCTTGATGACGCCGAAAGCCTCCCTGATCGGGGTTGCCCTCTCCATCATCAGCTCGACCCTGGTCTCCTTCCTGGTCGCCGCCGTGTTCGTTCGCGCCCAGCAGCCGGAAGCCGACGAGGCCGACGCCCTGGGTGAAGCCACCCGCAAGATGAAAGCCATGAAGGGCGGCAAACCCGAAACCGCGGCGGCCAAGAAGCCGGGCGGCGAACTGATGGCGGTGCGCAATATCGTGGTCGCCTGCGATGCGGGCATGGGATCCAGCGCCATGGGTGCCGGCATGCTGCGCAAGCGGGTACAGGCCGCCGGGCTCGACATCAGCGTCACCAACCGCGCCATCGATCAACTCGACGATCAGGTGGATTGGGTCATCACCCACAAGGATCTGACCGAACGGGCCCGTCGTCATGCGCCGAACGCTCACCATATCTCGCTGACCAACTTCCTCGACAACGGCCTCTATCAGGAGCTGGTGCAGAACCTGACACTGGCGGCCAACGATGACGTGGCCAACCCGCAACTGCTGGTCGCGGCCAACGATGACAACTACGAACTTCAAGCGGCTGAAGTGTTCACCCTGAGCCGTCACGACGTGCATCTGGGACTCAAGGCCGACAACAAGGAGGCCGCCATCCTGACCGCTGGCAGACTGCTGGCGGAACGGGGCTATGTGGCACCGGATTACGTCAACGCCATGCTGGAGCGCGAGCAACTGGTCTCCACCTACCTCGGCGAGTCCATCGCCGTGCCCCACGGCACCATAGCCGCTAAGGAGTTTGTGAAGCGCACCGGCATCGTCATCTGCCAGTATCCGGCCGGCGTCGCCTTTGGCGAGGCGGCGGACGAGGTGGCACGACTGGTGATCGGCATCGCCGCCCGCAACGACGAACACATGCAGGTAATAACCCGCCTGACCAATGCACTGGATGAACCCGGTCTCATCGACCGGCTGGCCAGCACCACGGACCCCCAGGAATTTCTGGATCTGCTGGGTGCCGAACAGGCTGCGTAATCATCCTTCATCGTCTTTGGTTGTAGAGGTTAATATCATGAAAACATTGCATTTTGGTGCCGGTAACATCGGTCGTGGCTTCATCGGGAAATTGCTGGCCGACGCCAGCCATCAGGTCACCTTCGCCGACGTCAACGAGACCCTGATCGATCAGCTCAACCACCGTCAGGAGTACAAGGTGCACGTGGTGGGAGCGGATCAAAAGCTGGACGTGGTACGCAACGTAGCGGCGGTCAGCTCCGCCGGACACGAGGTAATCGCCCGTATCATCACCGCCGATCTGGTCACCACGGCGGTCGGCCCCAACATTCTGGACAAGATTGCCAGCACCCTGGCCAAGGGGCTGCAGGCCCGTTTCGATGCCGGCAACCTGAGCCCGCTCAACGTCATCGCCTGCGAGAACATGGTGCGCGGCACCAGCCACCTCAAGCAGGAGGTACTCAAGTACCTGCCGGTCGCGTATCATGCCACGCTCGAATCCTGCGTCGGCTTCGTCGACTCGGCGGTGGATCGCATAGTGCCGCCTGCCGCGGCCAACGACGATCCGCTGGAAGTGACGGTGGAGAGCTTCAGCGAGTGGATCGTCGACCAGACCCAGTTCAAGGGCGAACTGCCCCAGGTGGCGGGCATGGAGCCCACCGACAACCTGATGGCCTTCGTCGAGCGCAAGCTGTTCACCCTCAACACGGGCCATATCGTCACCGCTTACCTCGGCAAGTTGCGGGGCTACCACACCATTCGTGAGGCGATCGAGGATCCGGTGATCCGCAGCAAGGTGCGCCGCGCCATGGAGGAGAGCGGAGCCGTGCTGGTGAAACGCTACGGCTTCGATCCGCGTCTGCACGCCGCCTACATAGAGAAGATCCTGGCCCGCTTCGCCAACCCCTATCTGGTGGACGAAATTGACCGGGTCGGCCGTCAGCCGCTGCGCAAACTGGCGGCAGGGGATCGGCTGGTCAAGCCGCTGCTCGGCACCCTGGAGTACGGCCTGCCCAGCGACCATCTGCAAGAGGGAATCGCAGCGGCGCTGCACTATCACAACGCCGATGATCCCCAGGCGATGGAACTGCAGGCCCTGCTGACGGAACTTGGGCCGGCCCAGGCCCTGGCCCGGGTGACCGGCCTTGCCGCCGACAGCGACATAGTCAGTGCCATCGTCACCCGTTACGACAGCTTGAAGTAACCCTGATGGGGCGCACTCACCGCCAGACAGCCGCCTCAACCGGTTGAATGGCATGGGAATTCGCCTCATATGATAAAAACCGGGAGAGAGGCACTCTCTCTCCCAGTCAGCTGGACCCAATGCACCTATGACCACACACCAGGAAGATGAAGTACTGGAGCGACTGAACGAGCAGGATGGCCCCCGCGGCTTCTTTCTCGAAGTCGTGACCATCCTGGAAGAGGCGGTCGACTCCCTGATGCGGCGAGCCTTTCGCCAGGAGGAGTATGCCGTCAAATACGCCATCGAACCCCTGCTCAACCAGAGCGGCCCCCTCGGCCAGCTGGAGGTGCGCCTCAAACTTATCTTTGCCCTCGGCCTCATCTCTCTGGAGCGCTATCAGGATCTCGAAGCCTACCTGAAGATCCGCGATTTTCTGGTGCGCGATCCCAAGGATTACCGCTTCAGCGACAAGCCCATTCGCGATCTGCTGGACAGGCTGCATTGCCTGAACCAGGGCAGCATGATGCCGCAGGATCCCCCTGCCAACGAGGAGGACTGGCCCTTCTACCAGATGCAGCTCAACCGGCTCGATCAGGTGGTGCGCTCGGCCCTGGTGCTGGCGGTGGCCGACTGTGTCACCGACCTTCACAAAGAGAGCCCCATCTAATTCGACGGATAATGGCGGCGTAGCGCCCCCCCACACCTCTGCGGCCACGCCCTGTCCGGCCCACCATGACGCCGACTGTCGCGCAGCTCCCCGCGGCACTTGCTCCCAACCTCTGCGGGTGTCAATCTAGCCATCTTCCCCGCTACACTTCCTCCAAGCTCATTACCTGAATCGAGGTCTGCATGACTGCTCTTTCCCTGGCCGGGATCGCCCTGGTCTCAGTGCTGGCCCAATGGCTCGCCTGGTCACTGCGAGTGCCCGCCATTTTGTTTCTGCTGCTCACCGGCCTGACCCTGGGACCGGTCAGCGGCCTGCTCGACCCCGATGCCCTGCTCGGGGACCTGCTGTTCCCGCTGGTCTCTCTGTCGGTGGCCATCATCTTGTTCGAGGGTGCCCTGACCCTGCATCTGACGGAACTCAAGGGGATCGGCAAGGTGGTGCGCAACCTCTGCTCCACCGGCATGCTGGTCAGCTTCGCCGTCATCGGCAGCGCCAGTTACTTCCTGCTGGGACTGGACTGGCGGGTCGCCATGCTGCTCGGCGCCGTGCTGGTGGTAACCGGCCCCACTGTGGTTGCCCCCATGCTCAACGTGATCCGTCCTACCCGGGAGGTGGATCGCATACTGCGCTGGGAAGGGATAGTCATAGATCCCATCGGTGCCTTGTTCGCCGTGCTGGTGTTCGAGGCGGTACGCCTCGGCAGTCAGGGCGATCTGCTCAGTCACACCCTGCTGGCACTGGCAAAAACGGTGGGGGTCGGCTCCTTCATCGGGGTGGCCGCCGGCTGGCTTACCACACTGCTGATCCGCAAGGACTGGCTGCCGGTCAGCCTGCACAAGTTCGGGGTACTGGCGCTGGTGCTGGTCACCTTCAGCCTCTCCAACTGGCTCAGTCACGAATCCGGCCTGCTGGCGGTGACCGTATTCGGCATCTGGCTTGCCAATCAGGATGGGCTGGATCTGGAAGAGGTGCTGGCCTTCAAGGAAGATCTCGCTGTCATCCTCATTTCCTCCCTGTTTATCCTGCTGGCGGCCCGCCTCGATCTGGCCCAGCTCTGGCAGCTCGGCCCCATGGTGCTGGCACTGCTGTGCGTGGTGCAGTTCGTGGCACGCCCACTCTGCATCCTGGTCTCGACCTGGGGCTCGGATCTCTCCTGGCAGGCCCGCGCCCTGCTGAGCTGGATAGCGCCGCGGGGCATAGTGGCGGCGGCGGTCAGTGCCTCCTTCGCCATCAGCCTGCATCAGGCCGATATTCCCGATGCGGACAAGCTGGTACCCCTGGTGTTTGCGGTGATCATCTCCACTGTGGTGTTGCAGAGCCTGACCTCGGCGCCGCTGGCGGGCCTGCTCGGGATGCGTCAGAGCGCCCCCAACACCTGGCTCATCATAGGTGCCAACTCTGTGGCCAGGGCCATAGGCAAGGCGCTGGCGGATCAGGGAGTCCCTGTCTATCTTTCTGATCCTGCTTGGGAATTTTACAAGCAGGCACGCATGAGCAACCTGCCCTGCTATTTCGGCAACCCCCAATCGGAGCATGCCGAGCTGCATCTGCCGCTCACCAGCATCAGTACAGTGCTGGCGCTCTCCCCCAACCGTCACAACAACGCCCTCGGCGTGCTGCACTTCGCCCACCTCTACGGTGAAGAGAAGGTCTACTCCCTGCGCTCCAGCGAACAGCACGGCAAGGCGAACCGGGAGAGTGCCACCTTCCGCGCCCGCCAAAACCTGTTCGGGCCCGATATCAACTACGCCCGCTTGAGCGGCCTGCTGAGCCGGGGCGGCCAGATCAAGGCGACTCGCCTGAGCGACACCTTCGACTGGGCGCAATATCAGGAAGCCAACCCCGGTGCCATACCGCTGTTCGTACTGGATGCCAGGGCGCAGCCCCGCATCGTCACAGGTCTGGTCACGCCTCTGTCAGGAGAGTTGCTGATAGCCCTGCAACCGCCGAAGGAGACGGCCAGCTCATGAGTGAGACACAGCACTGTCACAACCCGCTGCTCGCCCCCCTGCTGACACTGCTACAAGAGGCAGCGGCCAGCTACAAGGTGCACGAACTGCTGGCCGCCCTGCGCCAGCAAGGGGCCATTCCCACCCTGGCCGGGGATGAACAGCTGCAGCTGTTTCGGGTCAACTTTCTGATCATGAATGCCCTCTACCAGTTGCAGGCTGAGCTCTATGACGCTGGGTGGTGGCTGGTGATCAGCTCCCTGGATATCCGGCTAGAGCCCCTTGCCGGGGCAACAGATACTCGCCAGAGGTTGGCCCTCGGCCAGTCTCTGCGCAACTACTACCTCGACTGGCAGGTGTTCTGGCAGACCGACCGGGAAGAGGTGGAGGCTCTGCTCAACCGCTTCTGGCGCGCTTATGACGGAGCGGGACACAGGGCGGAGGCGCTGGCCCTGTTCGAACTGACCGCCGATGCCAGCCAGGAGACAGTTCGCCGACGCTGGCGGGAGCTTGCCCTGCAACATCATCCGGATCGGGGTGGCGATGCAGAGACCTTCATCCGCATGCGCTGGGCCTGGGAGTGTCTGAACACGGCCAGATGAATCAGGCAGATTCAGCCACTAGACTTGAAGAGGCGCTATGAGTCACAGGAGGACGTCATGACAGTCAATGAACTTCGCCAGCTCTATCAGCAGCAAGCCTTCAAGGAAGCCGAGATACTGCAAGATGCCATACTGCCGGGCTGGATCGTGGAGTTCAGAGGGCAAGATGGCCGCTTGTACGAGATGACTGACACCCTGGGTTGCCCCCTTTCGTTCGGCTCGGTCGAAGAGGCCCGCCAGCACATTCATCTGGTGGCAGACTGCCCCATCCAGGTCGAGCATCTCTATCGCTTCTTCGAACGCTGATAGAGACACATGATCAAAAAAGGCTCCTCGTGGAGCCTTTTTCATTCTGGCTGCAGGGGGTCTGCCACCTTGCCCTCCCGTCGCCTGACCGGCTTTTGCAGGATCAGGTTGGCGGGATAGGTGACCAGATCGCCGTTGTCATCCCGCACCCGCACATAGAAAAGACCGATCTCGGTGATGACGCCGGTGACGGAATCATCCTTGTCGAGGATGCGGATCCGGTCGCCAATCTTGTAGGGAAAGGCGAAGAAGATGGTGATGCTGGCGGTGATGTTGGAGAGGATCGACCACTGGGCCACCATGGCCACCCCGAGCACGGCGAAGAAGGAGGAGGCGAGCACCACCAGCCGTGAAAAATCGAGCCCCCATACCCCGGCCAGGATCAGCAGGGTGGCGCAGCCAAGCAAAAAGTGGAACACGTGCTCCACATAGAGCACCCGGTTTTCACTCACTTGTCGGGTATGGGCCAGCGCCAGCAGGCTCTTGTGAATGAGGCTGCGGATCAGGGTGTGGCCCAGCAACAGCAGCAGGGTCACGCCAAAAGATTGCCAGGTTGTCATGATTGTTCCTTACCACCAGCGTCTGTGTTTGAGCCAGACCGCCAGCCCGGTGGCCAGCGCCACCAAGGATCCGCAGAAGACCCAGAATGCGGTCGGGCTCTCGGCCCCAGGAATACCGCCCAGGTTGATGCCAAACAGACCGGTCAGGAAACTGGCGGGCAAGAACAGCAGCGCCATCACCGACATCTGGTAGGCGCGGCGGTTGGTCGCCTCCGCCATCAGGTTGTTGATCTCGTCCGCCAGCACACCGGTGCGGGCCACGCCGGCATCGAGATCATCGAGCCAGCGGCGCAGACGGTCAGCGATGTCGAGCAGGCGGCGGCGGTCATCTTCGTCCAGCCAGCTGATCTTCTCGTTGGCCAGACGCGCCACCAGATCCCGCTGGGGGGAGAGGTAGCGGCGGATCATGATGAGTTGCTTGCGGATCCGCGCCAGTCGGCCGTTGGCGGGCAGGTCGCGGGCCAGCACATGCTCCTCCAGCTCCAGGATCTGATCATGCAGCTCTTCCACAAACTCCCCCGCCCTGTCGGTCAGGGCATCACACACCTCCACCAGCCAGTCGGCCGGGGTATCGGCACCACCGCCCTGCGTCAGCTGGTTGAACACGTCCTGCTCGGAGAGCAGCGGACGACGACGGCTGCTGATGATGAGATCTGGTGTGATGAAGATACGCAGCGCCACCATCTCTTCCGGCCTGTGATCCTTGTTGTGATTGATGCCTCGCAGGATCAGCAGCACAGTCTCTCCCATCCGCACCAGCTTGGGCCTGTTGCTCTGGCCGAGCAGGGATTCCTTGGCCGCATCATTGAGCAAGGGGGTTTGCAGCAGCCAGCGGGCCGCCTCCGGATTGCCGTAATCCAGATGCAGCCAGCCAGGGCTTTTCCCCGGGATCTCGCTCCCCGCCGCCAGTGGCTGCATGCCACCCTTGCCATCCAGGGTCAGGGCATAAATCACATCGCTGGGTACCCGATCCATCTGCTCGTCCTTTTCATTCAGTCTCATCGGGCCAGCTTACACTAAAGCCCGGCCTGACTCAGCCCCGGGGCAGCCGCTCCTCACCAGCCGTGCTAAGATGCGACCCTCGTTTCAGACACAGGAAACCATGCCATGCCCATCTGGGTTGATGCCGATGCCTGCCCCCTCCCGGTCAAGGAGATCCTTTACCGCGCCGCCCACCGCGCCCAGGTCGTCACCACGCTAGTGGCCAATCAGGGACTGCGGGTTCCGCCCTCCCCCTACATCAAAACCCAGCAGGTAGAGAAGGGATTCGATGTGGCAGATCATGTCATTGCCCAGCAAGTCATACCGGGGGATCTGGTGATCACCGGCGACATTCCCCTTGCTTCCTGGGTGATAGATGCCGGTGGCGAGGCGCTCAATCCCCGTGGCGAGATCTACACCCGCGAGACCATACAGGCCCGTCTCGGCATGCGTAATTTCATGGAAGAGCTGCGCTCGGCCGGGGTGCAGACAGGCGGCCCGGCCCCCTTCAACGCGGCCGACAAGCAGCGCTTCGCCAACGCCCTCGACAAGTGGCTGCTCAAGGGCAAGCTGAGCTGATCCAGCCTCCCCGGCTTGCGGCCGGGGATATTCATGCCTATCCCCTTTTGCTTAATTTTTCCTTAAGTCTGACGCCCTAACCTTGCGGCTGTTCATCCCCCACCCGCAAGGAACCCGCAATGAAACTGACACCACTGTTGTTACTGCTCCCCCTGTTTAGCGCCACTGTACTGGCCGGCCCCCAGTGTACCCAGACCGACAAGACGCAATGGCTGAGCGAAGCCGAGGCCCGGCAGCAGATCAAGGCCATGGGCTACGACATCAAGAAGTTCAAGGTGACCAAGACCCACTGCTACGAGATCTACGGTTGGGACAAGGACAAGCGCAAGGTCGAGATCTACTTCGACCCGACTGACCTGAAGAAAGTGAAAGAAGAGATAGACCAGTAGCGCAACCATGGGCCGGTCCGTCGCCGGCCTCTTTGATGGAGTCTTGCCATGACAACCTCGTCTGAAGTGAAGGTCTGGGATCCCCTCATCAGAGGGTTTCACTGGGCGACCGTGATCCTCTGCCTGCTCAACTTCTTCGTACTGGAAGAGGGCAGCAGGAACCACAGGTATGTCGGCTATGGGTTGGCTGCCCTGCTGCTGATCCGGCTGCTGTGGGGTCTGGTGGGCTCTTACTACGCCCGTTTCGGCCAATGGTGGCCGACCCCTACCCGCGTCCGTGACTACCTGCGCCAGCTGGCCCGGGGTCGTCACCCCTACTATCTGGGTCACAACCCGCTCGGGGCCCTGATGATCTGGGTGCTGTTGCTGTCACTGGTCGGCACCATAGCCACCGGCTGGCTCACCACCTGGGATGCATTCTGGGGGGAAGAGTGGATCGAAGAGGCCCATGAGGTCGTCGTCAATACCCTGCTGGCCATCATAGCCGTGCACGCCGCCGTGGTGATCCTGACCGACCTCCTCACCCGCAGCGATCTGCTGCGTGCCATGGTGGTAGGGAAAAAACGGGTGCCCGCCGATGCCAGAGTGGAAGATCCGCGCAGTTAATGACCGGGCCGGCCCACCGGCCCCGGTTTTTTGCTGCAATGGCCCGCGACACTGGTAAGATGCGCCGCCATTTCTCCACGCCGTAATCACCATGACCGCCCAAGGGCATCTGCTGTTTTCCGTTACCTGCACCCTGCTCGCCCACAAACTCCAGCTCACGCCAGCCCTGTCGGATGCCAGCCTGTGGCAGACCATACCGGCGGCGCTGGCCAGCGCCCTGCTGCCGGATCTCGACCACCCCAAGTCCGTGCTGGGGCAGCGGCTGCCCTGGATCTCGAAACCGCTCTCACGACTGTTTGGTCATCGCGGCTTCACTCACAGCCTGCTGGCGGTCGCCGCGGCCGTGTGGGGACTGGATCAGAGCCTGGCGCCCGACCTGCTGCCCGCCGGGATCAAGGATGCGCTCATTATCGGCTACCTCAGCCACCTGCTGGGGGACTGGCTCACGCCGGCGGGTATTCCGCTGTTCTGGCCCATCAAACGCCGCTACCGGCTGCCAGGCTGGCCCCTCAAGAGCGGTGGAGCCATCGAAACCGGCTTTTGCACTCTCACCCTGCTGGCGGCCGGCTGGTGGTCAGGCTGGCAGCCGATGGGATGAACAGCGTCAAACCAGCGTTCAAAAATCCGCCACATCCGGTGCCGCATTCTGGTACAATGCGCGCCCTTAGCGCTGTGCGCACCCCGTATTCTCCGAAATAGAGTCCTTTTGTGAACAACACCGAATTTAGCAGCCTCAATCTCTCCCCCGCCCTGCAAGAGAACCTCACCAGCCTGGGTTATCTGCAGATGACCCCGATCCAGGCCCAGAGCCTGCCCCTGGTGCTCGACGGCAAAGACCTGATCGCCAAGGCAAAAACCGGCAGCGGCAAGACAGCGGCCTTCGCCCTCGGCCTGCTCGCCAAGCTCAACGTCAACCGCCTCGAAGTGCAGGCGCTGGTACTCTGTCCGACCCGCGAGCTGGCGGATCAGGTAGCCCAGGAGATACGTCGTCTGGCCCGCGCCCTGCCCAACGTCAAGCTGGTCACCCTGTGCGGCGGTACCCAGACAGCCCCCCAGTCTGCCACCCTGAGCTTTGGTGCCCACATCGCCGTCGGCACCCCGGGTCGCATTCTCAAACACCTGGAGCAGGGCACTCTCGAACTCTCCGGCCTCAAAACGCTGGTGCTGGATGAAGCGGATCGCATGCTGGACATGGGTTTTGGCGAAGAGATCAACCGGGTCATCAGCTATGCACCCGAGCAGCGCCAGACCCTGCTCTTCTCCGCCACCTATCCGGAGGGGATCGCCCAGATGAGCCGCGGTGTGCAGCGCAATCCGGTCGAGGTCAGCGTGGAGTCCCTGCACGAGGGGAGCGCCATCGAACAGAAGCTGTATGAAGTCCCGGCCGGTCAGCGCCTCGACGCTCTCACCTGGCTGCTGAGCCACTATCAACCGGCCTCCTGCGTGGTGTTCTGCAACACCAAGCGGGCCTGCAACGACGTGGCCGATCATCTGGCCGCCAAGGGCTTCTCGGCGCTGGCACTGAACGGCGATCTGGAACAGCGGGAGCGGGATCAGGTGCTGGTGCGCTTTGCCAACGGCAGCGCCACCATTCTGGTGGCCACCGACGTGGCCGCCCGTGGGCTCGACATCAAGGAGCTGGGCGCCGTCATCAACTACGAACTGACCTATGATCCGGAAGTGCACGTGCACCGCATCGGTCGTACCGGTCGTGCCGGCCAGCAGGGTCTGGCTCTGAGCCTCTACCAGCCGAACGAGGCCCAGCGCGTCAACCTCATCGAAGAGTACCAGCAGGCCCCCATGCCGCAGGGCGATCTGGCCGAGATTGGTCGCGAGATCAAGCCGATTGCGCCGCAGATGGTGACCCTTTCCATCGATGCAGGCCGCAAGACCAAGGTGCGCGCCGGTGACATTCTGGGCGCCCTGACCGGTGAAGGCGGCATTGCCGGTGCCGATGTAGGCAAGATCCAGATCTCCGAACAGTACTCCTACGTGGCGGTAAAGCGCAGCGTAGGGAGCGCCGCCCTCAAGCGGTTGCAGGAAGGCAAGATCAAGGGCCGTACCTACCGCGCCCGCAAACTGGGTTAACGACGCAGCCTGGCAGCTCATCTGCCGGGCTCAATCTTGACCACGACTCGGGCGCCTTTGCAGGCGCCTGTTTTTTATCGCACATGTGCCATTCCCATGGCATGGACAACACAGATGAACAGAGAACCCCAAGCCGAAGTCAGCTGCCAGAACTGCGAAGCCTGCTGCTGCCGCCTCGAAGTCATGCTGTTTACCGATACCGGCGTACCGGATCGCTACGTGGACGAGATAGAAGGACAGGTGCCCGTGATGCACCGGCTGGAAGATGGTTGGTGTGCGGCGCTCGATCGCAATACCATGATGTGCCGTATCTACGAAGTTCGCCCGCTTATCTGCCGCGAATTCGAGATGGGCGAGCCCGACTGCGTCGACGAACGGGATAAATGGTTTATCAATCTGAGTTGACCAAGGGATAGCAAGCGGCGCTGGACCGCACTCTCAACGATGTGCCGCTTCTACGAAGTTCGCCCGCTTATCTGCCGCGAATTCGAGATGGGCGAGCCCGACTGCGTCGACGAGCGGGATAAATGGTTTATCAACCTGAGCTAGTCACGATACGAAGGTACTGACCTAGGCCTGTTTCGCGGCCAGCTGCTGCTTAAGCCACTGAAGCGCCTCCTCGGTCTGCCCGAAGTAGCGAACCTCCTGAAATGGCAGGTCGTGGAATATCTGATCCGCCAGGTATTGCTTGAAGCTCCCCGCCAGTACCACAGCCAGAAAGGCGCAGCCGTTGGCGGCGCACCAGCCGAACTGGCGACGAAAACGGACCAACACCTCTGGCCCTGCTGCCTCAAATTCGGTTGCTACCTCGACAATTCCCCAGGGCGCATCACGCAACTGGGCGAACTGCTGGCTGAAGGCTGACTCATAGGCCATGGCCCCCATCAGATTGAAGGGACCACTCGGCTGACAGATCAGCACCTGTCCCTGCCGCTGCATCTTGAAATGACCGTGTGCTTGTAACGTCACGTCCGCCTCCTTCCATGGATTTTCACTGTGCCAGCACAGCCGGATGTTGCAACAAGGTAAGGATTTATCTACAAAAAGTCCATGCTACATCCAGCACCCTGACGCCGACAGCGCCACCTTTTGACTCCCCGATCCTCACGCTGACGCTCTGTATCACTCCCAGAGCAAGCCCATCATGTTCTGTTGCAGTTAACAAAACGTTGCTGTTATCATCCGCGCCGCCACAAACATTCCACCAGCAGAAACGTTGGTCATTAGCGCAAGGATCAGAGATGAAAAACAGGGCCTCGAGCCATTACCAGCGGATCTGGCGCTGGCACTTCTACGCCGGCCTCTTCGTCGCCCCCTTCCTGATCCTGCTCTCACTGACAGGGATCGTTTATCTGTTCAAACCCCAGCTCGACAATTTGCTCTATCCCGAGCTGATGAAGGTGCCCCCCGCCGCCCACATCCTGAGCACCGCTCAACTGCCGGGCAAGCCCCTTGGCGCCGATGCCCTGTGGGCCAAGGCACGGGCCACCATGCCGGACGCCAACCTGAGCAAATACCTGCCACCGGCCGCACCGGACCTGAGCGCCCAGTTTATCGTCACGCAACAAGGCAATGAGCTCACCCTGTTTATGGATCCTGTCAGCGGTACCCTGCTCGGCACCATGGACAACAAGTGGAACTTGCAGGCGGTGGCCCGCGCCCTGCATGCCGACCTGCTGCTCGGCACCACAGGGGATCGGCTGATCGAGCTGGCCGCCGGCTGGGGCATAGTGCTGCTTGTCAGCGGCCTCTATCTCTGGTGGCCGCGCAAGGGCCCGGGTGTCGGCGGTATCCTGTGGCCACGACTGAATCAGCGAGGGCGCCTCTGGTGGCGAGATCTGCACGCCGTGGTCGGCTTCTGGGGCGCGGGCTTCCTGCTGTTGCTGCTGCTGAGCGGCATGACCTGGACCGGATTCTGGGGAGCTCAATTCGCCGACCTCTGGAATCGCTTCCCCGCCGCCATGTGGAATGAGGTTCCCAAATCCGCCCCTCTCGTTCGCAACCTCAACCACTCCCATGAACAGACAGTGCCCTGGGCGGTGGAGACGATGCCGATGCCGAGTTCACAGCCAGCGGCCAAGCGTCATGATCACAGCGCCATGCACCAGGGCGGCGAGCAGGATGACATTGTCATGGCCAGCCACCGCATCCCGCTGCAACAGGTGGTGGAGATCGCACAGGCACGCCAGGTCAGCCCGGGTTACAGCATCACACCACCGGTCGGTGAGAGCGGCGTCTACACCATAGCCCTGTTCGCCGACGATCCGCGCAACGATGCCACCTTGCATATCGATCAGTACAGCGGCAAGGTACTGGCCGACGTGCGCTGGCAGGATTACGGCCCGGTCGCCAAGACGGTGGAAACTGGCGTCATGTTGCACATGGGCAAACTCTACGGCTGGCCCCATCAGCTCGCCATGCTGGTCATCTGTCTGATGGTGCTGCTGAGCTCGGTGAGCGGCCTCTGGATCTGGTGGAGCCGCCGCCCGCAGGGTCGTCTCGCCGCCCCGCCGCTGCCTGCCAAATTGCCCCCCATGCGCGGTGCCATCGCCCTGCTGATCCTGCTCGGTATCGCCTTCCCGCTGGTGGGTGCCTCCATGCTGGTCATCTGGCTGCTGGACAGCCTCTTCTTCTCCCGCCGGGCCCCCAGATTGGCCCAAGCCAGCTGAGTGTCACTCACCCGAACGACGGGGTGACAACGCCATATGCAGGCAGGGCTCCTTCTTGGAGCCCTGCTTGTTTCATCCCTGCCCTACTTGCTCCCCTCGACCAGCTGGAGGATCTTTCTGGCCTTCTCGAAATGGTCGAGTCTGTGAGTCTGGATCCACCAGGTCGCCGCCTCCATCAGCAAGTCGGGGTCATCATTTCTGTTGGCGAAAAACGCATAAAAAGAGAGCCCGACCGTCTCCCCCTTCTGCGCTATTTTCTGGCGGCAAACCTGGATGATTTTCTGTTTGAGTGACTCGCGCATAAGCCGTTCTCCTGTCTGACTGGTGACGTGCCAACAAGTCGCGTCAGCACACAAAAAGGGCTCCCGCATCGGGAGCCCTTTTCACATAAAAAAACAAGCAAGCATCCCATCAGGAGAGCGCCAACCCGATGGAGAGCAGCAGACTGAACAGGAAGGCGCTGATGGCGGTCTTCTTGAGGGCACCGGTCAGCACCTCGCCATCGTAGCTTTCACGCAGGGTGCGCGCAGCATCGGTGAGGGGCTTCATGGCAGGCAGGAAGATCCAGGGCCAGAAACTGGCGGGCTGGGTCAGCAGGAAGGCGATGGTGCTGACCAGCGCCGCCCCCAGCAACAGCCAGTGGTAGGCGATGGCACGGTTGCGACCCAGCCGCACCGCCAGGGTGATCTTGCCGCTGACCGCATCCGTCTCTATATCCCGCACATTGTTGATGTTGAGCACGGCGGTCGCCAGCAGGCCGCAGGCAGTGGCCGGCAGCAGCAGATCCCACGCCAGTGTCTTGGTAAACAGATAGTAGGAGCCGAGTACCCCCAGCAGACCGAAGAAGAGGAACACCGAGATATCCCCGAACCCGCGATAGCCGTAAGGAGTCTTGCCCACCGTGTAGGTGATGGCCGCGACTATGGCTACGCCACCCAGCACCACGAAAGTGAGGATCTGCAGCCACTGATCGCCAAAGGCGCAACCCAGCAGAGAGAGGCCGCTCATCACGGCAGCCAGGGCGGTCAGCCCCATGGCCACGCACATCTGCTTTTGGGTGATGAGACCCGAGACCACGGCACGCTGGGGGCCAATCCGCTCGCCATTGTCCGCACCGGATACCGCATCCCCGTAATCGTTGGCCAGATTGGAGAGGATCTGCAGCAGTATGGCGGTCAGCAGGGAGAGCGCCATTATGGTGCCATCGAAGGCCCCACGACTGGCCGCCAGCCCCGAGCCCAGCAAAATGGAGGAGCACGCGAGCGGCAAGGTTCGCAAACGCGCCGCCAGCAACCAGATAGAGAAGGTATTTGTCATATTGTGATGGCCAAACAATCAGATATTGATCGTGTTAAGGGTTATCGAACTGGATTTCGGTATACTTGGCACCTCGGGAGGTAAGCTCCCCGGGCGATTTACATGGACGAATGGGCAGATAATATATAGGAATAATCGCTCCTTTGGCATAAACCAACGGCATCCTTCTGCAGGATTGACCGTCACTATCGGCTCATAGACGAAATCCATGTTGGCTCAGACCCATATCAAGCAACAACTGGACGCCCTGCGTCACAGCAACGCCAGCGGCTTCGTCCGGCTGCGCGTAGCGATCGAGGTCGGCTCCTTTCTGGGCTGGCTCGCAGCGCAGACTCTCTATCCCCGCATCTATTGGCATGCCAGAGGGCACGACAAGCCCGAGTATGTGGCGCTGGGCTGTATCCGCGAACTGACCCGTCCACAAGACATACAACAGGTCTGCGAGCACGCCAACCAGCCCCACGACGACAGCCCGCGCTACTACGGCGGGCTGGCGTTCGATCCCGCCCAGCCCGGCTGGCAGGGATTCGGCCCCTGCCGTTTCGTGCTGCCCCGCATCGAGCTGGTGCGCCGGGGCGAGAGTGTCAGTCTTTGCCTCAATCTCTGGCTACCGGAGCAGCAAGCAGCGGCCGAGTTCGATGACGAAATGCTGGCCGCCGAAGCAGCGCTTGATGCCCTGCTGCCGGAAGCGCCGCTTTCCCCCTTGCTGCGGCGCGACTGGCAACGCCAGGATTGCCCCGGCCCGGCCCAGTGGCAGACGCTGGTGGAACGGGTCACAGCCCCCGATTTTCAGGCGCACACCCCCAAGGTAGTGCTGTCACGGGAGAGCCGTCTCACCCTGGATGACGCAAGGACCGATGCCACACATGATGCCGGCAATGCCGTCTCCCCCTGGGCCCTGCTGGCACAGTGGGCACAGCATGCCCAGGACTGCTTCCACTTCGGCTTTCAGTTTTCCCCCGAGCAGAGCTTTATCGCCTGCTCCCCCGAGCGGCTCTACCGCAGGGAACAGGATCATCTCTTCACCGAGGCACTGGCAGGCACCATACGCCGCTCCGGCGACGAAGCGACCGATGCGGCCCTGGCCGCGGAGCTGCTGGCCGACAGCAAGAACCGGCTGGAGAACAGGCTGGTGCATGCCGACATCCTCAGTCGACTGGCCCCGCTCACCACGGGTGCCAGCCTGACCGAGCCGCGCATTCTGAAACTGCGGCTGTTGCAACACCTCAAGTGCGACATAGAGGCCGAACTCAAGCCTGGTGTGTGTGACTGGCAACTGCTGGATGCCCTGCACCCCACCCCCGCCGTGGGCGGCGCCCCGCGCGAAGCCGCTCTGGCCTTCATCCGCGAGTTCGAGCCCCATGATCGTGGCTGGTATGCCGGTGCCTGCGGCATGTTGAGCCGGGAGACCTCGGAGTTCTCCGTCGCCATCCGCAGCGCCCGCGTCACGGCGCAGACAATCACACTCTATGCCGGGGCTGGCATAGTGGCGGGATCAGAACCCACCGCCGAGTGGGCCGAACTCGACAACAAGATCGCCAATGTGCTCTCCCTGCTGGGATAGCGTTTTCTCATCGACCCCTCATTCAGCGAGAGCCTCATGTTTGCCAGTCAACATGCCACCTTCAATCACGTCTGGTCTTCCCTCTTGCTGGAAGAGCTCTATCGCCTCGGTGTGCGAGACATAGCGCTGGCCTCGGGCTCACGTTCGGCACCGCTCACCATGGCCGCGGCCGCCCATGCCGGCTTTCGCCGCCACCTCCATTTTGACGAGCGGGGCCTGGGGTTTATGGCGCTGGGGCTGGCCAAGGGCAGCGGTCGACCTGTGGCGGTGATCATGACCTCGGGCACAGCGGTCGCCAACCTTTGGCCCGCCGTGGCAGAGGCGCAACTCACAGGCGTGCCGCTCATCATTCTTTCGGCCGACCGACCACCCGAGCTTATCAACAACGGCGCCAACCAGGCGATCGATCAGCAGGGGATCTTCGGTCGCTACCCCGTCTATCAGCAGAACCTGCCGAGCCCCACCCCGACCATACCCGCGGCCTTCGTGCTGAGCTCGGTGGGTCAGGCGCTGGCCCAGCAGGCTCTGACTCCCGGACCTGTCCATTTCAACTGCATGTACCCCGAGCCCCTCTATCCCGGCGATGAGTACCTGGATTTTTCCGGCTATCTGGCCCCTCTCGGCGACTGGCTGCATTCAGGCGAGCCCTGGAGCCCCTGGCAGCAGAATGAGCAGATCTGTCCCCGCCAGCCCGATTGGGCGGCCTTGCAGGGCAAACGCGGCATCATAGTCGCGGGACGCATTCAGGATCCTGCCCAGGCGCAGGTGGTGGCCGAGCTGGCCGAGCGCCTCGGCTGGCCGCTGCTGGCGGACCTGCAGAGCCAGATCCGCTTCGATGCCCGCAACCTCATCCACATGGATCTCGCCCTGCAAAACAGCTGTTTCGTGGCCGAGCTGGCCCGCGCCGAAGTGTTGCTGCAATTCGGTGCCCGCCTCATCTCCAAGCGGCTCGGCCAGTTCATCAAGCAGCACCCCTGGCAGGATTACTGGCTGGTGGACCCGCAGCCGGCGCGACTCGATCCCGATTACCGGCTGCGCCGCCGTCTGGTGTGCGAGCCCGCCGCCTTCGCCGCAACCCACAAAGTGAGCACTCGCCACCTGCCCTGGCACCGGCTGGCGGAGCGCCAGCAGAACGCCACCCGCCAGATCCGCAGCGCTTGCGATCGCTTCTCCGAGCTCGGTGTCTGTCATCGGCTGGGCAACCTGATTCAAGGCCAGTTGTTTGTCGGCAACAGCATGCCGGCCCGGCTGATGGACATGCTCGGCGAAGCGGGCAAGGGGCCGAGCCGGGTGATGACCAACCGCGGCGCCTCCGGCATCGATGGCCTCATCGCCACCGCCTATGGTTTTGCCCAGTCGAGCGAGCAGCCAACGACCCTGTTGATTGGCGATCTCAGCGCCCTGCACGATCTCAACAGTCTGGCCCTGCTCGGCAAATCGAGCCGGCCGCTGGTGGTGATCCTGCTCAACAACGACGGCGGCAGCATCTTTCGCATGTTGCCGGTGCCCACCGGCGATCGGCTGCTGGAGACCTACTACTGCCTGCCCCACGGCCTGCACTTCGAGCACGCCGCCGCCATGTTCGGCCTCCATTATCGGGCGCCAACCACGCTGGCTGAATTCGAGCAGGCCTACACAGCAGCCCTGAAAAAACCGGCGTTGGAAAAGAAAGTAACCCTGATTGAAATCAAGGTACCGAGCAGCGAAGTCGCCGAGGATCTCAAGGCACTGGGGGCGGCTATTCGTGGCCTCTAACCCCAACGGCCAGGAACAGCCTCTGGTACTGCTGCACGGTCTGCTCGGCGATGGCCGCGACTGGCAGCCAGTGATCGAAGCCTTGCCTGGAATAGCTTGCCACGCGCTGGATCTGCCGGGCCACGGCAGCCATCAAGGGGTGAGTGTGACCGGCTTTGAGCAGGCTCATCAGTGGCTCTGTGATGCGCTAAAGGCACTCGGCATCGAGCAGTACCGACTGGCCGGCTATTCGCTGGGCGGGCGGCTCGCCCTCTATCATGCCAGCCAATCCCCTGCCGGATTGCAGGCCCTGCTGCTGGAAAATTGCCATACCGGCCTGCCGATGGCCGAGCGTGCCGCTCGCATCGAACACGACGAGTACTGGGCCCGGCGCTTCGAGCGCGAACCGCTGACAGAAGTGCTGGCCAACTGGTATCAACAGGGAGTCTTCGCCGACCTCGACGAGGCCGCTCGCGCCCGCCAGATAGCCGGACGCCTTGGCAATCAGGGCCCGGCCGTCGCGACCATGCTGCGCGCCACCTCGCTGGGCCAGCAGCAGGATCTCGCGCCCTGGCTCGTCAGCACCCGGTTGCCGGTGACCTGGATCTCCGGCAGCCGGGATCACAAATTCCATCAACTGGCTTGCCAGTTGGTAAAGCAGGGCTGCAATATCAATCACTTGACCCTGGATGGCGGCCACAATCTGCACGCCAGCCAGCCCGAGCGCTTTGCCTCGTGCCTGCGCGACTGGATTGCGAGTACGCCATAAAACGGCATGACACCCTTTACCCGAGCCGGCGTCGCGGGCTTATCACCAACAAGAAAAAGAGAGTGCACATGATTGAAGCAATGACGAAAGCGGGACTGTATACCCTCGTCCAGCATGACGATATTGCTCAACTCCATTGTTCAACTCTGCTCTACCAGATCAGAAGGAAAAAAACATGATTGAGGCAATGACGGAAGCGGAACTGTACGCACCTGTCGAGTGGCGCGATTGCTCCGCCGGTTACGAGGATATCCTCTATCACAAGTCCGGCGATGGCATTGCCAAGATCACCATCAATCGCCCTCAGGTACGCAACGCCTTCCGCCCCCGCACCGTCAAAGAGATGCTGCAGGCACTGGCCGATGCCCGCTATGACGATCATATCGGCACCATCATACTCACCGGCTTCGGCGAGAAGGCGTTCTGCGCCGGTGGCGATCAGAAGATCCGTGGCGACTACGGTGGATACCAGGACGACGAAGGCACTCACCACCTCAACGTGCTCGACTTCCAGCGTGACATCCGCACCTGCCCGAAACCCGTGGTCGCCATGGTGGCCGGTTACGCCGTCGGTGGCGGCCACGTGCTGCACATGATGTGCGATCTCACCATTGCCGCCGACAACGCCCAGTTCGGCCAGACAGGTCCGAAAGTCGGCTCCTTCGACGGCGGCTGGGGCGCCTCCTACATGGCCCGCATCGTCGGCCAGAAAAAGGCCCGCGAGATCTGGTTCCTGTGTCGCATGTACGATGCCCAGCAAGCGCTCGACATGGGGCTGGTCAACACAGTCGTGCCTTTGGCCGAGCTGGAGCGCGAAACCGTGCGATGGTGCCGCGAGATGCTGCAAAACAGCCCGATGGCGCTGCGCTGCCTGAAAGCGGCCCTCAACGCCGACTGCGATGGCCAGGCCGGCTTGCAGGAGCTGGCGGGGAATGCCACCATGCTGTTCTACATGACCGAAGAGGGTCAGGAAGGGCGTAACGCGTTCAACGAAAAACGTCGTCCCGACTTCTCCAAATACAAGCGGAATCCCTGATGAAACTCGCTCTCTATCGCTACCAATTGCCTTTTACCCAGCCCCTGACCTTTCACGGCAAGGTGGAGGTGGCGCGAGAGGGCCTGCTGGTTCGCATCGACAAGGGCTGGGGGGAAATAGCCCCCCTGCCCGGTTTCTCCAAAGAGACGCTGGCCGAAGCGCAAGCCGAAGCGCTCGCTTGTCTGGAGCAACTGGCTCAGGGACAGCCCATCTCGCCCCTGCTGCCTTCGGTGCAATTTGGGTTCGACTGCGCGCGCCGGATCTGGCCTGAACAGACCGCCACCCTGCCCGCACCCTATCCCCTTATTCAAGGTTCCCCCCAGGAGCTGCTCAAACACTGGAAGGACTGGCTGCACCAGACCCCCAGCAAGGCCAAGCTGAAAGTGGCCCGTTACCCCATGCGCGACGAGCTGGCGCTGATCCGCCTGCTGTGCGATCGCATCCCCACTCTCAAGCTGGTGCTGGACGCCAACCAGGGCTGGACCCGTGAGGAGGCCTGGGCCTTCTGTGGTCACCTGGATCCGAACCGGATCGAATATCTGGAAGACCCTTGCGCCAACTTTGACGACATCGCCTTCGTGGCGAACCGCACCGGCATGCCGGTGGCCATCGACGAGCTGTTGGCACAAGGCAAACCCTGGGAACCCATCCCGCAGCTGAGAGCCCTGGTGCTCAAGCCCATGCTGCTCGGTTCTCTGGCCAACAGCGAAGCCCTGGTGGCCCGTGCCCGCGAGCTGCGCCTGAAAGTGATCGTCTCCTCCTGTTTCGAGTCCGGTGTCGGCCTCGGCCAGCTTGCCCGTCTCGCGGGTGAATGGGCGCCGGATCAGGCACCGGGCCTGGACACCAAACGCTGGCTGGCAAGCGACCTGCTGGATACCCAGGGCAAACCCGACCTGAGTCTGCTGGAGCCCCTGTTTCATCGTGACTGAAGGGGCCTGCATGCTGCCGACATCTGACCATCACTCCCATTTAGAGCCATGCCCGGTGCGCCACTGGGCACAAGCCGCGCCCCACCGGATCGCCATCCACACAGCAAGCCCCCTCAACTACCAGCAGCTGGATGCAAGGCTCAACAGCCTGTGCCTGCAACTGGAAGGGGCCGGCTTGAAAAGCGGCGACCGCCTGGCTGCCGTGGTGCGCGGCGCCCTGCCAGACGTCTTGCTGGCCTGGGCCTGCGTGCGCAGCGGCATCATTTTCTGCCCGCTCAACCCCGCCTTTCCACTGACCAGACAGGCCGCACTGGCGCGGCAGCTGGATGTTACTGCCTTCTGGTCGGCCGATGAAATTCCGGTGGGAAGTGGGTGCCCACTGCGGCTGGATTTCAGCACAGAAGTGGCGGCTACCGAGCAACCCTGGCCACTCGCGCCTGCCCAGTTGAACAACATGATCCTCACCTCGGGCTCTAGCGGCGCACCGAAAGCCGTGGTGCATCGTCTCGCCAACCACCTGGCCTCGGCGCGAGGCTCAGCCTCCCTGATCCCGCTGGATGAGGAGTGCGGCTGGTTGCTCTCCCTGCCGCTGTTTCACGTCGGCGGCTACGCCATCCTGTTCCGGGTCTTTCTGGCAGGGGCCAGCCTGGTGCTGGACGATCGCAGTCAGCCCCTCAAGGCGCGCCTCGAATCCCAGCCCATCACTCACCTGTCGCTGGTACCGACCCAGCTCTGGCGGCTGATGGCTGAGGGTTTTGACCCCGCTCGCACCCGCTTGCGCGAGCTGTTGCTCGGTGGCGCCGCCATCCCGCAGCCGCTGGTTGCTCGCCTCGCGGCCATGGGCTTCACCCCCAAGTCGAGTTACGGCCTCTCCGAAATGGCCAGCCAGGTCTGTACCGGCCTGCCGACCACTGCGGGCCTGGTTGGCAAACCGCTGCCGGGGCGCGAAGTCTGCATTCAACAAGGGGAAATTTGCGTACGCGGTGACACCTTGTTTGCCGGTTATTTCCTGGAGGGCGTACTGGAGCGACCGCTCGACGAGGCTGGCTGGTTTCACACCCGCGACAAGGGGCATGTCACCGCCGACGGCGAGCTGGTGGTGGAGGGGCGGATCGACAATCTGTTCATCTCGGGCGGGGAGAATATACAGCCAGAGACCATAGAGCAGCGGCTGGTGGATCACCCTGCCGTGGCCCAGGCACTGGTGGTGCCCATACCGAGTGAGGAGTGGGGGCAAAGACCCGCCGCCTTCATCGACTGGCATGGGGAACCTGTGCCCTATCCGGAGCTGGCCGCCTGGCTCAGGCAGACATTACCCGGCTTTATGGTGCCGGACCTCTGGCAACCCTGGCCGGACATGGGCGGGGCTCTCAAACCACAGCGAAAGCTGTATCAGCAGTCAATCTTCAAGCAATAAACCGCCATACGACAAGATCTGGCACAACAGATCCATCCGATCCGCACCGTATTCAACAAAACTCGCGAACGAGGCCAAAAACATACTCAGGCTGCAGGCTAAGTGAGAACGATTACATAAACGGCCATCTTTTTGAGTGTTTTTTGAACCAAATTAATAACCTGTAGTACCATACCCGCTGCCAGGCACCTCAATGGAAACCTAAATAATTGATAATTAAAGATATTGTAGTTTTTTCATTATTTGAACAACTGCCACATGATGGTAAAATGCACTCCTTGGCGGTAAGACGAGTCACACATGAGTAACAAAAATTATAAAATTGCAGAGGATATTATTTTCTCCGCTGCAATATTCAAGCTCTCAAAGGGAGAAAGAGACATCAAGCTCAGCAACAAGGAAGCAGAGCTACTCGAAATGCTGTGTGATGAGGCAGGCAGTGTCATTGCCAGAGGCAAGCTGCAGGAGACCTTGTGGCCAAATCAGGACAATACCGATACCAACCTTAACCGTCAGATCCTCTCTCTGCGCAGAAAACTGGAATCCATTGGTTTACTGGACGCAATCGATACTATTCCGAGAGTCGGTTATATCTTCTGTGCACCGGTTGAGATCAGCGGAGAAGAAGAGGAAACGGTAGCTACTGATAACATAGTGCCAACGCCTGCAAACATGCCACAACCAAGACGACAATATAGCCGTAGACGATATGACCGCTATTTCAGTCCAAAACGCATCATGCTGTTTGCATTGATCATGGTATCTATTACCTCATTGGTGATATTAATTTACCACTATACCAATGCCAATACCCTGAGAACGATCAATCTCAGCCATGTATCTCTTTATATGACCAGTGATACAGAGCAAACCCTGAAATTGAAGATAGAAAACCTGAAACCCCTTGCTCAGCGCATCCCTCATTATGAAGATGAACATGTTTCCATTCTCATCGGAAAGGAAGCTATCAGCTACTTTTCCATTGACAATAAAAACAAACTTCTGTCAGAAAATATTTTCCTGTTGAGATCGGGCCACCCTGTCATGGAAGAGTTGCAATGTGTCGTAGCAACGATGGCGTTGCAGGGAAAGAATGTTTCCCACAATTATTATAACAATCCACATACCGTTGTCAGATACCATAGCAGCTGCCTGGCGCCAGAGAACTGGGTAGAAATAACCAGAAAGAGCAAGATGATTGTCACCATGAACAGAGAGATTGTGGTAGCGACCGTGATTGCAACCGATCATAAGGGACAGACACTGTTCAACCTGGATTCCGTCGGGGATGTAGAGCGTGATGATGATGATATTGCGGTCGAAATAAAGAATACCATTGTCAACTTCATTGACCAGAAAGCACTCATCAATAATAGCATGGTCGCTACTCTGGTCGCAGCCTTGACGCCACCAAAACAGAAGGCGCTGTTCATCCAACTGCCGGGTGGAATATATTTATCCAGCTATATGGGGGGCGTTCTCTCCTGGCCCAGCAGAGAAAACTTGAAGGTCATCCAGCGCAATGACCCTTGAGTTATTCATAGGCAACAATGAAATTGGCCACGGCGGTATAATCGCCAGGTTTGATATTCCTTGCGGCGATGGCATCCGGGTGGCCTTCAACCCGAGCGAAAAAATTCAGCTCATTCTCTGTTGAATTGCCCAGCACATAGCCACGGGAAGGAGTACCCAAATCCAGCGGGGATTGAGTGACATCATACAACCGGATACCCGCCCCCTTGGCAGAACCTGCGGAAAAAGCCAGAGCACCGCTCATCTGCTGATCTGCCGAACCGCTGAAGGTCACCTTGGCCATACGGAAGATGCCTGGCTTGCAGTTGGTCAGGCGGATAACAAAAGGCACCTGGGCCCCGGCACCGGCTGAATAGAGTTCCCTGACGTCAACTACCCCCATGTCGACCGACTGATCGGCTGACTCGGGTGATACCAGGCATGGCTGGTCAATAATTCGGCCATGAAGATGAAGTGTATTGCCCAATAACTCCAGGTCTTCACCCGCTCGTGGTGCAGCCATCACTGCCAGTGACGGGCAAAGCAACAACCCTATCCAGAACTTCCTGAACATGTGACTTTCCCTCACTGAAATTCGGCAACGATAGTTGCTGTGGCGTAAAAATCACCCGCGGCTATATCTGCACCAACCGGTGATATAGGGGCAGCAATGAATCCCCAATCGCCAATATTACCTTGCATGGTGACGGGGTAAAATTCATTAAGCCTTAATGCGGAGCCATCCAGTTGCTTGAACTTGATTCCCAAGTTATTAATGACCTGTCCACCTTGATAGCCATCCTTGGTAGTCCGTAAATAATCCTGACTAAAAGATGTGGGTTTTCCAGAAATACCAAGGTTGATCTTCAAGGCATCACCTTCGAAAGCTCCCCCTTCACAACGGAAGGTCAAAGGGAGCGTTTTTTCATAATTACTTCCATCCAGTCCAGTACCAGGTAAATCCCCAAACTCCACTTCTATCGTCTGACCGCCATTGATTACACACTTCTCTGGCACATAAAGAATTGTCGAATTAATGACAATTCTAGACATGGCTATGTTGTTGAAATCAGAAGAGGTAGCACCCAGTCTACCGAACATTTCCACTACCTGCCGATCTGAAATCTGAACGCCATTGATAATTTGCTTTCGGACTCGGAAAGTAACTCGCCCTTTGCTGCCACTCTCAAAATTAGTTATCCGAGTCTCTCGACCTTGGGTGCAAGAGTGATTTGGGTAATCATTACTTTCATTTGGGAAAGGAGCCGCTACATACTTCTTTTTCCAGCCGGCTATCCATATTTCAACCTTCATATCAAGAAAGTCATTCAGTTTTACAAATCCATCACCCACCTGAGGTAGACCATTACTCATGACCGCCTTGTAATACACCGGTGAGCTAGGAATGCTTCTATCGGGACAAGTAACAGTTCCTGCATACTGTCCTCCCAAATTCCACTCAAAAGCTCTTGTCTTGTAGCCAGGCTTGTTTTCAATATCCTCTTTACCGAGATCAACCCTGTATTCATGATCCCCATCAGGAATGACATAACCATTTGCCAGCGCTGTGCCAGCAAACAGCAAAAAACCGGAGCAAAAAACGGAACGTAACATAACCTTACTCGCTCTTCATGGCTTTACAGGCATTGCCGACACACTGGTACTTGATATCCATATATCCGCCGTAATCGTTTACATAGCTGATGATGAATTCACTGCCCAACGTCTCGGGGATCTTGGCATCCAACTCTGATTTGGGGGCCACCATAAAGGCAGAGAAGCCTTTAATGGATGTTTTCTCTTTGCCCTTGGGATGGGCCAGGCCGACATAGGTGACGTAGTAAGGGGTCGGGTTATTGACCTTCAGGGTTGTGCCCTGCTTGGTGATCGTCACTTGATCCTGCCAGACGGCACCACGCTCCGGGAGGATAGCCTCGGGGCGGTAGAAGAGCTTGATCTTGGATTGCACGGCAATCTGCATGACGTTGCTCTTCTCGCTCTTGGGCGGGATCTCGCGCAGGTTGAAGTAGTAGATAGATTCGCGATCTTTTGGCAACGTCTCGATCGCAGGCACGGAAGCGATCCTGACAATCGACTTCTGATTGGCATCCACCCGCTGCACTGGCGGCAGCACCACGAAAGGCGAAGCGATCTTCTGCCCCTGGGCATCTTCAATCCAGGCCTGCGCCAGATAAGGCAGCTTCTGATTTTCGTTTTTGATGTTGAGACTGATGGATTTGGCGCCACCAGGATAAACGGCGCGAGTACGATCCAGCACAATCGCGGCACTGACGTTTAGTGACGTCATACCCAGTACGGCCAGACAGGTAAAAGAGAGCAGCTTTTTCATCGGGTTCCCATTACTTACAAGTGAGCGTCTTCATCGACAGATCGGTTACTTCGTGCGGTGCCGCTATCTTGCACTGACGGGCACCACCCCAGGAAAGTTCAAACGATTCATCCGGTTTTACTCCCGCCAGATAGACAAGGCCATCCTCATCCACGACGGAGAGTACCCGTCCGGCGTCATTGACGACGGTCGCACCGAAGGGCGGATAGGAACCATTGGGCAGCCTGACGCTGGCCAGCAACTTGAAGCCTTGGGCAATTTCAAAGGCATTATACCCAATCGCACCTTCCGTCAGGGTTCCCTGCTTGATGGCATTCATGGCATCTATGTCATCGCTCAGCTGGTCCACGTCGATACGGGTATCGCTCTTGCGATAATCGGTCATATCGCTGATCACGGCCACGCCAAACCGGTTCGTTACCGCACGCCCATTATTGAAAGAGACATCGGCGACCTTGCCGGTATCGACCATCATGCGGGTTCCTCCACGTCGGGTCGCCTGATGCAAGGCGGCGCCATGTTCGGTCGCCGTCAAACCGCCCCGCATGCTGGCACCGACCGAGGTGTATTCGCTCTGTACGCTGTAGGCATTGAGGCTGACGGCGCCGATGTCACTGTTGTGGTTGTAATAACCTCGCGCTACCGCATGACCATTGCTCTGCACCCCAGCCCCCAGCTGATAGGTATCATCCGGTCGGCTGTAATCCTGATAGGTTGCCAGGTGGGTGACCTTGCCGTTGGAAGACTGCACGCTGTATCCCGCACTCTTCCTGTCCCCGATCGGCATGCTGACCGTCAGCATGACACTCTTGTCATCCTCATAATTCTCTGTCTTGGTCTTGTAAGCAGACAAATAGAGAGAGACATCCTTGAAACTGCCAATATTCACACTCTTGTTGATGGACAGGCCGTAACGATCTTCCGCATCGTGATTCCAATAGGTTCTATGGGTGTAATCCATATACATGGTCAATGCCTTGGCGGCATCATCAGCCCAGAATGTCTTGTTGGCAGTAATGGTATATAGCTCTTTATCACCCCAGGTATTGTAATCATCACTCGAGGCAACGCTATTATTTTCCAGTCGATCCTTGTTACTCAGAAACTGCGACATTGTCATGAAGTTGTGTTGCGAGAAACGATAACCCGCAAAGGTGATGGAGCTGTTGTATTCATCGAACTGCTTGGCATAGTTCAACCGAAATGACTGGCCAATCTTGGTAGATAAACCCGGTAATTTCGCAATGGATTGGGTCAAGTCAGCAGAAATAGCACCGAATGCATACAGGTCGCGCCCAATCCCCAGGCCCATGGAGTTATATTCACCAGCAACCAGACTACCACCATAAAGAGACCAGGAGTTCGCCACCCCCCATGAGAAGTCCCCCGTCACAAAACCAGGACCATGGATATCGTGAGCAGAGTCACCCAGTTCTGATGGGGCGCCGACCGAGATGTTGTAGCGAACATACCCTGGCCGGGTCAGATAAGGCACGGTTGCCGTATCCACCTGAAAAGAGCTGACGCTGCCATCCTGCTCTTCCACCCGCACATCGAGACGACCACGCACAGAACTGTCCAATCCCTGAATACGAAATGGGCCGGCAGGCACGTTGGTCTCATAAATGATGCGGCCAGACTGGGAGATGGTGACTTTGGCGTTGGTCTTGGCGATGCCGCTCACCTCGGGGGCATAGCCTTGCAAGCTGGGCGGCAACATGCGCTCATCATTGGCCAGATTGACACCTGTATAACGAAAACCATCGATCAATTGGGAGTTGAGCTGTTGTTCGCCCACGGTCAGCTTGGCGGCCATGGTCGACAGAGGGCGGTATGCGTAGAGACGGTTAAGCTCGGCTGACGACCGCTCGTCATCCCCCCAATAAGCGCTGGCCTGGTAATCGCCACGCAGGCGCCAGGGACCGTAGTTCGCCCCCAGGGTACCGTAA
Organism: Aeromonas sp. 2MA4; assembly: GCF_029237305.1. Taxonomy (NCBI): domain Bacteria; kingdom Pseudomonadati; phylum Pseudomonadota; class Gammaproteobacteria; order Aeromonadales; family Aeromonadaceae; genus Aeromonas; species Aeromonas sp. 2MA4. The sequence continues at coordinate 99,329 of NZ_JAACFY010000013.1, read as the reverse complement.
CTGCTGAGGTTGCTGCTGGAGTAGTCGCGCCCTTCATTGACCTGGGCATTGAGGTTGTAATCCAGCATCAGACCAGTGACGCCGACGTCCCACTGCTCGGGCGGAATCCAGTTGGGGTCACTGTATTTCAGCCAGGCCTGGGGGACGGCAATCCTCAGCAAGCCGTTACCAATATCATTGGAGATGATGACGCCATCCAGCGCCAGAAGGTTGGCACACTGACCCTGATGCCAGCTGTCAATCTTGGCAATGGCCTCATCCGTCAGCGCCATCCTGGGGACAAGATCCTGAGGCAAGCAGGCAACACCGCCCTTTCCCTTGCCGTCTTCCACTTCATAAAAAGGGATTTTCTGGAGTGGCAGCTTGTTCTTGTTGACCTCAATCTCAAGATAGTAATCACCCGGCAGGATATAACCTTCATCTGCAAACTGGGAAAGGTCTATCTTGGTTCGCTCGTCCAGATCAAGCGCATCAATATTAAACTCCGTTTCTGCCAACGCGTTATTTGCCACTGCCAACAGGCAAGGCGCGCATAGCATAAAAGCCATTTTTAGATAATGTGTTCTAACAGAGTTTGATGTTGAAACGCTCATATATTCACTCTAGGGGTAACATAACGGTCTCACATAATGAGGTATCTACACTAAGCAATCGGGTTGCTTACATATAATTGAGTTCAAATAGGGCTGTATTGCTCGGATAGAACAGCACACCATTATTCACCCTCAAATCAAGTTCCATATCACGGTTGACAATATCGGAGACAATAAAGTACTCCCCAGATACCTTGTGATACTTCCCATCACTGACAATACCCAGTTCATCATTCATGACACCATGAACAGACATGGATATAAAAGGCAGTGAGGTATCAGCTCGCCCTTCTATCTGACAACCACTGACTTTCAGTACTCTGTGGTTGGCTTGTTGCTGGGGAGTTTTTCTTTGTTCATCCAAAGTGCAGCCTGACTCGGCCAACCCATCCGTTACTTCATTTGCATACGTAGGCATTGCCATCATCACAACCTGCAACACGACTGGCACAATCATTGGAGTTTTCATGGTAAAGGCACGATGTGGGGGAAACCATGTGTGAAGTTGTGGTGGTTTGCACCACCACAACCCGTATCACACGTTAAGGCAGACTATTACTCGTAGGAGAGAGTAAAGTTGGTCACTGCAGTGAAAGCACCGGCAGTCAGCGGGTTGGCAGTCTGGTCGGCATAGCCTTTCAGCACGGCGCTGAAGGGCAGCTCGTTATCACCGTTCACCAAGCCAAAGGCGGAAGTCGGGGTACCCAGTACGATCGGGGCGCCGCCCGGAGCTGTCATCTTGATACCAGCACCAGCTGCCTGGCCGCCACCGATAACCAGCAGGCTGGAATCGACAGGATCTTTGGCGCCGCTGAAGGTCACTTTAACAGCATCTTCATCAGGGGTGATTTCACAGTTCAGCAGCTTGATGCTGAACGGCTTGGAGTTGGACTCACCACCTTTGACCAGCTCTTTGGTGCTGATCTGGCCCATTTCAACAACCTGGTCAACAGACTCAGGAGCAACAGAGCAAGGTGCATTGATAATTTCACCGTTAAAGGTGACTTTACCTGAACCAGCACCGCCGGCAGCAACAGCAGAGCCGCACAGCAGCATGGAACCAACACCCATAGCAACCAAAATTTTATTAGCGTTCATTCTTTATACCTACATTAACGTGTGTTTTATCTCATCACCTAAACCATGCTGGAGTCACAGTGTTAAATAATGAGGCGATATGCCACAAAGCTACTCTGCATGACTTTTTCTTCATTAAGCCGGTGAAGATATGAGCCAGACCATCAGTTGCTCTGTGTATGTACAATTTTATCAAGCCAAGGTAGAAGACCGTATCAAAGGCAGTTCCCGCTACCTTTTATATCTGCACGAATACATATCCATGTAAGCCGTGTAGAAATACTGCTTTCAACCTTTGCTTGGGAAACAAATTAACGACGTATTTGATGCACATCAAATACATTTTGATTTTTATAAATCTCTTTTTAAACACTTTACAATCAAGAACTTACAACCACATCAGAACACATTAAAATAACAAAACACCATTGCCAGCACTGCATTGAACATTGCCAATCTTAAATTAACCAATAACCCAATCACACCACAAACCAAATTAACAAAAAACCAACATTGAGGCACAATAAATATACTCTTCTGGCCATGTTTCTGATCACGCCCAGGCAATCAGACAATCAGACAATCAGACAATCAGACAATCAGACAATCAGACAATCAGGAGTATCTGACGCTGACTGTGATGCACAAGAGGTCACACCTTGCTCACGGCAGGAGTGATGTTCAAAGTTTCCATGCAAAACAGCACTGGCTTTAAAACATCCGCAGTTGTTGGCTCACTCTTTACAGGAAGTCATAACTATTAATTTAATTGGAAGGAAATAAAAAATCATCAATATGGGACAGGCATATTTCCCCACCAATACTAATCGGCACTTGTGAGGTGTGACTTATATCCCATCTTTTTTTATAGCGATTGATTTCTCAAAGTGGGGTGTTATCATCTGGACATAGAGTAAAGGGCAAACCGATCGAAAGGTCGGGACGCAAAGCCACCGGTCTAAGGGTGTAGATACCTAAGACAGCGGAGCTGCCATCTGAGAAGAGTAATGTCATGATCTGAATGCCATTCTCTTTGATTGCGTTGCCCTTTTCGTACAACGACATGTGACGAAAAGGACATAAAATGAACACTTGCATCCCCTCCACCGGTTCTGTCCGCAAAAGCATTATCCGTTGCGCCTCCTCAGCCGCCACCGCCTTGCTGCTTGGCGCTGCACTGTTGCCCGCTACCGCATCGGCTTACGATGGCACTGTGACCCTGACTGGCACCATTTATGAATCACCCTGTGACTTTTCTGACAACAGCGTGACCTGCTATTCCGGCGCACAGCGCCAAACCTTGGATTTGGCCAGCCTGCGACAAACTGGCAGCCTCAACGCCATCAATGGCACCCTGAATTACAAGCTGTCAGAAGGCAGCAATAGCATGGCCATAGTGACCGTCAGTTACCTCTAGTTTCCTCCTGAGCCTGGCTCAGGATTGCTTGAGGATCAGGGCCGGCATACCGATTGGTTTGTCGGCAGCCTGCCTTGGCCACTGGCAAAGCAACCTCTGTTACCTTTGTGTCGCGTCCCTCTTGTCAGTCTCGGTTGCCCCTCTGCTCCGAATCCTCTCGATCTGTTTCCACTCCCTTTCACCCTTTCCTGGGTCACAGCGTCATGGCCACATAAACGCCTGGCGACCGCCAGTACAGAGCCTCCATACCATTCGGACATGAGGCACACCTGCCCACGGCACAGCAAACCTCAAACGAGAGCTGGATCACATTCACAGCGTGGAGGCTTAGATCCCCCCCAGATGGCAGATGAGTCCTTGCTATCACTGCAGCCCCCTATGAGACTCAATTTATTTTGATAGATGCTAAATAAATGATTTATATGGCCTGATTGGTGAGTTGATACCCTTTTGGAACTGAGTACATTGCCCGCGATAACCACGCAGACTCTCATCCAAAGGGATAAAAATGAACAATCTGGGTACAAGGTTGCTGCTTCTGGCAGTACCGGGCCTGCTCGCCACCTCGGCGCTGGCCAATTACTCCCCCACCGACTGGCAAGCATATCGGCTGAACGGTGAATCGAGCCGCCAGCTGAGCGATCGCGTCACTGAAGTCACCTACGAGCTCAGCGCCCGCAATGACGATGCCCCCTATCAGCAACTGCGCGTCTATCGCCGCTTCGACTGGAACGATAGCGATCTCAGTGCACTGGCGGAGCAAGCCTGCGGCGAGCCGCAGCTCAGGATTGAGCAGGGCTGGCAGATCCGTTACCTCAGCTGCGAGCAGGTGGTGCCGGCAGGCAAGGCCATCCCGGCCAGCAGCTATGACTATGGTTACGGCCTGGAGCAGGGCCGCTGGGAGCCATTGACCGGCACCCCGACCGCACCGCGCCAGGATCGTATGCCGCTGGCCGAGCGCATCATACTGGGTCACAGCGAGCAGGAGCTGGATCGCTGCGAGCTCAACGCCCAGGGCCGCTGCGCCGAGCAAGTTTGGCAATATCAGCCACAAAACTGGCAGCAACTGAGCGTGCTGGAAGAGACCCCCAACGAGCGGGATGGCCGCCTCGAGCAGATCTTCTTCCGCCTGCAACCCGTGCCAGGCAGTCAGGCCGCCAGCCAGGTGAGCGAGATCCATGTCTGGCGCAAGTACAGCTGGCAGCTGGATGAAACCAGGGCCCAGCAGGAGTGCGATGAACCCCAGATCCGCCAGGAAGGGGACAAGACCATCAGCTATCGGGTTTGCCGCCAGACCCTGCCCGCCGGCAGTGAGGTGCAGGTAGTACTGAAAGACACCGGCTATCAATACCCGGTCGGTGGCAGCGAATGGCAGACTCTGCCGGACACCGACGAGTGGCAAGAGAGCCGGGTGCTCAATCGCCCCATAGTGCTGGCCAGCAAGGAGGAGCAGCTCGACTGCCGTCGCGCCGATGGCCGCGCCTGCTCCGAGCCGGAGCAACCGGGCACGGATCTGCTGGATGCCGATGCCGCCAGGATAGTGCAGGACGCCAGCGGCCAGCCCGCTCCCGTCTGGCAGGAGAACTATGGCCACGATGACACCAAGCTGCTGGCCGTGTCCCGCGGTATCCAGAGCCTGCTGGCGGCCAATCAGCCCGCCCATCCGGCCATGAAGCTGTTGCTGGAATACGTGCGCGCCCACAACTATCACAACTACGGCAAGCACAAGGAAGATGGCCCGGCCGCCGCCGAGGCACTGGCTGAAGCCCTGACTGCGCTCGGTGCCCATCCGCTGCTCTATCCGGAACAGGCCAGCGATGAGGTAGGAGCCGTCATGGGTGCCTGGAGTATCGCCCTGCATGGCCAGTTCAAGAGCCCGGCGGTGCAGAACCGGTTCGGTACCCTGCTCGGCCAGTTCAACCAGATGCTGGCTTACAGCACCCGCCACGCCAGCGAGATCAATGGTCAGCATGCCTGGGCAACGGGTCTGTTCGATCTGCTCAACTTCCTCGACTTCGCCAGTGACTACAGCGATGCCTTCGCCGCCGATTTCCGCCAGCAGGATGGTGAGCTGCGCAAACAGCTGCACGCCCTCGGCATGAGCGAGCTGTCGCTGTGGCAAGGACGGGATGGCAAGGATCTGTTCCTGCTCAACAATGTGTTGGATGCCTATACCCGCCTCTACCGGGTCACCCGTTATACCCGTCCCGACGAGAGCGAAAACTATCGCAAGCTGCTGGATGGTTCAGTCATCGACCTCATCCGTCATCACAGCCTGATCCCGGGTGGCCAGCAGAGCCAGGATCTGCTGGAAGACATGTCACTGACCCTCTCCACCTACTATCTGACCTACACGGACCGCACCAGCGAAGCCTGCATCAGCGGCGAGTTTGCCGGTCTCTGCACCCCGATACGGCTGGAGGATGTGCTGCCGTTCGAGCACACCTGCTCGCCGACCCTGCGCCTGCGGGCCCAGGAACTGAGCCAGGATCAGGCCGATGGCATCTGCCGCGAGCTGGGCGCCGAGGAGCAGCAGTTCCATCAGCAGATGGAAACAGGCTGGCAGCCGGTGGCGGATGACAACAACGAGGCACTGGAGCTGGTGATCTTCAACTCCTCCGCCGACTGGAAACGCTACGGCGGCGCCCTGTTTGGCGGTGTCTCTACCGACAACGGCGGCATCTACATCGAAGGAGATCCGGCTCGCCCCGGCAACCAGGCCCGCTTCTTCGCCTATGAGGCTGAGTGGAAGCGCCCCGCCTTCCAGGTGTGGAACCTGCGCCACGAGTATGTGCACTATCTGGATGGCCGCTTCAACCAGTACGGCAGCTTCGGTCACTACCCGCTCAATCGCACCACCTGGTGGTCGGAAGGGCTGGCGGAGTTCATCGCCCACGGTCAGTGCTTCGCCCGTGGCATGGATAATGTGGCTGGTCGCCCGGCGGCCGAACGACCGAGCCTGGCCGACATACTGCACCTGGATTACGACAAGGGGGGCGAGATGGTCTACTCCTGGTCCTATACGGTGCATCGCTTCCTGAACGAGACCGGCCGCGGTGCCAGCTGGCTTGCCATGGCCCAGGCCCTGCGCAACCCGGATCAGCAGCAGGCGATGAGCGCCTTCGAAGCCGAGCTGGATCAGTTGATCGCGAGCGACAGCGAGGCCTACCAGAGTTGGCTGAGCCGCGATCTGCTGCCCTGGTGGGAGGCCAACAAGGAGTCTGACGAGTGCAAGGCCAACGACTCCTCCCACTGAGGGTGAGGCGTTAGCGACAGAGGGCAGCCACGGCTGCCCTCTGTTTTTATATGAGTACTTTATATGGGTGAGGGATCAAGCGGTTAGAAGACAGCCAGATGCGACAGCCTCTGCCCGAGTGACACCATAGGCAGTTATCAAGCCTGACGCGCAGCGGCAACTTGTAATAGAATGACCCTCTGTCTCCTCCTACTTCAGACCCGAACTGCACCGCGCATGAAGAAGTTTGCCAAGATCCTCCTCGCCTGCTTTTGCCTGTTGCTGGTAGCTGCCGCCATGCTGCTGGGCTACAGCGAGTGGACCGTCTCGGACACCCGCCACTACACCTATGACGATGTCGATGCAGTGCCCTACAACAGGGTCGCCCTGGTGCTCGGCACCTCCAAGTACCTGATTGGCGGCAGTTCGAATCACTACTTCAAGTACAGGATCAAAGCCGCCGCCGAGCTCTACAACAATGGCAAGGTAGACTACATACTGGTCTCCGGTGACAACGCGACCGTCCAGTACAACGAGCCACGCCAGATGCGACGCGCCCTGATCCAGGCAGGCATTCCGGCCAAGGTGATCTACAGCGACTACGCCGGCTTTCGTACCCTGGACTCCATAGTGCGCGCCAAGGAGGTGTTTGGTCAGGCCCATTTCACAGTGGTGTCGCAGGCCTTTCACAACGAGCGAGCCATCTTTATCGCCCGCCACTTCGGCATCGAGGCCGTCGGCTTCAACGCCAAGGATCCCAGCGCCTATCAGGGTATCAAGACCCGGGTGCGCGAGGTGTTTGCCCGGCTGATGGGGCTGCTCGACCTCTATGTTTTGGACAAGGGACCCAAATTCCTCGGTGAGCCCATCGTCATCGGCGGCCCGGTTCCCTGTCTGACATTGAGTACCCTGGGTATGAACCAGCCCTGCCTGCCTATTCCCCCTGTGACGCAGGACAAGCAGCCGCGCGACAAGGCCGCTCCCGCCGTCAATGCCGCCAGCTCGGCCGCGGCGACCAGTGCCGCATCGACCACGAGCGCAGCAGCAACGACTGGTACATCGCCTGCAACCAGTGCTGCCACAGCGACCAGTTCGTCGGCTGCAACCAGTGCATCGGCTGCAACCAGTTCAGCCACATCGGCCAGCTCGTCGCCTGCAACCAGTGCAGCAAGCGCCAATCCAACGCCCTGACCAGACAAAAAGAGACCCGCCGGATAGCGGGTCTCTTTTTGTGAATGGAACAAGACGCTAGCAGATCAGGCCAGCGCCTGCCGGTAACGACGTTCCACCTCGTCCCAATCGATCACCTTGTAAAACGCGGCTATATAGTCGGGACGCTTGTTCTGATACTTGAGGTAATAGGCGTGCTCCCACACGTCCAGCCCCAATATGGGCGCATGGCCCAGCATCAGGGGACTGTCCTGATTGGCGCTGCTCTCCACCTGCAATTTGCCCTCCTTGTCGACCACCAGCCAGGCCCAGCCGCTGCCGAAGCGGCTCAACGCCGCCTGGGTGAAAGCCTGCTTGAAAGCATCCAGCCCTCCCAGATCCCGCTGGATCGCCTCCGCCAGCTCGCCAGTCGGCTCACCGCCGCCTTGCGGGCTCATCACCTGCCAGAACAGGCTGTGGTTGGCATGCCCCCCCCCATGATTGCGCACCGCCCCCTGTACTTTGACCGGCAGGCTGCCGAAGCGGGCGAGCAGCTCATCCACCGGCAGGGCGGCCAGCTCGGGGAACGCTTCCAGTGCGACGTTGAGGTTGGTGATGTAGGTCTGGTGGTGACGACTGTGGTGGATCTCCATGGTCAGCGCGTCTATGTGGGGTTCCAGCGCATCGTAGGCGTAAGAAAGGACTGGCAGGGTATGGCTCATGATCACCTCTTTTTATTGTGATTAATGCAGTTGATGGGCGGGCTCGGCGTGGCACAGGCACTGACCGAGACAACGCTGAATGGCATCCTGAGTGCCGTGCTTGCGCACGAAGGCGATCAGCTCGGTATGGGTGCTGCGGGTATGGCGCAGAGCCGCGGCCCGCAGTGGGCTCGGACAGGCGGGGGACTGGCTGGTAGCAAGCAGGCAATCGTGGATGTGGCACAGCAGATCGGCTGCGCGGTCCGGCAGCGTCATGGCGATCAACAGGTCCGCCAGATTGTGGTGAGCCACCACCAGGGCAGCCACTGCCTCGTCTGCATCGTGCCAGAAAGAGAACTGCTGGCGAGCCAGCCACAGCGCCTGCTGATAGTAGGAGAGTGCCTTGGCGTACTCGCCGGCATCGAAATAGCGATTGCCACTCAGGGTCTGCTGCTTCCAATGCACCATGCTGCTGTCCGAGTCGGTTGTCCCGACCCATCCCTTCACCCAGGTTCCTGTCATGATCCCCGCCACTCAAATGATAATAATTATTATTTAACTTATGTGGTGGCCGAATACAAGGGATACTTGATCTTCGCTGGCCTGACGCCCTCTCCCCTCCTGCCCATATGGGTAGGGCTTTTTTGAATCTGTCTGTTTAGTGATCACTTGCACAGATGCAACTGGCCGGGTTGGTCATGCTGGCGGGTACTGGCATGAAGCCGGTGGCTGTCGGATGGACAGCCTATTTCACAAGGATGATGACGATGAAAAGATGGCTATTGGTGCTGCTGTGCGCCCTGCCCATGCTGGGTCAGGCGGCAGGTTATACCCAGACCCGTTACCCCATGGTGCTGGTGCATGGATTGTTCGGCTTCGACAAGCTGCTCGGGGTAGATTACTTCTACGGTATCCCTCAGGCCCTGACCCGGGACGGTGCCCGCGTCTATGTCGCGCAGGTCTCGGCTACCCACAGCTCGGAACTGCGCGGTGAACAGTTGCTCAAGCAGGTACAGCAGGTGCTCGCCATCACGGGTGCTGACAAGGTCAACCTCATAGGTCACTCCCACGGCAGCCCCACCATACGTTATGTCGCCTCTGTCGCCCCGGAGCTGGTCGCCTCCGCCACCAGCGTGGGGGGCGTCAACTATGGCTCCGAGATAGCGGACCTGGTGCGTGCCAACGTAGCCCCTGGCTCGATAGCCGAGAAACTGGCGGTCGCGGCCGCCTCGGCACTCTCTGGTGTCATCTCGCTGCTCTCCGGCGGCAGCCAGCTGCCACAGGATCCTCTCGCCTCCCTCGATGCGCTCACCAGTGCGGGAGCCCAGCGCTTCAACCAGCGCTACCCCGAGGGGCTGCCCAGCCAGTATTGTGGCGAAGGGCCACTGCGCGCCGCCAACGGCGTCTACTACTTCTCCTGGAGCGGGCGCGGCAGCATGACCAATGTCCTGGATCCGGTGGATCCTGCGCTGGCCCTCACCAGCACCTTTTTCAGCGAGCCCAATGACGGCCTGGTCGGGGTATGCAGCAGCCACCTCGGCAAGGTGATCGGCACCGGCTACCGGATGAACCATCTGGACGAGGTCAATCAGTCGTTTGGCATCCATCACCTGTTTGATACCGATCCTGTCACCCTCTACCGCCAGCACGCCAACCGCTTGCAGGGTCTGGGGCTATGAAGCGATCCCTCCTTCTCGCCCTGCCTCTGGGTGGAGCCTTCTTGCTGGGGGCCGCCCTGTTATGGCCCGACCCGCCGCCGAGTCTGAATGCCGCCCCCGAACAGGGAGCCCTGCGTCATCAGCTGGCCCAACACCTGGAACAGGGCGAGGCTGACGCAGAGAACCCACTGCTGGCCCGCTACCAGGTTTTTCTGGCGGCGGAGGGCCGCCTGACGGTGCCGACGGATCCGGACCTCGCCAGCCTGCAGCAGCTGTTTGACCAGCGTGAACAACTGCGCCAGCAGAGCTTCACCCCGGCCGAGCAGGATCAGCTGTTTGCCGAAGACAGACTGATGGAGCAGTGGACCCTGCGCCGCAAGGCGCTAGCCCAGGCGAGCGATGCCGACAAGAAGATGCTGGCCGGTGAACTCGAACTCTGGCTGACGGAGCAGCCCCAATGGTTCAGAGAAGCAGAGGTCAACAGCCGCCTGCTCGGCGAGTTGCAGACGCTGGCGCAATTACCCCCTGCCGAGCGGGAAGCCGTGCTGCTGGAGCAACTGGGGCCAGAGGCCGTGGATCGACTGCATCAGCTGGAACAGAGTCAGCAAGGGTTCGAGCAGCAGCTGGCAGGCTATCTGGCCGAGTTCACCCCTTTGCCCGCCCTTGATCGGGCCGAGCAGCAACAGGAGATACTGGCGCGCTGGTTTCCCGCCGAGCAGTGGCGGCGGGTCGAGGCGCTGACCCGACTGCGGCTCGAAAAACAGCCATAAACAGCAAGGGGGCCGCGATGGCCCCCTTGCTTCATTCTGCAACCGCACTCATTGTCGCTTGTTGGCCCTCGGCAGTGGCTGCCTGGTTCAGGGGAATAAACCACAACGACAAGGGGGCCCTGACGGCCCCCTTGCTTCATGCTGCAACCGCACTCATTGTCGCTTGTTGGCCCTCGGCAGCGGCTGCCAGGTCCAGGGGAATAGAGTACAACGACAAGGGGGCCCTGACGGCCCCCTTGTTTCATACTGCAACTCTACTTATTGCGGCTTGTTGGCGCCGGGCAGTGGCTGCCAGGTGAGACGGGTCACCTGGGTGCCTTGCACATCGCACTTGAGGTTCAGATCCTGCCAGCCCTTGTCCTGGCGCAGGGAAACCTCTCCTTCGATGCCCGATTCACTCACCTTGAGCGTCTTCTGCTCGAAGGTCACCTTGTCGCCCCTGGCCAGATCCATCAGCTTTCCGTTGCAGAGCCAGTGGGTGAGTTCGGTGCCTTTCAGCTTGACGCTGCCACTGCTGACTTTCTCCTCAGCCGGGCTGATGGCAAACAGCCTGGCCAGGTCAGCAGATCGCTTGGTGAGCCAGGCTTCACGCTGTTGCATGCTTATTTTGCTGACGAACTCGGCGGGCTGTCCCTTGTTATCAAGCCAGTGGGTCAGCTTGCCTTGCTCATCGAAGGCAAACTGGGCGGCAGGTTCTCTGACCCCGAACAGCTTGCCCCCCTTGAAGTAGTAACGGCTCTCCCCTTGCAGCTTGCCCTGCTCGTTCATGATGGGCACGGCTATGATGACGGGGGTGCCATCGATCCAGGCCTTGATCTCCACACCGTCATGACTGAACAGCCGGGTGTCAAGGGCGCTCTCGGCACCCCGGTCGATCAGGGTGAACTGCTCCGCAAGAGAAGCGGCCAAAGAAGGTAGGGAACAGAGTCCCAGTGTCAGAGCAGTCACTGTGTTGCGCATTATGTTCCTGTGCATGGTTTTCCTGTGGTAGGCCAACAGGCCAAGGTTAACTCTCTATCAGCCAGGCCCGCAGCGCTTCCCTGTGCTTGTCACTCAAGGGCAGGGATTGGCGGGTCTGATAGTCAAAATGGATCAGGGTCGTTTCGCCGGTGACGGCCAGCTCACCGCCCTGCCAGGCTTCCTGCCAGAGCGTGAAGGAGCTGGATCCGATGCGGCGCACCCCTGTGTTGATCGATACCTGCTGACCATAAAACAGCTCGCGTTTGAACTGTACCGTATAGCCCGCGATGATCAGGTGCCAGTTATGCACATCCAGCTCGGGAGAGAAGATGCGAAACAGGGGATCCCGCGCCGCCTCGAACCAGACCGCCGGCACCGTATTGTTGATGTGGCCGAGGGCATCTGTCTCTTGAAAACGGGGTTGGATCTGCATTTCCAGCATGGGCGACTCCTTGTCAGCAGGGGCTTGGCAGCTAGCCATCATCAATGAATCAAGATGTTACCTGATATCCAGTCCAAAAGGACAGGGGCTACACTGCTCCCCGGCACTGGCCAATCTCTGTCGCAACCCCAGGCAAGCCTTGGCTCAGGACAAAAAAAGACCCCGCACACCGGGTGTGCGGGGTCGTCGGGTCAGCCTTAACTCACCAGATCAAAGCGGTCCGCATTCATCACCTTGTTCCAGGCACTGATGAAATCGCAAACGAACTTCTCCTTGTTGTCATCTTGGGCATAGACCTCGGCGTAGGCACGCAATACCGAGTTGGAGCCGAACACCAGATCGATCCGGGTCGCCGTCCATTTCACCTTGCCGCTCTTGCGATCGCGCACTTCATACAGACGCTCTCCCGACGGGTGCCAGGTGTTGGCCATGTCGGTGAGGTTGACGAAGTAGTCGTTGGTCAAGGCCCCTTCCCTCTCGGTAAAGACACCGTGCCGGGTGCCGCCATGGTTGGTACCGAGCACTCGCATGCCACCTACCAGTACCGTCATCTCATGGGCCGTCAGACCCATCAGCTGGGTACGATCCAGCATCAGCTCCTCCGCCGTGACCGCATAGTCCTTCTTCAACCAGTTGCGGTAACCGTCGGCCAGCGGCTCAAGCACGTCGAACGACGCCACATCGGTCTGGGCCTGACTGGCATCACCACGACCCGGGCTGAAGGGGACTGTCACCTCGACACCGGCGGCCCTGGCCGCCAGCTCAACACCCAGGTTACCGGCCAGCACTATCACATCCGCCACGCTGATCTGGCTGGCGGCGGCGATGGGTTCGAGCACCTTGAGCACCCGCGCCAGCCTGGCTGGTTCATTGCCTTCCCACTCCTTCTGCGGGGCCAGCCGGATACGGGCACCGTTGGCACCGCCACGCAGATCCGAGCCCCGGAAAGTACGGGCGCTGTCCCAGGCGGTACTGACCATATCGCTGATGGAAAGGCCGCTGGCGGCAATCCTGGCCTTCACCGCAGCCACGTCATAATCGGTACGCCCGGCAGGTACAGGATCCTGCCAGATCAGATCTTCAGCTGGCACATAAGGCCCCACATAGCGGCTTTTCGGCCCCAGATCCCTGTGGGTCAGCTTGAACCAGGCGCGGGCGAAGGCATCGGAGAAGGCCGCCGGATCAGCGCGGAAACGCTCGGCGATCTTGCGGTACTCGGGGTCGAACTTCAGTGCCATGTCGGCGTCTGTCATGATGGGGTTGTGGTGAATGGCAGGATCTTCCACATCCACCGGCTTGTCCTCTTCCCGTATATTGACGGGCTCCCACTGCCAGGCACCGGCCGGGCTCTTTTTCAGTTCCCACTCGTAGTTGAACAGCAGATAGAAGTAACCGTTGTCCCAACGGGTGGGGTGGGTGGTCCAGGCCCCTTCAATGCCGCTGGTCACCGCATTGCGACCAATGCCGCGCTGGGTTTTGTTGAGCCAGCCCAGCCCCTGATCCTCGACAGCGGCACCTTCCGGCTCGGGCCCGAGCAGCCGGGCATCCCCATTGCCGTGACATTTGCCTACCGTGTGCCCCCCGGCCGTCAGGGCGACCGTCTCTTCGTCATCCATCGCCATGCGGGCAAAGGTGACCCGCATGTCCTTGGCGGTTTTCAGAGGATCAGGATTGCCGTCGACCCCTTCCGGGTTGACGTAGATGAGCCCCATCATCACTGCCGCCAGCGGGTTGTCCAGATCCCGCTCGCCAGAGTAACGGCCACCAGGCTTGCTGCTCGGTGCCAGCCACTCCTTCTCCGCGCCCCAATAGATATCTTTCTCGGGGTGCCAGATATCCTCGCGGCCGAAGGCGAAGCCGAACGTCTTGAGCCCCATGGACTCATAAGCTACGGTGCCGGCCAGAATGATCAGATCGGCCCAGCTGATCTTGTTGCCGTACTTTTTCTTGATGGGCCACAGCAGACGCCGGGCCTTGTCCAGGTTGGCGTTGTCAGGCCAGGAGTTGAGCGGAGCAAAACGCTGATTGCCGGTACTGCCACCACCACGGCCATCGGCGATACGGTAGGTACCGGCCGAGTGCCAGGCCATGCGGATCATCAGGCCGCCGTAGTGGCCCCAGTCTGCCGGCCACCAATCCTGGCTGTCGGTCATCAGGGCGGTCACATCCTGCTTGAGGGCGGCCATGTCGAGCTTCTTGAGCTCTTCCCGGTAATTGAAACCGGGCCCCAGCGGATTGGTCTTGGTGTCGTGCTGATGGAGAATGTCGAGGTTGAGGCTCTTCGGCCACCACGCCATGTTGGCTTGCTCGCCGGAGGTAGTACCACCGTGCATGACCGGGCATTTTCCTTGGGAACGTTCTGAATTGTTGCTCATCTTTTTCCTCATTTGCTCTGCTTTCCATAACCTGAACCAGCATGGCACTTTGGAATTGAATGTCCAATGAACTGCGACCCGCCGACCCATAGTAAAAACGGCAATTAAAACAGGATGATAATCTGCCGGAAGAGCACCTTGCAGGTACAAGGTGAGGCGAGACAGGTTCAACCCGCCACATAAGCATCGTCCTTACTCGGGGCGAAGCCAGGCACTGCGAAAATCAAACCAGCCGAGGGCCGTCATGCGCACCCCGTGCACACCGACCCGGCTCTCCAGCTCCAGCCAGTGGTGGAACAGGGGCACAAACCAGCCCTGTTGCTGCACCCGGGCCAGCAAAGCGCGCGGGCCCGGATCCTCACCGCTGGCACGCCACCGGGTCAGGCCCTGCCACAAAGCATGCTGACTGGCCCACACCTTGTGCAGCAGCGGCGTGCCCAGCAGCCAGGCGTAGGGGGCGAAGGCATGCTCGTGCTCCAGATTGAGGGTGCCGAGCCAGAGATCCACATCCTCATCCACCCCGCTCACCCAGCGGCCGTAATCCAGGGTGCGAACCTCCAGCCGGATCCCCTGTTCTGCCAGCAGGCTGGCCATGGCGCCGGCACACTCGTTGAACTCCAGATGCTGATTGAAACAGGCCAGCACCAGCCGCGTCGGCAGTTGCTCCGGCGTTGGCAATGACGCAGGCAGGGCCTCGCGCCAGTGGGGCAACAGACCCAGCGCACTGGTCCAGCCCCGCTGCAACTCGGGGGCGACCCGTGCCATCAGGGCGATGGGGTTGAGCAGCTGGGCCAGCCAGTGACGCAGGGCGGGATCCTGCAAGGAGACGGATCTGTCGTCCTGCAGCAGGAAGTAGCAGCCGGATTCAAGCTCGGATTCACCGCGCATGCTGCCCAGTTCAGGGCTGTCACGTCCCAGCTGCAGGTGGGTCTCCAGCCGCTCCGCCAGCTCCGGCAGCATCCAGATGTCGATCTCGTCGAGCAAGGCACGCAGACCAAAGTAGTCGTCAAACGCCTCCAGACAAAGGTGGAGGGGATCGTTGGCGGTCACCTTGTAGGGGCCCGTGCCCACCGGCTGCAAGGCAAAGCCCGCCTCCCCCTTGAGCTCCCGCGGCAATATGGTCGCCACCGGTTCGGCCAGCAGATGGGGCAGCAGAGGATCCGGGCTGTCGAGATACAGATCCAGAGTGCGTGGCCAGGGGCTCTCCAGCCGTACCAGATGGGCGAACAGGGGGCGATCCCGCAGTGCCAGCAGACTCTCCATCACATCCTCCACCACCAGCTCGCGACCGTGGTGAAAGCGCACCACCGGCCGCAGATAGAAGCGCCAGTGACAGGGCCCCAGACACTCCCAGTGGTGGGCAAGATCCCCTTCGATTTCCCCATTTTCCTCATTTCGTCGGGTGAGACCGTTGAAGATCTGCCGGCTCAGGTGAATTTCGGAGCGACGCAGCGGATCCGTGGGCAGCAGCTGGGGCAGCGGCCGGTAGTAGGGCACCCGCAGGATCTGGCGCCCCTCCCGGGTGGCCTGGCCGAGCTGCTCGATCAGCAGCGGGGTAAGCAGATCCAGCCGACCTTCCGCCAGCCGCACCGCCTGGGCGAGCTGGCCCTGACTCAGCAGATCCCGCAGGCGGCGCCGGGTCAGACTCTCCTGGCTGTCGAGCAGAGTGAGCCGGGAGCGCCGTCCCCTGCCCGCCTCGGCTGACCAGCGGAGCCAGCCCTGATCCTGCATCCGCCGCAGCAGCAGGCGGGCGTTGCGCGGGGTGCAGCAGAGCAGGTCCGCCACTTCGGCGAGACTTGCCTCCCGCTCATCGCAGCCAAGCTGCTGGGCGAGTCGTTGAAACTGCTGATAGAGGCGACTGGTCGGCATAAAAGAGGAAATCCTGTTGCTATAAGTCATCAGTTTTTACTTCCTCATTTTAGCTCAATACTGCTGATGAACATGAGAGCCACAGCACAGGAGCATCATCATGAACCAGCAAAGCGCCCCCAAACCGAACCGGATCCAGCAAACCCTGCGTCGCTACTTCAAGCGGATCCTGCCTCGCCCGCTGACCCTGATCGAGGATCCCATGAGCCAGCTCAACCGCCTGATGCAGTGGGACATGCACCAGATCGATGACAAGGAGTATCGCCGCCGCCTCTGAGTGCAGCGTCAGTTGATCAAGAGCGAGGCACATCGTCAGCGGATGCCATTGCTTTACCGGATTGGGTGGTTTACATCGCCGCTGAGCCTGATAGATTGGACGTCTATCCATCTATAACTGCCCAGCTGTCACTGCGACAAGCAACATCCAACAAGGAGTGTGTGATGAAAGATGCGACCCTGGCCCTGCACCACGGCTTTTCCAGCGATCCCACTACCAAGGCGGTCGCCGTGCCCATCTACCAGACGGTGGCCTACGAGTTCGACAGCGCCCAGCACGGGGCGGATCTGTTCAATCTGGCGGTGCCGGGCAACATCTATACCCGCATCATGAATCCCACCAACGATGTGCTGGAACAGCGGATGGCCGCGCTGGAAGGGGGCATCGCCGGGCTGGTGGTCTCGGCAGGTTCCGCCGCCATCACCTACGCTATCCAGGCGCTGACCGCCGCCGGTGACAACATAGTCTCCACACCCCAGCTCTATGGCGGTACCTACACACTGTTCGCCCACATGCTGCCGAGCTTCGGGGTTGAAGTGCGCTTCGCCAGGGATGACAGCGCCGAGGCCATCGCCGCCCTCATCGACGACAAGACCAAGGCGGTCTACTGCGAGAGCATAGGCAACCCGGCGGGCAACATCGTCGATCTGGCCGCCTTCGCCAAGGTGGCCCACGCCCGTGGCGTGCCGCTCATCGTCGACAACACTGTCGCCACGCCGGTGCTGTGCAAACCCATAGAACACGGCGCCGATATAGTGGTGCACAGCCTGACAAAATATGTCGGCGGTCACGGCAACTCGCTGGGCGGCGTCATCGTCGACTCGGGCAAGTTCCCCTGGGCGGATAACGCCGAACGCTTTCCCCAGCTCACCCAGCCCGAACCCTCCTACCACGGGGTGGTCTATACACAAGCCTTTGGCCCCGCCGCCTTTATCGGCCGGGTACGGACAGTGCCGCTGCGCAATACCGGCGCGGCGCTGGCACCCATGAACGCCTTCCTGCTGCTGCAGGGGCTTGAAACCCTGAGCCTGCGCATGGAGCGCCACGTGGACAACGCCCTTCAGGTCGCCCACCACCTCAAGCATCACCCGAAAGTAGCCTGGGTCAGCTACGCCGGTCTGCCGGGGCACCCCCACTATCTGCTGGCGGAGAAGTACATGGGGGGCCGGCCGTCGGCCATCCTTTCGTTCGGCTTGAAGGAGGGCTATGAGGCGGGGGTACGCTTCTACGATGCGCTCAAGATCTTCAAGCGGCTGGTCAATATCGGCGACGCCAAGTCGCTGGCCTGCCACCCCGCCTCCACCACCCATCGCCAGCTGAGCGAGGAGGAACAGGTCAGGGCTGGGGTCAAGCCGGAGATGATCCGCTTGTCGGTGGGGATAGAAGCGATCGAGGACATATTGGCGGATCTGGATCAGGCGCTGGAGGCCTGAGTCAGCCAACAAGAGAGCGGGCACTGCCCGCTCTCTTGATTTCTCCATGCCGGTGAACCAGTCACCTCGCCGACGCGTATATCGACTCCTGCCACCGAATCGAGGTTCCAATGATAATCCTGCACCACCTGAACAAATCCCGCTCCCAACGCATTATCTGGCTGCTCGAAGAGCTGGGCTTGCCTTACCAGATCAAGGCGTACCAGCGCAACGCCACCACCTTTCTGGCGCCACCCGAGCTGAAAGCCATCCACCCCCTCGGCAAGTCGCCTGTCATCGAGCTGGAAGGACGCGTGCTGGCGGAATCCGGCGCCATCACAGAGTACCTGATTGCCCGCCACGCCCCCGAGCGGCTGGCGCCAGCTCAGGATAGCCCCGACTACCCCGAATACCTGCAGTGGATCCACTTTGCCGAGAGCTCCGGCATACTGCCGCTGCTGCTCGACATGTTCGTGCGCAAGGATGGCAGCCCGATGCGCTTCCTGCCGGACTACGCCAAAGCGGAGTGCGCCAAGGTGCTGGGCTATCTAAATGCGGTCTTGAGCACTCGCCACTATCTGGTGGGGGACCGTCTCTCCGGCGCCGACATCATGAACTCCTTCCTTGTGGATCTGCTGGCCCAGGGCGGCCAACTGGCACACTTCCCGCACCTGCAAACCTACTGGGAACGCCTCAATACCCATCCGGCCCGCCAAAAAGCAGCTGTGCTGGAGCGCGAGCTGGATCTGGGCGCCTGACCCTCTGCCTTCAGCGCCTCACCCCGGAATGCAAAACGCCCCGACAATCGGGGCGTTTTCTTTTCAGCTCGTCAGCCAAATGATCAGAGTGCGTGGGAGAATATCCGCGCCACTATTATTGCCCGGCACTTGCACCTCAGACTTAAAGAGCGTGGGAAAGGATCCTGGCTACCTTGTCCGGATCTATGTCCTGCTGCTCCCCGAGCGCGGTCAGGCCGAAACGCTTGAGGTTGGAGCAGATACCTGGGATGCAGCTCTCACTCAGACCGTAGTCGGCGAGACGGGTGCCCACCCCCATCTGCTGGAAGAACTGCTCGGTGCGGATGATCGCCTCCTCGATGCGCAGCGCCTTGTCCTCCCGGCTCGAATGCCAGACCCGCTCGGCGAACTGGGCCAGCTTCTCCTGCTTCTGGGCCGCCTGCTCACGCAGCAGGGAGGGCAGCACCACCGCCAGACTCTGGGCATGATCCAGCCCGTGCAGCGCGGTGAGCTGGTGGCCGATGGCGTGAGTGGACCAGTCCTGCGGTACGCCGCGGCCGATGAGACCATTGAGCGCCAGGCTGGCGGCCCACATCAGGTTGGCGCGCACCTGATAATGGGTGGGATCCACCAGGGCTTTGGGGCCGTTATCCACCAGCACCTGCAGCAAGCCTTCCGCCAGCCTGTCCTGCACCTCGCCCCCCACAGGGAAGGTGAGGTACTGCTCAATGATGTGGACGAAGGCATCCACCACCCCATTGCCGATCTGGCGGGCGGGCAGGCTGTAGGTGGTGGTGGGATCGAGCACGGCAAACACAGGTTGCACCAGCGGATTCATGAAGGAGAGCTTGGCCTCCCCCCGACTCACCACGGCGGCGGGATTGCTCTCCGAGCCGGTGGCGGGCAGGGTCAGCACGCAGCCCAGCGGCAGGGCCGCCTTGACGGGCGCCTTGTGCAGCAGTATCTCCCAGGGATCCGCCCCCTCGAAGCAGGCCGCCGCGGCCACGAACTTGGTGCCATCCACCACGGATCCGCCGCCGACCGCCAGCAGGAAGTCGATGCGCTCGCGCTTGACCAGATCCACCGCCTCCATCAGCTGATCGTACTGGGGGTTGGCGCCAATGCCGGGGAACTCCAGCCACTCCCGGCCTGCCAGCGCCTGGGTCAGCTGGTCATAGACGCCGTTTTTCTTGATGCTGCCACCGCCGTAGAGCACCAGCAGGCGACTACCTGCCGGGATCAGGTCGGGCAGCCTGGCTATCTGGCCGTCACCAAAACAGACCCGGGTAGGATTGGCATATTGGAAGTTGTACACGGCAAAGCCCTCGGTTGAATGCATGCAAGGGGATTGTGCGCCCGTGGCTCCGGCAGGTCAAAAAACGGGAGCCGGCTATCAAAACACGCATTGCGTTCGAGTCCAGCAGGTTGGTCAGGCGCGGCTCTGCTATGGTCTGTCAGGAAGGCGGTGCCATGTGCCATCCGGGCCTGCATGCCCACCTCCTCTCATCCTCATTTCCCGTCATAAGGTCTGAAACATGAAATTGAAGCATGCATGGATTGCCGGTCTGCTCTCCCTATCGACCTGCCTGGTGCAAGCCGCCGAGGTGGTCACCGAAGTCGCGACCGCTCCGGGCAAGGCCAGTCTGGTTGAAGCCGTGACTGCCCAGGCGACGGTGACTGCCATCGACATGGCGAGCCGCAAGGTCAGCCTGAAAAATGACGCCGGTGAAGCGTTCGACATAGTCGCCGGTGAACAGGTCACCAACCTGCAAAACCTCAAGGTTGGCGATACGGTGGCACTGAGATACCTGCAGATGCTGGATCTGGAACTGCTCAAGGGCACGGCAGGCGTCAGACAGCGCGTCGTCGAGATGGATGCGGACAAGGCCGCCGCTGGCCAGAAGCCGGGGGCCGGGGTGGGGGTCAAGGTCACACTGTATGGGGACGTCATCGACGTCGACAAGGCGCAGCAGACGGTCACGGTCAAAGGGGTGGATCACACCCTGGTGGTCAAGGTGCACAACCCGGCGCAATTTGCCCTGATCGCCAAAGGGGATCAGATCAAGGCCGTCCAGACCCAGGCGGTGGGTATCGGCATAGTGCCCGAGAAAAAATAGCGCCTGAGAAGACATAGTACCGGAGCAGAAACGGGGCCGGGAAGGCAGCAGCCCCAAGAGCCCGTCAAAAAGGGAGGGACATCACCCCTCCCTTTCTCATTGTGATGTCATCATCCCTTCCACATGGGAAAGGCGGCGTCATTACCCGAGGCAACCCCTTGCCCCCGATGACCACAGATTGCCGTTCGAGTCGTGCAGGCCATGACTCAGGTAGTCTTGGTCTCTTCCTTTGGCTCGCTCTTCTTGCCGGTGAGGCGATCCATGGCATCTTGCAGCATGGTCTCCTTCTGCTCGTTCAAGGCCTTGCTCTGCTGCTCGCGCTCTTCGGCAGAGAGTTGCTTGTTGTCGGCGATCGCCTTGAGCTTCTCCTCTATCTCGTTGAACTTCTTGCGATCAAACCCAAGCGCCTTGTCCACCAGCTGCTGCATCATGCCACCCTTGTCCGAGTTCATGTCCAGCGCGGGCGGCAGCTTGCTGTTCTTGGCCAGATGCTCATAGGTGAGCGCCTGCTGCGCCTTGCTGGTCAGTCGCTGGGAGGAGAGGTTGACCAACTCCTCCCAGCCGCCACCCTGACCACTGTCGGCACCGCTGAGGGTGGCGAGGGCGCGGGAGTTGGACGCACTCTGGGCAAGTTGCTGGCTGTAGGGTTTGATATCCATGGGGACTCCAATCTGTATGCCGATCCGGCATGACGCTTTGGCTGATTCGATAACATGGGGCGCCAGGCCCCACCATTGTCAATTAAACCAGCAAGTTACAGGCCAACTTTCCAGATGGGGCCAAATCCCGCACTCAGGCTGGCGCCACGCCCATTGCTCGCCGCTGCCGGGCGTCAGAATCATGACTCCTGCGCCGCCCCGTGATGATATTGCGGCACATCTATCTACACTCGAACGCCTCTGCCAGAGAAAGCCAAGGATTAGCGCGCAGATCACAAAACAAACAACTGCAGAAGCCTACAATTTTGGCGCACGATAGAACCAGCAAGCAGTGTTATGGATGAAATGTTTGCGACATCAATGATCGGCAGACCAATCCACCGGCATACTTCCATGCCGCCATCGGCCTGCGGCAGCGCGCATCCCATCCCACCGCCTGACTTTCACTCACAGTTACACTTCGGGCAATCCCATGAAAAAACACACCTTGAGTCTCCTCTCCGCCACCCTGCTCACCCTGCTTGGCACCAGTGCCGACGCCTGCACCGGCCTTGTCGTCGGCAAGGGCGCCAGCGCGGATGGCAGCGTTATGATCGCCAGAAACGAGGATTTTGGCGTCAACAACTGGAACAAGTACCTGGCCTTCCGGCCGGCCCAGCAAAACGAGGGCAATAGCTGGAAGCTGGGCAACGGGCTGGAAGTGCCCATGCCCAAGGCCTTCCTCGCCTACTCCGCCATTCGTGACTGGGATGCCGCCACCAGCGACCCGGCCGGTAAATATTATGAAGAGCGCGGCATCAACGAGCTCAACGTCGCTCTCTCGGCCACCACCAGTGCCGAGGTCAACGACAGGGCCCAAAAAGCCGATCCGCTGATCGAGAAGGGAGTGATTGAAGCCATCATCCCCACCCTGATCCTGCCGCAGGCCAGGAGCGCCAAAGAAGGCGTCGCGCTGCTTGGCCGCTATGTGGAGCAATATGGCGCCGGTGAGGGCAACAGCCTCTATCTGGCGGATGTAAACGAGGCCTGGCTGATGGAGATTGGCTCCGGCCACCACTGGATCGCGGTGCGGGTGCCGGACGACAGCTACGCTATGGTGGCCAACGGCCTGCGCATCCACGGCGTCAATCTAGACAGCGCCGATGTGCTGCACTCGCCCAGGCTGCTGGAGTTCGTGCGCGAGCACAAGCTGCTGGATAACGCCGACCCCAAGGACTTCAATTTCGCCAAGGCGTTCGGGGTCATTGCCGACCCCTACAACGTGGATCGGGAGTGGCTCGGCCAAAAAATGCTGACCGCCTCCCACCAGCAGGCGACCCGGCAGGCGCAATATCCGCTGTTCATGAAGCCTGACTCCCCTATCGCCGTGCCGGACGTGGCCAGGGTGCTGAGCGCCACCTATGAGGGCACGCCGCTCGCTGGCAAGGCGGAGCGACCGATCCGCATCGATCGCCAGCTCGAATCCCACGTGATCCAGCTGCGCAAGGAGATGCCCAAGGAGCTGCAGGGATTGATCTGGCAGAGCTACGGCGTGCTGGCCGAATCTGTGATGGTACCGCTCTACAGCCCGCTGGAATCCTATCCCCTACCCTATCGCATCGGCAGCGACAGCTACTCCGATGATTCCGCCTACTGGCAGTTCCGCAGCCTGACAGCGCTGGCCAACACCAATCCGGACAAATATCTGCCGCTGCTGCGGGGCGTCTGGAGCAAGGAGAGCGCCAAGCTCTACAAGGAAGTAGCTGTGCTCGACAAGACCCTCAAGCAGACCTACGCCAATGACAAGGCCACCGCGCTCGGGCTGGCCGCCGACTACTCCTACGGCCAGCTGGAGCAGACCTACCAGATGGCCAAAGAGTTGCGCTACAAGCTGATGACGGATCTCACCAAGAGCACGGAGAAGAAGTATTCAGAGGAGGAGTTCAAGAAGATCATGAGCCTCTGACCGGCTCTTCAAAGCAAAGAGGCACCCTTGGGTGCCTCTTCTTGTTTCGTCAAACGGGAAGCTCAGCCACGGCTGATATGGAGCGGACCAAAAGTCTGGGCCACCGGCATTATCTCTATGCTGTTGATGTTGACGTGGGCGGGCTGCTGGCTGACCCAGAGCACTGTATTGGCGATGTCTTCCGGCTGAATGGCCTGCACCCCCTGATAGACGGTAGCGGCTTTGGCGTCGTCACCGTGGAAGCGCACGTTGGAGAACTCGGTGCCGCCACACAGACCCGGCTCCACGTTGGTGACGCGGATAGCGGTGCCCGCCAGGTCGGCGCGCAGGTTGAGGCTGAACTGTTTCACGAATGCCTTGGTGGCGCCGTAGACGTTGCCGCCCGGATAGGGGTAGGTGCCTGCGATGGAGCCTATGTTGACCACGTGGCCGCGATTGCGCGCCACCATGCCCGGCAGCAGCAATCGGGTGAGCAGGGTCAAACCGCTGATATTGGTGGCTATCATCTGCTCCCAGTCTTCGAGGTCCGCCTTGTGGGCGGGTTCCAGCCCCAGCGCCAGACCGGCGTTGTTGACCAGCAGATCCACTTCTTGCCATGCAGCCGGCAGGCCAGCGATGGCGGCTTGAGTCGCCGTCTTGTCCTGCACGTCGAATACCAGCGGCAGGAAGCTGTCACCCAGCTCATCGCCCAAGGCAGCCAGACGTTCAGCACGTCGGCCTGTGCCTATCACCCTGTAACCCGCGTTCACCAGCTGGCGGCTGATGGCCTCCCCAAAACCGGACGAAGCACCCGTTACCATTGCTATCATCTGAACCTCCATTGTTATTTATCTTGTTTAAACAAAAAAAATTCACTCATCATCCAGCTCGCGCCCCGTCGCTTTTCGCCAGATAAACACAGCCAGATGGAGCAGAAACAGGCCCGAGCCTCCCAGCGCGAACAGCAGGCCAGTGAGGGCATTGACCGAGGTGTCGGCACCAAACCACCACCACACCAGCCAGCCGATCAGGCCGATGACAAACGTCTGGATGGCGCAGACGGGGCAGCGCCCCAGCTTGGCCTTGATGGCGGTGGCAAGGCAGTCTTCACAACTCATCCTGAGCAGCCCGCCTTGCCGTGTTGCAAGGCTGCTTTACCGCCTATGCGGTGCTTGCGGGCCAGACCGCGCAGCTGACGCTCCTCGTCACCAATGAGTGACAACACCAGCCGGTGAGCATGCTGGTCTCGGCCATAGTAATCCGGCAACCTCTGCTGAGCCTTGAATCCCAGCGCCTGATAGAGGGCAAGCGCCTCTTCATTGGCATCGCCCACCTCGAGGCGCACAGCCCCCCAGCCAGCTTCGCGCCCCTCCCGGATCACCTGCTCCAGCAGACGGCGGGCCCAGCCCTGACGACGAATGGTCCAGCGGATGGCGAGAGTCTGGATCACCAGCCGATCCCACCCTCTGTGCTCCAGCAGGCTGAGATACCCCATCAGCTGTGACGTCTCATCCAGCAGCAGCAGGGTGCGCCCCTTGGCGTGGGTGAGCAGATAGTGCCAGCGGCTGCGGCCAAAGGCGACTTCGGGGGGAAAGCAGTAGCGTTCCAGCTTAACGATGGCGCCTAAATCATCGGTTCGGGCCGCGCGCACGGTCAACACAGGGAGTCCTTGTTCGGTTATTTATCTTCAGCACCAGAAATGCGACTTGTATCACAAGTTACCAAAGCAGAATATTAGGCACTGTAACCTCTTGTTTCCCCTCGCGCCATTGTCGTGCTTGTCGGTGCATCGAAGCCCACTGGGGATACTGCCATTCAAGGCAGTCCTTTCTGTGGAGCCGAAGAACTATGAGTACCTATGTCATCGTCGAAGAGCTGGGCGACTGGCCCTGCCATGCCGATTATCTGCTGACTGCCCGCACCTACCTGCAACACGGCGTGCCGACCACGGGCGGCAGACCCCGCATCATCAACCTCTGCCGCGATCTGGAGCACCTGAGCGCGGGCTACTACTGCTCCCTGCTGGCGCAGGCCAGGGGCCATCACTGTCTGCCGGGATTGCAAGCCATCAGCGTGTTGCAACCCCAGCAGCCGCCAGCCAAGCTGTGGCGCAAGGTGCAGGGCTGGCTGGCCCAGCAGAGCGAGGATCGCATTCGGGTGCGCGCCATCTTCGGTCAGAGCGAACAGAGCGAGCTGGCGGGGCTGGCTCGCTACTACTACGGCCTGAGCCAGTTGCCGCTGCAGGAGCTGACCCTCAAACGCGGTCGGCACGGCTGGTCGGTGCGCCAGCAACAAAGCCTGTCTCCGCTGGATCTGAGCCAGAGCGAGAAGGCACTGATGCTGCATCATGCCCAGGCGCTGGTTGGCGCCGGAGATGGGGAGCATGCGGCGCCGCTCTACCAGCTCGCCATCCTGGTGGATCCCGATGATGGCCGCGCCAGCAGCGATGCCCTGGCCCTCGACCGCTTCATCAAGGCGGCCGCTGCACAGGGGATCCAGGCCGAGATACTTGCCCCCTCCGCCATAGAGCGGCTGCCGGAGTTCGACACCCTCTGGCTGCGGGCAGAAACCGCCGTCGGCCACTACACCTTCGAATTTGCCCGCCGCGCCGAGCAGCTCAAGATGCCGGTGATCGACAGCTCCCGCGCCATCCTCGCCTGCAGCAACAAGCTCTATCTCTACGAGCTGATGGTGCGCAGCGGCGTGCCCATGCCGCCCACCATGGTGGTCACCCGCCGGGGCCGCCACCAGGTGGACGAGCTGGTGCAGCGGCTCGGCCTGCCGCTGATGGTAAAAGTGCCCGACGGTGCCCAGGGGCGGGATCTCGCCATGGCCAGCGATGAACAGCAGCTCGCTCGCCTGTTGGACGAGGGACTGGGTCGCTCCGCCCTGCTGCTGGTGCAGAGCCGGATCCCTGCCGAATTTGACTGGCGCATCGGCTTTCTCGACGGCTCGCCGCTGTTCGCCTGTCGCCGCTACCGCCCGGAACCTGGCAACCGCATCCGCCGCCGCAAACACCCCCTCGACATGAGCAGGATCGAGGCACTGCCGCTCACCGAGGTACCGGAGCGAGTGCTGCAAACAGCCCGCCGCGCCGTGCATCAGCTTGGCAACGGCCTGTTCGGGGTCGACCTGCGCCAGCAGGGGCGCGACTGCGTGCTGCTGGAAATCATCGACAATCCCTGGATACGTGGCGATATTGAGGACAGAGAGGCAAAGGACCTCTACGAGCGCCTGGCCAGGGCCTTCCGGCAACGGCTGGAAAACCGGGGGCAGAGCGCGGCAGGATAACAAGCATCGACAGCAGAGGTGATTATGATGACAGCGGATTGGTGGGACATAGCGCCCCTTGGCTGGGAGAACATCCTGGCCTGCCTGGTATGCGGCACCCTGGTGGGGCTGGAGCGGCAACTGCGCGGCAAGCCGGTCGGGATCCGCACCTCTTCGCTCATCATTCTCGGCACTTACTGCTTTCTCGCCATCGGTGCCGCCGTCAGCCCCCAGGGAGCCGATCAGGCACGGGTGCTGGGTCAACTCATCACGGGGATCGGCTTTCTTGGCGCCGGCGTCATGATGACCCGGGATGGTCAGGTACTGGGCGTCACCTCGGCTGCGACCGTCTGGATGCTGGCGGCACTCGGCGCCCTCATCGGCATGGAGATGCTGCACCAGGCCGTGTTGCTCACCGGCGTCACCCTGGCCATTCTGGTGGGGGTGGATTATCTCGAGACCAGCTTCAAGAGTCTGCGCTGCGGGGTGCACAACCGGCTGGAGAGCTGGCGCCACGGCAATAGCCATGCGCCTGACGCCAATACCCATCAGGACGAGCTTGGCAGCGGTATCGAGAAGTAACCCACCACAATGAACAAGGGCTCCAAACTGGAGCCCTTGTTGTTACTCGCCAGCCTTATTGCAACAGCAGGAAGCGACCGCTCAGCGGTGGCAAGTCCACCGTCACGCTGCTGCCACCCAGCGCCAGACTCTCACCGCTTTGCAGATCCACCAGGGCACTTCCACTGCGCAGTTTGCCGACCGGCAAGGCATAGCTTTGAGGCGTGGTGGAGACGTTGAGCAGGTAGACAATCTGCTCTGCCGCCGTCTGTTTGATGTCGCCATAAACGCTGCCATCGGCCACCAGCTTGACTCGCTCCCCCTGATAGAGGGCGGGATGCGTGGCGCGCATCGCCAGCAACTGGCTGAGCCACTGCTTGAGTTCGGCCTGATCGCTGCTCGGCACGAAACCGGTGACACCGGGCACCTTGCCATCGCTGCGGGCCACGTGATCGTCACAGAGTCCCTGCGCCGCGCAGTCGCCGCTCACCTGCTTGGCAAAGCCCGGTACCTCGTCGCCAAACTCCTCGCCGTAATAGAAGGTGATGGGGCCTGAGCGAGCCGCGAGGAAGCTGAAGGCCGCCTTGTGGCGCTGCCAGTAGTCCGCCGGATTGAAATTTCCCCGCTCCAGCAGGTCACCGAAGCGTACCAAATCGTGGTTGCCCAGCATCAGATTTGGCATGGCGTGGTCCGGATAGCTCTCTACCTTGTTCCAGCTGGCATCCAGCACGCTGGCTCCCTGCCCGCCCTTGCCGGACTCCTCCACCGCCAGCGCCTGTACTATGCCGTAGCGCAGCGGGAAGTCGAACGCCGAGGAGAGCGCCGGATTGTCGCTCGGGCCATAGGCCTGGGCCCGGATCTCGTCAGCACTCTTCCATACCTCACCCACCATGTAGCCCAGGGTGCCCCACTGTTGGCCCGCCGCCTTGCGTGCCGCACTGGCCTGTTCGACCTCGCCGCGAATGGCACGCCATTCGTCCAGCCCCAGCTGATAGGCCTGATCCAGTCGCCAGCCGTCGATGCCGTACTGTTCGACCCAGTAACGCGCCACCTCCTTGAAGTAGGCGAGGCTCTCGGGTTGGCTGTAATCCACCAGCTGACCGGGATAACCGGCACCCCCGCTCTTGAGCACAGGCTGGCGCCCCTCTGGCGACGGCTTGCTCACTCCCACCTTGTTGACGTGACCGAACACACCATCGAGGAAGACGTAAAGGCCGCGCTGGTGCGCCGCATCCACCAGCTGTTTGAGCTGGGCATTGCTGCCAAAGTTGGGAGCCACGGTGAAAAAATCACAGGCGAAGTAGCCGGTGGCATCCAGCTTGTCATCCCCCCCCTGACCCGCACAGGAGTCAAATACAGGGGTGAGCCAGATGGCGTTGACGTTGAGACTCTTGATGTGATCCAGGCTGTCGATGATCCCTTGCAGATCGCCGTTGTGCCCGGAGGGGCCATAACCGACGCCATAGTTGGCGGCGCTGTCGCCATCGACGAAAGACTCCACCATCACCTGATAGGTCCTCAGGTTGCAGGCGGCCTGGTCATTGCCATAACAGGCGCGGCTGGCCGAGGTCACCGGTGGATTGACCACGGGTGGCTGAGCCTCGCTGCTGGAGCCACCGCCCCCGCTGCCGCACGCCGTCAGGAACAAGGCGGCCCCGAGCAGGCCGCCATAGCGCAAACGTCCTTGTTTCATTGTTATCTTCCCGCTGTGGTGGTGCTGGCGCAGAACGCGCCACCCTTGAGGTCATGATACCCAGCTCACCACTGCGGGTCTGTGACTGAAAACGTTACCCGCTTCAGTCGGTTAGAGCCCCTCTGACTGACAGTTGGCACGTACCCGGTTCAAAGCACGCCGGCAGAGGCGAAGCGATAGTTGACTGACAGCCAGAAGGCGCGGCCCGGTTCGGGAATACGACCAATCTGCTCATACCCCAGCCCAGCCTGGCTGGCGTGTACCGACTTGGAGAGGTGCTCGTAGTAGAAGGTATCGAACAGGTTGTCGATACCGGCGGACAACTGCCACCCTTCGCTCACCTGCCAGGCACCGCTCAGGTTCATGGTGAAGAAACCAGGTGTCTCCCCCTGATCCTGACCGGCCACTGTGCCAGATCCCACATCTACCCTCTTCTGCGCCGCGACGGCGCGCCCCAACAGCGTAAAGCTCCAGTCCTCATCCGGCTGCCAGCCCAGGGCCAGCTTGCCATCGAGTGGCGGCATCTGGGCCAGCGGCTTGCTGTCGCTCTGGTTTTCGCCGTAGACCACTGCCAGACCACCATCGAGGCGCCACTGTTCGGCAAACTGCCAGCGCCCTTCCAGCTCGCCGCCCCGGGTCTGGGCCTCTATGTTGCGCACCTGGTTCGACTTGCTGTGATAGAGCAGGTAGTCCTTGATGTCGGCACTGAACAGGGAGAGGGTCAGATCCAGCTCGCGGCTGCGCAGGGCCAGCCCGGCATCCCACTGGCGGCTGCGCTCGGGGTTGAGGGTGAAGGGGACGCTATCCTTGCTGCGCTCCCAGTAATCCGGTGCCCGCTCGGCCTGGCCCCAGGCCAGATAGCTCGACCAGGCTGGCGACCACTGGTATTCGTAGCGGCCAAACCCGCTGTCGAGCACCAGCTTGTCGCTATAGAGGGTCTGATCGCCGGCGCCATATTTGGTGGTCTCCACCCGATCCTGACGATAACCCCCCTTGTAGCTATGGGCCCCCTGCTGGCGACCCAGCTCGCTGAACCAGCCTTGCTGTTCGAATCGCAAAGTACGCTGGCGAGGCTGGCTGGCGTAATCCACACCGCTGCGGGCCCTGTGCTGATCCCGGTTGGCATCGAGTCCGGCGGTCAACAACCAGTCGGCCGGCAGGGCGATATCGTTGGCCCAGCGGCCGCCGGTATTGCGACGATCCGGGTTGGAAAGCATCTTGATGCCGCTGTTTGGCCGCAGGCTGAAGTTGTCCATGATGTGGTCTATGTCGTTGTCCCACAGCGTCAGCTCACTGCGGCGCCACTGCTGGCTGATCGCCTCCTGCTTGAACTTGAGACCGAAAGACTCCCGGTCGAACATGGGGCCATCCATCATGCGATCCGCGTAGGCGGCGCGGGCGTTGCTGCGTTCGGCGGTCAGCTCGAGCAGGGTGTTGTCGCCCGGCGTCCAGCCCAGCTGGGCCGTGCCGTTTTCCCGGCGATAGAAGGAGCGCACCTTGTCGCCGTGACCATCGCGGTAGTCATCGCTGTCGGAGTGGGTGAACTGGCCGCGCAGATAGCCCTCGGGGGCGCCGACGGTGGCATCCAGCATCTGGTCGTCACGACCGGAACTGCCATACAGCGCCGAGGCTTCGGCCTTGACACCGGGAGCACTGAACTCGGGTCTGTCTCGCTCGAACAACACGGTTCCCGCCAGGGTGGCACCCTGCTCCAGGGATTGCGGCCCCTTCAACACCCGTATCCGGTCGAAAGATTGGGGAAATACATAGGCGGTGGGCGGGTCCATGCGACCGCCACAGCCGCCGGCCAGCATGCCGCCATCCATCTGCACGTTGAGGCGGGACATGCCCATCCCCCGCAGCACGGGATCGCCCCCCAGCCCCCCTTTGCGCACCATGCTCATGCCGGTGACGTTCTTCAGATAACCGGCGCCATCGGCGGCAGGCATGGGGGAGCCCGGCTTCTTGGGATCCAGGGTCACTTCCAGAGTGCTGGTCGGGCGGCTGGCGACCACCACCATGGGCTCCAGCCGTTGCACCTGCTCCTGACCGGCTGCGCCGTGGCAAGCAAGGCCCCCCACCAGCAAGGCGAGAGGGGTCCGCATAAAATGAGCCATGAACTTTCCTTATCTATCTGTTTATCTTGTTTTTTTAATCTCTACCAACAAACCTTTCTGCTGGGGAAAGGTTTGCCGTCTGGCCGCAAAAAAGGCCTGCGACCAAGATGTGGCAAGCCTTGTCAGGCGACGGCAAGAGAGGGTTGGCAAAATGTTGCGCAGGTTTTACCCAAATTGGATAGAGAAGGCAAACGGACAAACATTCCAGTTACAGGAATCTGGGGATGGCTCACAAAAAAGAGGGTTAGTTGAAGGCTTCCCGCTCATTGATGGGTTTGATCAGGTGATACACCTCGTGGGCCGAGAGGGTGCAGCCAGCAGGCCACTCCAGCTGATGACGGCGGTTGATGAAGACTCTGGCACAGCGCCGCTCCGAATCCAGCGCCGCAAACAGGGGCTGTGCACGCCAGGGGGCCAGATCCAGCGCTCCCGTGGTGCCGTCGGAGAGCACCACAAACAGCCGCCATCCCTGCAAATATTCCACATCGATAAAGACCGGCATCCCTTCGGCTCCGATTGAGAAAATTCGGCGCCATTATAAACAAGCCCCCAGCGCCGCTTTGCAGGACGGATCACACTTTTTCCAGCCATTTATGCTGTCTTCAATCCCTGCGTCTTGTCACATAAAACGCATAAATCGTGCCAGAACATCTCTTTTACCAGCACCTGATGCAACCTTTCCCCGAGCACAAGGTCATAACCCTGCAATATAAAAACAATGTGCCCGAGGACGGGTGCAAACAGGCTTGTAGGAACAACAATGACCACTATCAAACAATGGCTGGGACCGTTTTGGCCCATCGCCGTTTTTTCATTTATCGCGCTTGTCTCTCTCTCCGCCAGCCGAGTCGGCCTCGGCGTGTGGCAACTGGAACGGGTCGATGCCGTCGCAGGTTGGCCAGAGATGCTGCTGCAAGGGCTGCGGGTCGATATCGCGACCCTCTGCTGGATATGGGGTGTCCCCGCCATGCTGACCATGCTGCTGGCCGGGCCCCACGCCATTGGCCGGGCCTGGTTGCAGCTCATCAGGGTCTGGCTGACGCTGGGACTCTGGCTGATGCTCTTCCTCGAGATCTCCACTCCCTCTTTCGTGACCGAGTACGGCGTGCGGCCCAACCGCCTCTATGTGGAGTACCTCATCTATCCGAAAGAAGTGCTCTCCATGCTATGGGCCGGCCGCAAGGGTGAACTGCTGATCGCAGTGCTGTTCAGCCTGCTGACTCTGGGAGGAGGTTGGTGGCTGAGCGGTCGTCTGCTGCGCGGACTGAGCTTCCCCCGCTGGTATCTGCGCCCGGCCTTCGCCCTGCTCATTCTCGCTATCGGCTTCCTCGGCGCCCGCTCCAGTCTCGGTCATCGCCCTCTGAATCCGGCCATGGTCGCCTTTGCCAGCGACCCTCTGATCAATGCCCTCACCGTCAACTCCGCCTACTCGGTGTTTTTCGCCATCAAGCAGATGGGGGGCGAAGAGGATGCCAGCCAATTCTATGGCCAGTTGCCTCGGCAACAGATCCTCGACCTCATTCGCCAGGAGAGCGGCCGCGAGCTCCATGACTTCAGCTCGACGGCCCTGCCCAGCCAGACCTTCAACGAAGCCAGCTATAGCGGCAAACCCAAGAATCTGGTGATCCTGTTGCAAGAGAGCCTGGGAGCCCAGTTCGTCGGCTCCCTCGGCGGCCTGCCGCTCACCCCCAATCTGGATGCGCTCTCGCAACAGGGTTGGGCATTCGAGCAGCTCTACGCCACTGGTACCCGTTCGGTGCGCGGCATAGAAGCTGTGCTGACCGGTTTCACGCCGACCCCGGCCCAGGCCGTGGTCAAGCTAGGCAAGAGCCAGACCAACTTCTTTACCATCGCGGATCTGCTCAAGCAGCGCGGCTACGACACCAGCTTCATCTATGGTGGCGAGAGCCATTTCGACAACATGCGCAGCTTCTTCCTCGGCAACGGCTTCACCACCATAGTCGAGCAGAAAGACTTCAAGAACCCGGTATTCGAGGGGTCATGGGGCGCCTCCGACGAGGACCTGATGACCAAGGCAGACGAGACCTTCAAGGCGCTGCACAAGGAGGGCAAGCCCTTCTTCAGCCTGGTGTTCAGCTCCAGCAACCACGATCCCTTTGAATTCCCTGACGATCGCATCGCGCTCTTTGAGCAGCCCAAGCAGACCCGCAACAACGCCGCCAAGTACGCGGACTACGCCATCGGCGAGTTCTTCAAGAAGGCGAAGCAGTCCGACTACTGGAAAGACACCCTGTTTCTGGTCATCGCCGACCACGACAGTCGAGTTGGTGGTGACAGTCTGGTCCCCATCCCCCGCTTCCACATTCCCGGCGTCATCGTCGGTGACGGCATAGCCCCGAAGCAGGACCCGCGCATCGTCAGCCAGATCGACATGGCACCGACGCTGCTCTCCCTGATGGGGATAAGCGCCGACTATCCCATGCTGGGCAAGGATCTGACCCGCATGCCAGCCGACTGGCCGGGGCGCGCCATCATGCAGTACGACAAAAACTTCGCCCTGATGCGGGGCAAGGATGTGGTGATCCTGCAACCGGAGCGTCCGGCGCAAGGCTTTATCTACGAGAGCGCCACCGAGACGCTTACCCCGGCACCGCAACCGGATGCCATGAAGGATGCCGCCCTCGGGC
Organism: Aeromonas sp. 2MA4; assembly: GCF_029237305.1. NCBI lineage: Bacteria > Pseudomonadati > Pseudomonadota > Gammaproteobacteria > Aeromonadales > Aeromonadaceae > Aeromonas > Aeromonas sp. 2MA4. The sequence continues at coordinate 65,668 of NZ_JAACFY010000013.1, read as the reverse complement.
TGGCGCTTTGGGGGAGTCTGGCCTACCAGAAAGGGCTCTACCAGACGGCGCAGGATACCCGGACAGTGCTGAACTGACCCCGCCAACGCAACAATATAAAACCCGCCAGTTGGCGGGTTTTATATTGGGCGAGACACGCCATCAGATATTGAGGAAACAGGGCAAGGAACGGCTGAATCTGTGCTCGAACACCAGCGAGGTTTCGAGGTGCACTACCTCTTCCCGTGAAGTGAAGTGATCGAACACGAAGTTGCGCAGGTGCTCGGTATCGGCGACGCAGAGGTGCACCAGAAAATCATCCTTGCCACCCATGTGAAACAGGCTGATCACCTCGGGCAACGCCAGTATGGCATCGCGGAAGGCATCGATGATCTGGCGGCTGTGTCGCGCCAGTTGCAGCGAAACCATGGCCTGGATATGGCCACCCAGCGCCTGATGATCCACTTCGCAATGTGCCCCCTTGAGCACCCCGTCCTGCTGCAGCTTGCGCACCCGCTCCAGGCAGGTGGACGGAGCCACCCCGACCAGGGCAGCCAGATCCTTGTTGGTCATGCCCGCATCGCGAAACAGATGGGCCAGGATATCCAAATCCAGTTGATCCAGGTTTCTCATCTTAACTCCTTGAACCGATCAATTTTTTAGACTCTGCCCGTAAACCGGGCCGAACACAACGCAGATTGACATAGAGGCTGCACCCCCTATGCTTTGGCGCACTCAGGATCCGGGGCCATGTCAGGCCCCCTCCCCCTTGCAGGCCTCATAAGGACCTTTATGTACTCGTCTCATCCCTTCTGGAGCCAGGAAGTGCCCCGCGTCGATGGCCAGTTACTGCTGACCCCCTGCCCCGGCACCCAGCAGGTACCGCTGCCACTGGCACTGGATCAGCTGAGGTTTGCCGGTGCCCACGGGGTAGTGACGCTCATGACCGCCACCGAGCTGGCAGAGCTGGATCTGGCGCACCTCGGTCGTCAGGTCGAGCAGGAAGGCATGCGCTGGTTCCACCTGCCCATCGAAGACGATCAGGCCCCCGATGCCGACTTCGAACACGCCTGGCAGCTGGCATTGCCACAACTGAGCGCGCTGCTGCACGATGGCAAGCATCTGGTCATCCACTGTCAGGGGGGCAGCGGCCGCACCGGTCTGGTCGCGGCTGCCCTGCTGATCTCCCTCGGCCAGCCACAACAGGAGGCCATGGCCGCCATCAAGGCCCACAGGCCCAAGGCCTTCACCCTGCCGGCGCATCGCCAATGGCTGGATGCCCTGGCCACGCGGCTGGATCAGGCCGACTGACCCTGACCGCTGGCCCTACTTGGGTTGCTGGTAGGTAAACACCTTGCCGATATCTTCCACCCGATAGCTGGTGAGCTGGTAGACGTAGTAGTTGAGCCAGTTGGAAAACAACAGATGGCCGTGGCTGCGCCAGCTGGCGCGCGGCGGCTGGGCCGGATCATTGTTCGGGTAGTAGTTGACCGGAATGACGGGGTCGAGCCCGGCCGCCAGATCCCGCTGATACTCTCCATCCAGGGTCAGCACATCGTATTCAGGGTGGCCGGTGACAAATACCTGACGACAATCCTTGGTGGCCGCCAGGTAGACCCCCGCCTCCTCGGACTCGGCAAAGATCTGCAGGTCGGTGTGGGCACGGATGAGATCCCCGTCGAAGGCCGCATAGCGAGAGTGGGGCGCCACGAACTCGTCGTCGAAACCACGCAGCAGCGGCTCGTTCTCATCGAGGCGATGGTGGCGATAGACACCGGAGAGCTTCTCGCCATGGGTCTGCTTCTCCATGCCATACAGGGCCTTGAGCGCCGCCTGTACGGCCCAGCAGAGGAACAGGGTCGAGGTTACGTGTTGATGGGACCACTCTATGATCTCGACGATGCGTGGCCAATAGACCACCTCCTCGAACTCAACCAGCCCGAGCGGTGCCCCCGTGATGATCATGCCGTCATAGTTGTTGCCACGAACCTGCTCGAAATCGTGATAGAAGTTCTCGAGATGGGCCTGAGGCGTGTTCTTTGACTCCCGATCGTCGATCCGCAGCAAATCCACGTCCACCTGCAGCGGCGAGTTGGAGAGCATCCGCATCAGCTGGATCTCGGTTTCAATCTTCTTGGGCATCAGGTTGAGGATCAACACCCGCAATGGGCGGATGTTCTGGGTGACGGCCCTGGATTCCGTCATCACGAAGATGTTCTCCTGCCCCAGCACTTCGGCGGCAGGTAACTGATCCGGGATCTTGATCGGCATGCTTACTCCCTGTACTGCATCGGTAAATATGTCTGGACATCCAGAAGCCTATAACAAAGCCACCCAACCTGTCATCAGATACCTTTTGTATTCACCCCCACCTTTGACTAGCATACGGCTCAGTGTGTCTCTCGCAGCCAAGACAATGACAGGTATCAAAATTTCCGTAGACCGACTGCAAGTCGGCAATTTCGTCTCTCTGCCACTGGGTTGGCGCGAACACCCCTTCCTGTTTTCCAGCTTCAAGCTCAAGAATGAAGAAGAGATAGAGTTGATCCGTCGGCTCGGGCTCAAGATGGTCACCATCATTCCGGACAAGAGCGATGCGCCGCCCAAGCCACTGAGCCAGATCCAGGCACAGCCTGCCGAGGTGCCGGACACCTCGCTGCGCCAAGCCGAGATGCAGCGGGATAAAGAGCAGCGCATCGAGCAGTTGCAACAGTATCGTCGTGATTTGCAGCAGTGCGAGAAGCAGTTCCAGCAATCCCTGGCGCAAGTACGCAGCGTCATGAGCAAGATCCAGTCCCGTCCCCTCAACGCCATCGGCGAGGCCCAGGAGCTGATCAACGCCATGACGGAGCAACTGCTGGCGGTGGATGAGATGGTGCTGCACCTGGTCTCCGACAGCGAAGATAGCAACAACCTCTACTTCCACTCCCTCAACGTCAGCGTGCTCAGCATGCTGCTGGCCAAGGAGTGCAACATGTCGGCCGACCAGATCCGTCAGGTCGGCATGGGCGCCCTGTTCCACGACATCGGCAAGCTGAAGATCCCGAGCCAGATACTGCGCAAGACAGAACCACTCACCAAGCCGGAGCAGAACCTGATGGCCCAGCATTCACGCTACGGCCTGGATCTGCTCAATCTGGCCAAGGATTTCCCCGCCGAGGCGAAAGGCATAGTGCTGCATCACCACGAATATCTGGATGGCAGCGGGCCCGAGGGGCTCAAGGGTGGGCAACTCGACCCGCTCACCCAGATGGTGTCGCTGATCAACGAGTACGACAACCTCTGCCACCTGCAGGCCAAGGTGCCCTACTCGGCCCTGAGCGGCCTCTACAAGCAGCGCAAGGCCCAGTTCAACCCTGAATACCTCAGCATGCTGATCCGGCTGATGGGCATATACCCGCCAGGCAGCGTGGTGCAGCTCTCCAACGGTCAGGTGGGGCTGGTAATGTCGGTCAATGCCTCCCGCCTGCTCTACCCTTCGGTACTGGTGTACGATCCGCGCATCCCTCGCCAGGAGGCTGTCATCATAGATTTGCAGCAGGCCGAGCTGTCCATCGCCAAGGTAATCCACCCCAAGCGACTGCCGCCAGCCGTGTTTGAATACCTCAATCCACGCACCCGGATCAGCTACTACTTCGAACAAGCCAAACCCTGATTGCCCCGGCCATGGATCATGGCGGTCCCAGTTCACTTCCCCAGCCCAAGGAGCCCCCATGCGTATCGAGATCATCAGTACCGGAGACGAGATAGTGACTGGGCTGGTGGTGGATACCAATGCCGCCTGGCTCAGCGCCCTGCTGCTGGATCAGGGCTGGCAGGTGCGCCGCCGCGCCACAGTGGGGGACAACCTCGCCGACCTGAAAACCGTGCTGCAGGAGAGTGCCAGCCGCGCCGACGTGGTGCTGGTATGCGGCGGTCTGGGCCCCACCGCCGATGACCTCACTGCGCAGGCGGCAGCCGAAGCGTTCGGACAACCCCTGACCCTGTTCCCTGAGTGGCTGGCCACCATAGAGGCGCGCTACGCCAGTCGGGGCCGCCCCATGGCGCAAAGCAACGCCAAGCAGGCCTGGCTGCCACAGGGGTGCGAGATCCTGGACAACCCGGTCGGCACCGCCTGCGGTTTCGTGGTCAGTCAGATGAACGGCCATGGCCCGTGTCAGCTCTTCTTCACCCCGGGCGTACCGTTCGAGTTCAAGCAGATGGTACGCGAGCAGATCTTGCCGCGCCTCAAACAGCTGGCTGGCGCGCAGACCGATACCGAGCTGCGCCGTTTCTACAGCTTCGGCATCTCGGAATCGGCCCTCTCGGACATGCTGGATGCGGCGCCCTGGCCGGCAGGCATAGAGCTGGGCTACCGCTCCGCCATGCCGCTCATCGAGCTGAAGCTTATCGGCCACGGAGCGACCAGGGCAGACATGGAGGCCGCCGAGGCGCGGCTGCTCGCAGCCATCCAGCCCTGGCTGGTGGGACGCGGGAATGACGAACCCACGCAGCAGATCCTGGCCCTGCTGGGAGACAAACCGCTGACGCTGCTGGAGGGGGAGAGCCGGGGTGCCCTGCTTGCGCTCTGCCACGACCATCCACGGCTGGAGGCTCACTACAGCCCCCATCTTGCCAGCGATCTGGCATTGCTGCCCGGCACCACAGTAGGCTTGCATCTGACCATAGGACAAGAGGGGGCTGACGGCGTGCCGCTGCTGCTCTGCACCCATGGGCAGCAGACCGGCCAGACGGTGAGGGTCAACCATCCGGACCCCGAGAGCCGACGCAAGATCCTCGCCTTCGCCGCCCTCGACATGCTGCGCCGCCACCTGCAAGGCTTGCCTGTGCTTGGCGACTACCTCACCCTGGCCAGAACGACGCAGCGCAGCAGCTAGGCATCAAACGCAGCTACCCGCGCAATCTGGCATCGGCGTACGCTTCAATCCAGACTCTTCTTGAACCTGTGGGCGGCCAGGGTCAGCACCAGCAGGGTGAACCCCGCCAGCCAGAGCACATCCGGCAGCAACTCCGACAGCTCCCCGCCCCGCAGCACTATGCCCCTGATCAGCCTCATGAAGTGGGTGGCAGGCAGCACCTCTGCAATCCACTGGGCCGCCACCGGCATCCCCTCATAGGGAAACATGAAGCCCGACAGCAATATGGATGGCAGCAGTATGAACACCGTCATCTGCATCGCCTGCAACTGGGTCTGTGCCAGAGTGGAGATGAGCAGCCCCAGGGTCAGGCTGGCGGCGATAAACAACAGGGTCGCCAGCAGCACCTGACTGAGTGCCCCGTTGATCGGTACGTCAAAGATGAAGTGGCCGAGCCCGAGTATGATGGCCACCTGGACCAGCCCCACCCCGATATAGGGCAGTATCTTGCCAAGCATCAGCTCCATTGAGCTGACTGGGGTCGTAATGAGCAGTTCCAGATTGCCGCGCTCCCGTTCGCGCACTATGGCCGCCGAAGTGAACATGATCATGGTCATGGTGAGGATCACCCCGAGCAGGCCGGGCACTATGTTGACCGCAGATCGCCTAGCCGGATTGAAGTAGAGCACAGTCTCGAAAGTGGGTGGTGCAGATTCAAGGCCCGGTTTCAGATCCGAGAGCGGCATGTTGCGAAGGCCGAGCAGGGCCCCGGCTATCATGGTATCCGAGCCATCCACCAGCCACTGCCCTGCCGTCTCACCGGCGCTGAGGCGGCGGCTCAAGTCAGGGGGCAGCACCAGCACGGCCCGCACCTCGCCCCGGGTCAGGGCGGCTTCGGCTTCCTGTATCCCCACGTAATGACGTTCTATGCGCACCACCTGACTCGCCTTCACCGCCTCCACCAGCAGCCGTCCCGGCACGCTCTGGCTCATCTCCACCAGCCCCACCGGTATGTGGCGCACATCCGTGTTGATGGCGTAGCCGAACAGCAGCAGCTGGATCAGGGGTATCATCACCACCATGCCAAACGTCAGTCTGTCCCGCGCCAGCTGCCTGAGCTCTTTCTGGGTAATGGCCCAGAGCCGTCGCAGACTGTTCATGCCCCTGGCTCCTGACCGGTACAGCTGACAAACACATCCTCCAGACTGGGCCTGACCAGCGCCATGGCGGCACCGGCCAACGCTGGGCAGGCCTGCTGCAACCAGGCAACCGGTTCAGCCAGCTCCTTGTCCACCAGCACCCGCAACCGCTGGCCAAGCTGGGCGGCGGATCGCACCTGTGTCAGCTGCAGCAACTGCTGCTTGAGCAACCGCAAGTCCCTGGTCTGCACTTCCACCACCCGGGTGCTCATGGCATCCATCAGCGCCTGTGGCGACCCCTGGGCCCGCACCTGTCCCGCCTCCATGATGGCCAGCGCATGGCAGCGCTCCGCCTCGTCCATGTAGTGGGTGGTCACCAGTATGGTGGTGCCCCCTTCGCTGAGATCGAACAGTTTCTCCCAGAAATCGCGCCGGTTCTGCGGATCCACCGCCGAGGTGGGTTCGTCGAGCAGCAACAGGTCCGGATGGTGGATCACTGCCGCCGCCAGCGCCAGCCGCTGCTTCTGGCCGCCGCTCATGGCACCGGCCCGCTGTCGCGTCAGCGACGTCAGTTCATAGGTTTCCAGCAACGCGTGCAGGCGCGCCGTCAGCGACTGGCCAGCCATGCCGTGAATACGCCCCATAAACTCCAGATTTTCCCAGGTCGTCAGCTCGTCATAGAGGGAGAACTTCTGGGTCATGTAACCGATCCGGCGCCTGAGCGCTTCAGCCTGTTTCGGAATGCTCAGACCCAACACCTCCACTTCTCCCGCCGAGGGCGTGAGCAGGCCGGTCAACATGCGCAGTGTGGTGGATTTGCCGCAGCCGTTGGGGCCGAGAAAACCGTGGATCTGCCCTCTGGGCACGCAGAGATCCAGTCCGTTCACCGCCAGAAAATCGCCAAAGCGCCGGCTGACCCCCTTGGCACGGATCGCCAGCTCACTCATGAGCGGACCTCTCATCGCCAGGATCGGCCTGCAGCGGCAAGCCGCTCGGCAGATCCTGCGCCCCGTCGGGCAGGTCTATCTCGGCCAGATAGACGAGTCGGGCCCTGTCCTGTTCGTTGAGGGCGTAGTAGGGAGTGAAAGCCGGTTCTTTCGAGATCCAGCGCAACCGGCCGGTGAGCGGCTCGGCCACCCCATCCACCACCACCCGCACCGGCTGGCCGATGTGGTAACTGGCGAGGGAGGGCTCAGGCACATAGACCCGGGCGTAGGGCGCCTGATCCGCCTGAATGGCGGCCAGCACGGCACCGACCGACACCCTTTCGCCGATATGATAGGGCAGGCTGTCGAGCCGGCCACTGCGAGTGGCAGTGATGGAGAGATCCGCCAGCTCCCGTTCGGCCAACGCTACCTCGGCACTGGCTGCCTGCAAGGCAGCATCGGCCTCGTCAATGTCTTCGCTGCGCACACCACGGGCCAACTTGTCGAGCTGTTGGCGGGCCCCATCCTGCTCTGCCAGCGCGCCGTCGCGCAGGGCGCGGGCCTTGTCGAGATCCGCCGGGCTGACCAGCTTCTGACGCACCAGTCGGTCGATGCGCACGAAGTTGCGCTCGCTCTCCCTGACATTGGCCTCGGCCTTGTCGAGATTGGCACGGGCGGCGGCAATGTCCTCCGGTCGCTCGCCATTGGTCATGCGGGCGAGGGCCGCGCAAGCTTGCGCCTCCCCGGCACGGGCACGGGCCAGCACCGCCTGCTGGCGGCGATCGTCCAGCCTTGCCAGCAGGGTCCCCTCCTCCACCATGCTCCCCTGGGCCACCGGCAAGGCCCGGATAATCTCGCTGGCGGTGGCGGTCAGCAGCACCCGATCCCGCTCCAGCGTACCGAGCGCCGTGGTAGAAACCTGTGGCTGGCAGGCAGTCAGCAGGCTAAACAGGCCTAAAGGCAACAGACAATGACGCAAGATCGACACTCCTCTCGTGACCTTCAATCTCGTCCCGATACAAAGCATTCCGGGACGCTGGGCCGGCACGTCTCTCACTGACAAGCCGGTTCCTTGAGTGGTCAGCATACCCGCTGTCATCCCTGATTTCCTCGCCCCAGCTCACCCATTTGTACTTAGCGCGTTGACCCAAAAAGAGAAATACCCGAATACTGCAGACCGGCGTGATGTTGATGACTCGCGTTTTTAATAAAAAGCCGATTAAATGGAAGCAAGTAGCGATCTCACTGGAGATCATGGCGAGAGTAAGGGATCCGGGTGTTAAGCAAAGAGTGGTTACTGTTATCAGCCGATATGGAATACGCCTGTCTGCGCATCGTGCCCGGGCTGACCAAACCCGTTTCGGAGAGCAACATCCTGGCGTTGTTGCAGGCCTCCAACTGTCGCCGCTACCAGCCGCTGCCGGAGGGGATCAAGCAGGCCATCAGCTTGCTCAATACCCTGTTGAGCAACCCGGCCGCCCCGCTGCCCCGCAACCCAGTCCCCATTGCCCAGCGCCACGATGCCCGTGTCACGCTGATCGTCGAGAAGGACCGGATGAGCGCCATCGCCCAGATAACCGCCGATTGGGGTGGCAAGTGTCTCACCACAGAACAGCTGGAGCTGGCAATCCAGGCCAGCGAGGCCAACCAGGGAATTCAGGATGCGCTCATTGCCGCAGCCATACAGACCGCCAGGGAGGCGGCACCGGGCTCCTTGCTCAAGTTGCCGGTGGCGCTGGGCCAGGCAGCGGTCAATGGCAAGGACACCCATCTGGAGCTGCTGGTGGAGACACCCGCCGAGCGGATACTCAAGCCCCAGGAACAAGATAATGGCCGGGTCGACATGCGGGATCTGGGCACCATAGTCACGGTCAAAGCCGGTGCCCAGTTGATGCGGCGCCACCCTGCGACCAAGGGGGTACCCGGTTTTACCGTCACGGGCCAGGATCTGCCCGCCAAAGATGGCAAAGACAGCGCCATGAGCGCAGGCGATGGCACTTGTCTCTCCCCTGACGATCCGGATTTGCTGCTTGCCAGCCGGGCCGGCCTCCCCTGCAAGGAAAAAGCGGGCATGAAGGTAGATGAGGTCTTGAGCGTCAAGCAGGTGGATGCTCGCCACGGCCATATCACCTTTGAAGGGGGGCTCATCGTCAATGCCGACGTCCAGCCCGGCATGAAGGTCAAGGTCAGTGGCGACATCGTCATCGGTGGTTTTATCGAAGGGGCCGAGATCGAAGCCGGCGGCAGCATAACGGTACGCCATGGCATCATAGGTCGGCGCAACGAGCAGGGGGAATACCTGTGCCGCCTCAGTGCCCAGGGCGAGATCCACGCCAGTTATGCCCAGTACGCCAAGCTGGAAGCAGGGGGCGACATCCAGATCCAGAGCCAGCTCAACCATTGTTACAGTTGCAGCGGGCAAGACATCAAAGTGGGCGACACCAATATGCGCAAAGGGCATCTGCTCGGCGGCACCAGCATTGCCAATCGCCTCATCATGGCCCCCATTCTGGGCGCCTCAGCGGCCAACCACACCAAGTTGCAGATCCTTGGCGGCTACTTCACCCACAAGGAGCAGGAGCTGGCCCTGCGCCAGCGCAAGCAGGAGTGCCGGGATCAGTTGGACAAGCTGCAGGATCTGCTGCTCAAGTTGCTGCAGTTGCCCACCGACAAACGCAACCCCGAGACCCTGCAGAAGATAAAGCTGATCCGTACCAAGCATCTCGAGGAGAGCAAGCTGCTGGATGAGCAGCTGGAGGCAGCCCAGGAGGAGCTGCAAAAGCTGATGGCGGAGATGGATATCATCGCCACCCAACGGGTCTTCTCCGGGGTCGAGGTGGAAATGGCCCACTATCACTGTCGGGTCGATATCGAGCATGGCCCCATCCACTTTGCCATTCGCGAAGATCAGGTGCAACTGACCCCTTACGTACCGCAAAAATGACCCTGGCCGGAGACAACCGGCCCTCTCCTCATTGCCCTTCCACCTTGCGAGCAGGCGCCCAATACTCGGAATCCATCCCGTCAATCCGTGATCCAGACGGCGATTTTCGCTACACTCGGCCTCCCATTGGCCCCATAGGGCGGGCCAGCCAGACTTCAGGTAGTGAGAGATGTACAAGCTGATCGCATTGGATATGGATGGCACCCTGCTGAACCCCCAGGGCCAGATTTCACCCCGCACCCACGCCGCCATTGCCGCCGCCCGCGCCAAGGGAGTGACAGTGGTGCTTGCCTCGGGCCGCCCCCTGGAAGGGATGAGCCGCTATCTGGTAGAGCTCGGCCTCACGGGTCAGGATGACTACGTCATCTGTTACAACGGCGCTCTGGTGCAGCAGGTTGCCGACCAGCGCATCATCCGCAGCCAGCTGCTGACCGGAAGCGACGCCAGCGCCATCGCCAGACTGGCCGACGAGCTGGAGGTGAACGTACACGGCTTCTCGGTCAGTCAGGGCCTCATCAGTCCCAGAGTCAGCACCTATACAGAGCACGAATCCCGCCTCATCGGCATGCCCATCAATCTGATCGATTTTGCCACTCTGGCGGCCGACGAACAGATCATGAAGGTGATGATGATCGACGAGCCACCCCGGCTCTCCCGCGCCATCGAACGCCTGCCAGCCGAACTGTACGAGCGCTACACTGTGGTGCAGAGCGCCCCCTTCTTCCTCGAATTCATGAACAAGCAGAGCAACAAGGGCACAGGAGTCGCCGCACTGGCCGAACATCTGGGCCTTGACGCCTCCCAGGTCATCACAGTGGGGGATGCAGGCAACGATCATCACATGATTGAATACGCAGGACTGGGGGTGGCCATGGGCAACGCCACCGATGAAATCAAGGCGCTGGCCCAACACATCACGGGCTGCAACGACGAGGATGGTGTCGCCCAGGTGATCGAGCGGTTCATCCTGAACGCCTGAGCCAAACAAGGGGCCTCCACCAGGGCCCCTTCTGCTATCCGGCCAACCTGATCAAATGTTTAATATATCCACCACGAGTGTCCCTTCCATACCCACTGCATCCCGTCAAGGCCCCTATAAAAGGGACTCAAGCCTGTGTGTCGCTCATGGCGATTAACATTTCAGTATCATTTCGTTTGACATATTGAACGGCCTTGGCAGACTGAGATCAGGATCCAGGCCGTCATTGCCCAGGCTGACCGACGATTCTGGTACTGCGGCACGACCCTGATCCCACGACCATGTCTTGAGGCATGCCCTTGCCTTCTCGCTGGCAGCAAGGGCCTTCCCAAGGCGCAGGACCGCAAAGGATAGCCAAGGTGAATCATGACTCGCATCCCCCACACCCCGCGTAAACCCGTCGTACTGATGACAATGGGCGCCCAACCCCGCAACGGTCATGCCTATCAGGTAATGACCCACAAATACATCACGCCCCTGGTGGACATCAGTGGCTGCGTGCCACTATTGGTCCCCACCTGCTGCGGAACAGAAGACCTGGCGCAGTATCTGGATCTGGCCGATGGCGTCTATCTGAGCGGCGCCGGATCCAATATAGATCCTGCCCTCTATGGCCAGGAGAACCTTACCCCGGAGAAGCAGCAGGACAGAGACAGGGATCTGTTCGACATTCCGCTGGTACGTGCCGCTCTCGATCGCGGTCTGCCAATCCTCGGGATCTGTCGCGGCATGCAGGAGATCAACGTGGCCCTCGGGGGCGACATACACCAGAAGGTCTACAGCGAACCCGGCTTTGACGACCACAGGGAAGATTCAGACGATCCGGTCGATGAACAGTACGGGGAGAGTCACCAGATTAAACTGGTGCCCGGCAGCTGGTTTGCAGATCTGATGGGGCAACCTGCTATCCCCGTCAACTCGCTGCATGGACAGGGGATCAAGACGCTGGCAAAGGGGCTTGAGCCGCTGGCCCATGCCGAAGACGAGCTGGTCGAGGCCATTCATGCCCCCACCCTCTCCCCCTTCCTGCTGGCGGTACAGTGGCATCCTGAGTGGAAGGCGACCGAAAATCCCCACTCCATCAAGATCTTCCAGGCCTTTGGTGACGCCTGCCGCCAACGCCGTGATGCCACTCCCGACAGCTAGTCACCGAACCCACGCGGCTTGAGCTTGGGCAAGCCACCGCGCTCGGGACGCATAGTGCTGCACACATCCATGCCCTTGAGCCCACGCTGGATATGATCCGGCGTGTGGCCAAACACCATGCCGTTGCTGCGATAAAGATTGTCATCGTCGAGCTCGAACAGCTCGCCACCAATGAGCATCTGTTCACGACCATCCACCACCTTGCCCCGCTTCAGTGGCAGCGTCATGTCGGTCAGCACCTCGCCGGTGGCACACCCCTCAAGCCAGCGGGCCTCGTCGGAGAAAGGGGTAATGGCAATCTCGCGCCAGGATCCATCCCTGAACTCGACCCTGTATCTGTCAGTGAACAGATCGCATCCAGCCAGTGGCAACAATGCCACCAAGCAGATGATTTTCTTTGTTAATTGCACCAAGTCACACTCTCCTGTCGAGACTGACAACAGCATAAATAAATCGTGTCGCCAGCGCACCCTTTACCCTTGTCTAACCAGCTATGCTGGAAATATCCAACGATAAGGGGCTGTTATGTTTAGCGATAATTTCGTTGCCCTACCTACCTTGCAATGGATTGGCGAACACCCGTTCTGGACCCTGCTTACCCTGTTCTTGCTCATCACCCATTTTTTGCGCAGCCCGGGGCGGCGGCGCGAGCTGATTTCCGAGCTCGGCTTCGTCATGATGAGCATGGTCGTGATCCTGCTGATCCAGTTCGAGGGAGGCTGGTTCCGCCTGCCTCTTCCTCACCGCTGGCTGGTGGAGATCTCCAGTCTGCTGGCCGGTCTGGTGCTGGTGAAGATCTGGGGCATACTGCTGTTCCAGTTTCTGCTGCCCCTGTGCCAGATCCGCATACCGCGCATCATAGCGGACATCGTCATCACCATCGGCTACATCAGCTGGTGCCTGTTCAGGCTATACGCTTCCGGCATGGCCCTTGGCGAAATAGTCACCACCTCGGCCGTCATCACCGCCATCATCGCCTTCTCCATGCAGGACACACTGGGCAACCTGCTGGCTGGAGTCTCCATCCAGCTGGACAACTCCATCGCCATCGGTGACTGGTTGCAGGTGGAAGCCATCCAGGGCCGGGTGGTGGAGATCAACTGGCGCGCCACCACCATGGAGACCCGCAACTGGGAAACCGTGGTGATCCCCAACAGCCACTTGCTCAAGCAGCGTTTCACCGTGCTGGGACGGCGACAAAATGCCCCCCTCCAATGGCGGCGCTGGGTCTGGTTCGATCTGACCCTGGATACATTGCCGACCCAGATCATCGCCCTGATCGAGAAGTCCTTGCGGGAAACCAATCTGCCCTGTGTGGCCAAATATCCTCAACCCGACTGTCTGTTGATGAATGTGGAAGGGGGAATTGCCCGTTATGCCGTTCGCTACTGGCTGACCGACCTGGCGCGGGACGACCCGACCGATTCCATGGTGCGCAGCCTGATCGATGCCGCCCTGCGCCGTAACGACCGGCGTCTCACCCCCCCCATTTTCAATGTCTTCATGGCCAAGGAGAAACAGCATCAGGATGCCCGCCACAAGCGCCACACCGTCGAGCGCACCGCCACCCTGCGCAAGTTGCCGCTGTTTGCCATGTTGCAGGAGGATGAGCTGATCCAGCTCGCCGATCAGGTCAAATTCGCCCCCTTCGTCAGTGGCGACATCATGCTGGAGCAGGGGGAGGTTTCCAGCTGGCTGTTCGTGCTGGTCAAAGGAGAAGCTGAAATGCTGGTCAAGGTGGAGGGGCGTGAATTGCCGCTCGGCACCCTCAACACCGGCGACTTCTTCGGCGAGCTGAGCCTGCTCACCGGCGACCCCAGTCCATTCACGGTGCGGGCACTCGGCACCGTTGAAACCTACCGCATCAATCAGGCCATGTTCCAGGAGCTGGTGATGCACAGGGAGTCTCTGGTCGAGCCGCTATATCGGGTGCTGAGCAGTCGCGAGCAGGAGCAGCAGACACTGTTGGCAAGGGAGGCGGAGTCCATGAAGCAGCCGCCGCAACAGCGTGATCTGCTCAATAAACTGATGAAGCTGTTCAGTGGAGGATGACGTAGCATGGGGCACCACATGATGCCGGGAGACCCCACACAATGTTACTGACCGCACTGGCTTTGAGCGCCAGTTTGCAATTTGACTGCCCGCCAGCCATAGACACCCGCCAGCAGCTGTTGAGCCAGCCTCGGGGCTGGCAAGCCGTGGCCCGGAACAACCAGGGAGAAGCGGGCCAGACCCTGAGCCACAGGCTGGATAACCTGGCCCTGTTCGATGGTGATCCGGGCGAGCTTGCCCAGCTCAAACCGGACAATGGTGACAACGACGAGACTCACTACTGGAGTCTGGACAGCCGCAATCCGCGACTATTTTATCTGGTCTGCCACTATGGGGGCACAGCCATCACCTTGCAGCAGGCGCTCCCCCCGGGCATCAACTACTGCCGCGTCAACCAGACCGACCATGACCAGCTGCTCGGACTGATTTGCCGTCAATAAGGGCCGCAAACAGCAGCCGGCAAAAACGTTCAGAGCAGCAGGTCTGCCAACTCTCCCAGTCCGTTCAGTTCCACATCCGGCAACAATGGCAACTGCCGCCAGGAGCGCTGGCGGTCATTGAGCCAGGCGGCGCGAAAGCCGTGCAGGCGGGCGCCCAGCACATCCGTCACTGGATGATCCCCCACGTGCAGTATCCGGTCTGGTACCAGCTTGAGGGCGGCCTGCGCCTGGACAAACATGTCCGGCGCCGGTTTCATCCTGGCACCCGCCCCCGCCTTGCAGACCAGGGTGAAGTAATCATTCAGCCCGGCCTGGGCCAGGTCCAGATTGCCATTGGTGATCACCACCAGCGGATAGCGATCGGCGAGTCGTGCCAGCAAGTCATGGGTCGCGTCACTCACCTCAATCTTTGAGCGTTCGACGAGAAAGCTGGCGAACACCTGCTCCGCCTCGCGACTGGCGATGGCTGCCGCCATGCCTCCCTGCAACATGGCCTCATGAATGGTGCGCTGGCACGCCAGACTGACATCCTGGCGCAGTTCGGGCTGGGCGATCAGCACGGTGCGTTTGAGCTCCAGCCAGCGCGGCTTGTCCAGCATGGCGGTCGCCAGGTATTCGCTGCGCAGATGCTCAAGCATCCACTGCTCGGCCCGTTCAATGGCCGGGCCGTTGTTGTAGAGGGTGTCATCGAGGTCGAACGAGATGGCAGCAACCGGCTGCCAACGGCGATAAAAATGCATTCATGCTCCTTCACGGCGATATAATCAGGTCCCCTTGTTCATCTTCCGGCATATCTGGGTACCCTGGCGGTTTGGATGCTCAGATAACCCCAGACACTCCTTCACAGAGGTCAAGGTCACTCATCTTCCGGCGTGGCAGGATCCCGCTTTGCTCTTGGGTGGGCATTGTCATAGACCTTGGCCAGATGCTGAAAATCGAGATGGGTATAGATCTGGGTAGTGGAGAGATCCGCATGACCCAGCAGCTCCTGCACGGCACGCAGATCGCCGGAGGACTCCAGCATGTGAGTAGCGAAGCTGTGGCGCAGCTTGTGGGGATGGACGTGGGCATTGAGCGCCTGCTTGTTGCCCCAACCATCGAGCCGCTCCTGTACGGAACGGGCCGACAGCCGCTGTTTGCGCTTGGAGACGAACAAGGCGTCAGCCTCGTCCCCCGCCAGCAGAGGGCGTACCTTGAGCCACTTGTGCAGCCACTCCACCGCCATTCTTCCCATGGGCAGCACCCGCTCCCGCGAGCCCTTGCCGGTCACCTTGAGCTGACGGTCATCGAGCTTGATGTCACCCAGATTGAGCCCCACCAGCTCGGCCAGCCGCAGGCCGGAAGAGTACATCAGCTCCATGATGGCCCGATCCCGTACCGCCAGGGGATCCTGCTCGTCTGTGATGTTGAGCAACTGGTACATCTCGTCCACATCCAGATTTTTCGGCAGCGGTCGCCCCTGCTTGGGGGTCACTATGCCGCGGGCCGGGTTGGCGGTGAGCCGTCCCTGGCGCACCTGCCAGTCGCAGAAACTGCGCAAGGCGGAGATCTTGGTAGAAAGGGAGCGGGGAGCGAGCCCGGCCTTGTGCATCCGGGTCACCAGACTGCGCACCTGGCTCGCCTCGAGCCGGGCCCAGTCGCTTACACCCAGCCTGACCAGCTCGGCGGCCATGGCCTGCAGATGGGATTCATAGTTGCTGCGAGTGTGAGGGCTGAGCTGGCGCTCGACCCTCAGGTATTCGATAAAGGCCGCCAGCTCATCGGCCAGAGAGGCTGGCAGAGGCTCGGTGGCAGGGGCAGACGCTTTGGCCGGTTCCCTAGCCATGGGTCAGTTCAGGCAGACGCAACTGCAACAAGCGACCCAGCTGACCCAGCAGCAGGGTATCGTTATGGGGGCTGAAGTGGCTGGGATCGGAACTGGCAAAGGCCAGCACGCCGAGATCGCCGAGCCGCATCAGGGCCACGGAGTTGACCAGCACATCGTGGCCAAACAAGGCCTGTTTCTCACTCTGGTTGAGGCGGCCAAAATAGTAATCCTGCCCCGGCAGCCGTTGACCCAGCAGTTGCTCGAGTTGCTTGCCGTCCGCCATGAAGCGCAGCTGGGGACCGTTCAACTGGAATTTTTTCGGGCTGAGCCAGAGCCGCAGGCCGGTCAGCCGCAGCCGCTGCACGAACGCCTTGCCCATCACGGCGCTCACCTCGAACAGAGACTGGCAACCATAGAGCTCGCCGTAGAGGTCGGCATAGACCCGGAAGATCCGCTCGTTCTCGCTGGCAATCCCCATCAACTCGGTGATCTCCTGCTCCAGCTGCTCGATGCGCTCCCGCTGCCTGTCCATCTGGCGTTCAACCAGAGAGACCGAGCCTTTGCGTTCATGGGGAATGCGGATCCGGTCCAGCATGGCCGCGTGGCGCTGGAAAAACTCGGGATAACGGGCCAGGTACTCCAGCACTGTGGCTTCATCCACCAGTGGCTCCTGCCGCTTGAGTTCGCTCATAAATTGGTTGGTCCATTACAGAAAAAGGGCACTGGGCCCTGACATTATCGCGCAGCAGAGAGGGCTTGCGCCCTCGTCATGCCTATAACTCTATCTGGCCGTCGAATACATGCTCGGCCGGGCCCGTCATATAGACCGGCTGACCCGGCCCCTTCCAGGCGATGGTCAGCTTGCCACCCGGCAGACTGACGGTGACCCGCTCCTTGAGCTTGCCCTGACTGATGCCAATCACCGCCGCCGCACAGGCTCCAGTACCGCAGGCCAGGGTCTCACCCACACCGCGCTCGAATACCCGCAAGCGGATCTCGGTGGCGTTGACCATCTCCATGAAGCCGACGTTGACCCGTTCAGGGAAACGCTCGTGCCGCTCCATGATGGCACCCAGAGTCTCCACAGGCGCATCGGCCACCGACGGAACTTCAATGACGCAGTGGGGGTTCCCCATCGAGACCACACCACACATCACAGTATGCTCTTGTGCCCGCAACAGATAGGTTTTTTCCGCCTTCTGAGCCCGAAACGGGATCTTGCCCGGCTCAAACTGGGGAACCCCCATGTTGACCGTGACCTGATTCTCCCCTTCCAGCTGCAGGCTAATGCGGCCACGGGCCGTGCTGACCGCGATGCGATCCCGGTTGATCAGCCCCTTGAGGCGCACGAAACGGGCGAAACAGCGGGCACCATTGCCGCACTGCTCCACCTCGCTGCCATCGGCATTGAAGATGCGATAGTGGAAGTCGAGTTCAGGGTCATAGGGCGGCTCCACCAGCAACAGCTGGTCAAAACCGATCCCGAAGTGGCGATCCGCCAGCTTCTTGATGACGTCATTGCTGAAAAACACCTTCTGGGTGACACCATCCACCACCATGAAGTCGTTGCCCAGCCCATGCATCTTGGAAAAATCTATCAACATAGTGCGTTCCTGTACCCTTTAGGCAGTAAATGCTCGGCGCACCAGCGATCCGCTCAATCGTGCGTTCCCCTGCTATCAGGGCCGTCAATGCTCGCAACACCGGCAATCGGTCAACTGCTCGCGCGTTCAACGCACACAGAGACGCGTCTGGAAAATCCAGTCGCCGTGGTGCCTTCCTGTGTTCAGGGCAGTAGATGCTCACCACGCCAGAGATCGGCCAACTGCTCGCGCTCTCTGATGAGGAAGGATTGGGTGCCATCCACCAGCACCTCGGCCGCACGCGGACGAGTGTTGTAGTTGGATGACATGGTAAAGCCATAGGCACCAGCGGAGCGTACCGCCAGCAGGGAGCCCTCGGCGATGGCCAGGGTGCGCTCCTTGCCGAGGAAGTCACCTGTCTCGCAGACCGGGCCGACCACGTCATACAGCGCCTTCTCATGGGCCGTGCGGCTGTCCACCTCTATGATGTTCATCCAGGCGCCGTAAAGAGAGGGGCGCAGCAGGTCGTTCATGCCGGCATCGATCAGGGCAAAGTTGCGGGTTTCACCCGGCTTCAGGTACTCCACCCGGGTCAGCAGCACACCGGCGTTGGCGACGATGGCTCGGCCCGGTTCGAACAGCAGGGTCAGATCCCGACCCGCCAGCTTCTGCTTGAGCGCCTCGGCATACTCGGTGGGATGAGGTGGCTGCTCGGCACCATAGTTGACCCCGAGGCCGCCGCCCACGTCCAGGTGATGGATGTGAATACCTTCCGCCGCCAGGGTGTCGATCAGGCGCAGCAGCTTGTCGGCCGCCTCCATGAAGGGGTTGAGTTCGGTCAGCTGGGAACCGATGTGGCAATCCACCCCCTTGATCTCTATGTTGGCCATGGCCGCCGCCTTGCGATAGATGGCAGGCGCCTGCTCGATGGGGATGCCGAATTTGTTCTGCTTGAGGCCGGTGGAGATATAAGGGTGAGTGCCGGCATCGATATCCGGATTGACCCGCACCGAGACCCGGGCCTTCTTGCCCATACTGCCCGCCACCCGGTTCAGACGCTCCAGTTCGGCTTCCGACTCCAGGTTGAAACAGAGGATCTCTTTATCCAGCGCCAGCCGCATCTCGGCTTCGCTCTTGGCCACGCCGGAGAAAACCACCTTGGCCGGATCACCGCCCGCCGCCAGCACCCGCGACAACTCGCCGCCGGAGACGATGTCAAAACCCGAGCCCAGACGGGCCAGCAGGTTGAGCAGCGCCAGATTGGAGTTGGCCTTGACCGCATAGCAGATCAGATGGGGAATATCGCCCGCTGCCTGATCGAAGGCATGCCAGTGGCGTTCCAGGGTCGCACGGGAGTATACGTACAGCGGGGTGCCGTATTGCTCGGCAAGGTGTTGCAGCGAGGTTTGCTCGGCCTGAAGCTGGCCGTCGGCATCGTAGTTAAAGTGATCCAAGGGGGCGGTTCCTTCCTAAATTATTGCGGCGCGGCCTCTGGGGCAGCTTCGACGGTCGCAGGCGTCTGTGCTTGCGGTGTACTCTCGGTCTGGGGCTGCTCGGGAGGCGGCATGTAAAGCGGTCCCGTCAGGCCACACGCGGCCAAACCAAGAGACAGAAGAGTGGCGAGCAGACACTTGGTAAGCTGGGTAATCATAATGGTTCGCTGCGAAAAAATTTTTGGCCCTCTATAATCGCACTCACATTGTTAAAAGCAACAGGATAAACCGATGAAGGATCACGAGTATCACGCCCTGACCGACGCCTTTTTCCAATATGTGGAAGACACTGTCGACGCAGGATATCCGGATATTGACTGTGAACGTGCCGGTGGGGTCTTGACCCTGTCGTTCGAGAACAAGACCAAGGTCATCATCAACAAGCAGGAGCCCCTGCACCAGATCTGGGTCGCCACCCGCGAGAACGGTTTCCACTTCGAGCTGCAAGGGGAAACCTGGATCGACAACCGCTTCGGCCATGAGCTCAAGGCGCTGCTGACCAAGGCCTGTACCACACAGGCAGGTGAGTCAGTGGTATTCCCATGATTGACATTCATCCACAGGACGCCCGCCACGCCGTGATCTGGCTGCACGGGCTGGGGGATTCCGGGGCCGGGCTGGCCCCGCTGGTGGACGCGCTGGACTTGCCTGCCGACCTGCCGGTTCGTCATCTGCTGCCCGACGCGCCCGAGCGGCCCATCACCATCAACATGGGCTACAAGATGCGCGGCTGGTACGACATCAAGAGCTTCGACGATCCAGCGGACCGCGCCGTTGAGTCCCATGTGCGTGAATCCGCCACTCGTATCGCCGCCCTGCTGGACCAGCTGGTGGCCGAAGGGTTTGCCCCAGAGCACATCCTGCTGGCCGGTTTCTCCCAGGGCGGAGTGATCGCCTCCTTCACCGCCCTGCGCCATCCGGTTCGGCTGGCTGGCCTGCTCTGCATGTCCACCTATCTGGCGGCGCCAGATGCCCTGCTGGCCGAGATGAGCGAGGCCGCCCGCAGCCTGCCCATCTGCTACATGCACGGCATCTATGACGACGTGGTGAATCTCTCCATGGGCTGGGATGCCAAGAACCGGCTGGAAGCGGTGGGGCTCACCCTCGAGTGGCACGAATATCCGATGCGCCACGAGATCTGCCGCCCCCAGCTGGATGACATCCGTCACTGGCTGCTGGCTCGCCTCAGTGCCTGATCGGGTTCACGAAGGATAAAACAACGGCCTGCTTCTGCAGGCCGCTTTATATTCGATTTGTTGAGGATGTTCGTGAGGCTGCCTGCCTCCCTTGCGACCCTTCGCCGGGCCACATGAGCTAGCCAGTGGCAGACCCCAGCTCGCGGGCCGGACTGGCGTTGTCACGCATCTGCCCCTGACTGCGGTAGGGGATCACCTCCAGCTCGCCGTTGATCTGCACTATCTCGTAGTACTGGGGCAAGTTGAAGTTGCTGAACTGGCCCGCATCACTGAAACGCTCGTGACTGGAGGCATAGAAACGGTTCACCCCCTGCACCAGCTCATCCTTGTTGCCGGCAAAATGCTGGTAGATCTCCACCCGGTTCGCCTCATCCAGAATATAGATGTTGGTGCCCGCATCCCGGGTATCAAAGAAGAACTGCACCAGCCCTTCACTGGCGTAGGCATCGACTATGTCGGGCAGATGCTGGCTGTGGGTCTTGTCGAGCCGCAGCGGCAGGTGATCCAGCTTGTTGTGGGAAATATGGCGGTAGAAGTCGATGGCGTTTTCCAGCTTCTTGACCGACACCCCGCGCCGTTCGAAGAAGATGCCGTACTTCTCACGACCCAGCGCCAGCGTCTTGACCAGTTGCAGCTTGTCGCGCGCGAGACGCAACTCGATGCACTCGGCCACCAGTTGCTGGAAGCGGGTCCGAATCAGAGAGCGGAAGTGCTGGCTGTAACAGAACACTTCGATCATCTCGGGAGCCGCCGCATCCTGATGCATCTTGCCGAGAATGGTGGTGAGAGCATCCACCACGGCTTCGTCGCCCTGGAAGTGCAGGGTGCGGATCTCGCTCCAGGAGTTGCGATAGACCAGATCCACCGAGCCCACCAGACACTCCTGATTGCGACCGAACGAGAACACATCGGCAGCATTGGCGTCGAACTCGATCACCTGACCCATCCAGTGGCTGGTCGGGTCCGTCTCCAGGTTGAGGAAAATGGAGAGCTGACGGATCTCGCACGGACGGCTGAGGGCCAGGTTGGTGGCGCGGGGATACTTGACCGGGAAGGTACCGGACAGGTCGCGGCAGAACTGGTGCAGATTGTCGATGTGCAGATCCGACCCCTGATTGAACAGGTGCACCCGGGACTGGGGCGTCAGCAGGCCGTTGAAGTAGGCCCAGGAGACCAGCTTGCTGATGTAGCCGTTATATTCGAGCGGCGCCCGGCCAATGATGTCCACCGGATCCAGTGAATGTTTGTAGAGATACCAGCCTGCGCGGTTGAGGCGACCATGGGGCACCTGCACCAGGCTGAGATCCGGCTCGCTCAGATCCGGCGCTATGGTCAGATTGATGCGCTGCACCTTGCCCGGCAGGCTCTCGAACGCGGCGTAGAGCTTGCGTGACAGTATGCCGATGTCTTCCGGGTTGATGGACTCGCTGATGTTGTTGCGCCGGGCAAACTGGATCAGGTTGCGATAGCTCTGCATCAGGGCTTCCAGCAACTCGGCGTGGGCCACCTTGACGTCTTCGACCTTCCACTCCTGGCGGTGATCCAGATGGTGGAGCCGCTCCGGGCTCCAGCCCCAGTAGGAGACCAGCTGGGTCATCTGCTCGCGGCGCCAGGCCGGGGAGTGCTCCTCCTTCGGATGGCTGAGGCCGTCACACACTTTCAGATAGAAGCAGCGGCGCACCAGATCGAGGCGCTGCATGTCACCAATGGACTTGAGGTAGTTGGTCACCTTGTCCAGCATCAGACAGTAGTTGTCGAGCCGGTAGTGCATGCCATCGTTGTGCTGGAACCAGTCGCGACTGGTGACTGACAGCAGACGGGTGTTGGGATACTCGTGAGAGTAAGCCTCCATCAGCACCGACTTGAGCACGGCTTTGTAAGGGGAGTCGATGCCCTTATAGAGCTGCCACAAGGCGGAACCGAAGTACTCCTCGGCAGGAATCCGGTTGAACCCACCCAGATCGAGCCAGTCATCCTGGCTCAGCTTGCCATCGGCAAACAGGCTGTCCACATACTCGTCGTAGTGATCGTCATACTCGGCAGGCACCAGATACCAGAGCAGGCGCTTGCCCGCGATCAGCATGGCACTGCGGTAGAACTCGTCGAGCAGCAGCAGGTGCTGGGCGCTGCCACAGCTCTCTCCCTGCATCTGGGCGTCGTTGCACTGGCGGAACTTGTCTTCGGGGATCAGGAAGAAGTTGAGATCCACTCCCCGCTGCTCGGCCCACTTGGAAAGTTGCTGACACTTGAGATCCAGCAACTCGAGCCGCGCCTGCGACAAGCCGGCCACGTGGCAGACCCAGATGTCGAGATCCGAGTGGCAGCACTGACCGATGGACGAAGTGCTGCCCATGGAGTAGAGCCCCTGGATCGACTTGTCATGGGTAGTGAGGCCGTTCTGGCAGTTGGCGTTCTGGCACAGATCCTGGATGAAGGCCTGCTGGGCCTCGTTGGCGGTAAAACTCCAGATGCCGTGGGGCACATCACCTGCCACATAACCGGGCAACAGGGGATGATTGAAGTGCAGCATGACAGGCAGCAGTTGAAAGACCTGCTGCCCATAGCGACTCATGAGACCTAACGCCCGTTGCGTCTTGAGACGATTGAGTTCGTCGTAGCGCGCCACCAGCGTATCGAGTTTTACCAGCAATGCCCTGCCTATACCAAGGTAAGAAATGACGCACCAAAACGGGGAGACGTCAAAAAAGTGTGATCATGTTAACAATGCAAACAGCGGTGGTAAACAAGCCCGCACTGAATCACCGGATTATTTCTGACAAGCCACTAAACAGTATCAATGGAAAGCAATAAAAATTAATGATTTCATGTAGTTAATAAATTAATCTACCTTAATGAAAATCATTTTCAGCAGCCCTTTTTGAGCTTGGCCCCGCTTTTGCGGGCTGCGCCATGAAAGCCCCTGCAAAGGGTGGTAAGATCGTTTTCCTTCTAAAGATGAAACAACTGATTGATATGGCAGCCCGAACCCTGAAAATTGCCACTCGCAAGAGCCCATTGGCCCTGTGGCAGGCCAACTTCGTCAAAGACCGGCTGGAAGCCCTGTACCCCGAGTTGCAGGTCGAGCTGGTGCCCATGAGCACTCAGGGTGACAAGATCCTGGATACCCCTCTCGCCAAAGTGGGTGGCAAGGGGTTGTTCGTCAAGGAGCTGGAAACCGCCATGCTGGAGGGCCGCGCCGACATCGCCGTCCACTCCATGAAGGATGTGCCGGTGGAGTTCCCGGAAGGGCTGGGCCTGCACACCATCTGTGAGCGCGAAGATCCGCGCGATGCCTTCGTTTCCAACCGTTTCAGCCAGATAGAAGCACTGCCGCAGGGTGCCGTGGTCGGTACCTCCAGCCTGCGCCGTCAGTGTCAGCTGCGGGCCGCCCGCCCGGATCTGGTGATCCGCGACCTGCGTGGTAACGTCAATACCCGTCTCGCCAAGCTGGATGCCGGTGAATATGACGCCATCATTCTCGCCGCCGCCGGCCTGAAGCGTCTGGAGATGGCACATCGCATCACCGCCTTCATCGAGCCGGAGCAGAGCCTGCCTGCCAACGGTCAGGGAGCGGTCGGCATCGAATGCCGCCTCGACGATCACGAGTTGCACACCCTGCTGGCACCGCTGGAGCACGCCGAGACCCGAATCCGGGTGCTGACCGAGCGAGCCATGAACCGCGCCCTGCAAGGGGGCTGCCAGGTGCCTATCGGTGCCTACGCCCTGGTGCAGGGGGATGAGGTCTGGTTGCGCGGTCTGGTGGGCAGCCCGGATGGCAGTCAGGTGATCCACGACGAGATCCGCGGTCCGCTGGCTGACGGTGAGGCCCTCGGCCACACCCTGGCCCAGCGTCTGCTGGCGGCCGGTGCCGACGTTATCCTGGCCGAGGTCTACCGGGCATGATACCCCTGGTGGTGCGCCCGGCCGCTCAGGCCGCCGAGCTGGTGCAACTGCTGCGCCAGCACGGCCACGCACCGCTCTGCTGTCCACTGCTTGAAACGGCAGCGGGCAGCGAACTCCCCCGCCTGCCCGAACTGCTGCCCCAGGCTGACATCGTCATCGCAGTCAGCGTGCATGCAGTTCATTTCACTCATCATTTTCTGTTGCAAACTGGTCAGACCTGGCCAAGTATTGACTACTTTGCGGTCGGCCAGGCCAGCGCGGATGCCTTCGCCGAAGTCGGTATAGAGGCGAGCTGCCCTGACGATCCCCGTAGCGAAGGGCTGCTGGCCCTGCCCGCCCTGCAACAGGTGAGCGGCAAGCGGGTATTGATACTCAGAGGCAACGGGGGCCGGGATCTTATCGCCCGGACGCTGGCCTCACGCGGTGCTCTGGTGCACTATTGTGCGGCCTATGAGCGCCACTACCCCGAACTCGACGGGGACACATTGACTCGCCATTGGCAGGCAGCCGGGCTCGACAGCCTGCTCATTACCAGTGGTGAACTGTTGCAACGGCTGCTGGAGCTGGTGCCAGGCCAGCAGCAGCCCTGGCTTTATGACCGCCTGTTGGTGGTGCCCAGCCCCCGCGTGGCCGACATGGCCAAGATGGCGGGCTTTACCCATATCACGATTGCCCAGGGTGCATCCAACCAGGCCCTGACGGCCGCTCTGGAACTGAGGAAGATGGAATGACTGAACAACAAGAATCCCAGGTCAAGCCCCAGCCGACCGCCGTGGTCAATGGCGGCAAGAGCCGCTCCGGCGTTCTGCTGGGTGGCGTTGCCATACTGCTGGCCCTCGGCCTGACTGGCGGTCTCTACCTGCATGGCCACCAGAGCGCCGTGGCTCAGCAGGGGGAACTGGATCAGCTCAAACAGCAACTGGCCGAGGCCATGAACAAGCTGGATCAGAGCAACAGCAAGGATAGCGAGCAACTGAGTGCGCTGGGCAAAACCCAGCAGCAACTGCAAGAAGAGCTCAAGGGTCTGCAGAATCGGGTGCTGGATCTCAACGACAAGCGTCCCAACGACTGGATGCTGGCCGAATCCGAATACCTGGTACGCATGGCGGGCCGCAAGTTGTGGCTGGAACATGACCTCATCTCCGCCATTACCTTGCTTGGCAATGCCGACGAGCGGATCAAGGCGCTCAACGATCCCAGCCTGATGCCCATTCGCAAGGCGCTGGCGGAAGACATAGCCCAGCTCAAGGGGATGCCGCGCATCGACCGTGAAGGATTGACTCTGAAACTGGCCGCCCTCTCTGACCAGATAGAGCTGCTGCCCCTCTCCACCGTCAGCATGCCGGAAGCCAAGACCGAGCCGGATCAAGCCGTCAGCACCAATCCGGACGAGTGGGAAAGCAACCTGAAGAAGAACTGGGTCAAGTTCACCGAGAACTTCATCACCATACGTCGCCGCGATGGCGCAGTGGAAGCCCTGCTCTCCCCGCAGCAGGAGATCTTCCTGCGCGAAAACCTCAAGACCAAGCTGCTGCAAGCCCAGCTCGCCGTCTACCGAGAGCAGCAGGCACTGTATGACGACAGCCTGGACAAGGCCCAGCGCTGGCTGACCCAGTATTTCGATACCGACAACAGCGCCACTCACTACATGCAGTCAGAGCTGGACAAGCTCAAGAGCGAGCAGATCCAGTTCACCTATCCGGATCGCTTCAAGACCCAAGCCATGCTGGAAGAGGTGCTGACCGAGCGCCTGCAACGCATTCTGGCCAGCAACTGAGGAGGGCACCATGATTCGTCTGATTGTTCTGGTGGCCGTGATGATAGCCGGGCTGATGTTTGGCCCTGAAACATCCGGCAACAAGGGGTATGTGCTGATCGCCCTTGGTAACTATACGGTAGAGTCCTCTGTCACCAGTGCCGTGATCCTGGCCGTGCTCTTCTACGGCGCCCTGCTTGTCATCGAATGGCTGCTGGGCCGGGTATTCGGTCTGCGCCGCAAGACACTGGGCTGGTACGGTTCGCGCCGGCGCCGCAAGGCCAACCAGCAGACGGTGGCAGCGACACTGGCCATGGCCGAAGGTCACTACAGCCAGGCCGAGAAGCTGATGCTCAAGGGCGCCAGCAACAGCGATACCCCGCTGCTCAACTATCTGAGTGCCGCCAAGGCCGCCCAGGCCCGTGGCGACGACGTACGCCGGGATCAATACCTGCAAAAGGCGCAGGAGGAGAACCCCAAGGCCGAGCTGGCACTGACCCTGACCCAGACCCAGCTGCAAATTGAGCAGGGCCAGTACGACACCGCGCTGGCCATGCTGGAATCCGTCTATGCCCTCAACCCGCGCCACCCCATGGTGCTGGATCAGCTGCGTCAGGTACATCTGGCGCGCGAGGACTGGGCGGCCCTCATTGACCTGATCCCAGTGCTGCACAAGGTGGGCAAGCTGACCCCCAAACAGGAAGAAGATTTGCTGCATCGGGCCTGGACCGGTCGGCTCAAGGCTGCCAGTGACGCCCTCGAAACCCTGCGCCCTGTCTGGCAGGATCTGCCCCGCAAGCTGCGCCAGGATCCGGATCTGCTGGCCGCCTACGGCGATCGCCTGCGTGAGCTCGGCGCCGACAGCGAAGCCGCCGAACTCTGGCTGGACGCGCTGCGCAAGCAGGTCTCCCCCCAGTTGCTGGCTCGCCTGCCCAAACTCAAGCTGGAGAGCTACCAGCCGGTGCTGACCCTGTTGCAGAAGATACAGGATCAACCGGGTGTCGAGGCGGCCCTGGCCCAGATCTATCTGCTGGCGGGTCAGCTGGACCAAGCCCAGCGCCTGCTGGAGCAGGAAGTGGCGAAGACACCGAGCGCCGCCATCTACCACGCCCTTGGCCAGGTAATGGACAAGCGCCGGCTCACCAACAAGGCCAACGAGTATTATCGTCAGGCCCTGGCGCTGGCCGACGTCTGACCCTGCTGCCGCTGACGGGTATCACCAAAAAAGAGAGGCCGCGATTGCGGCCTCTCTTTTTTCTGATCTGCTCTGATTCTACGCCGCGGCCGGTTTATGCCGTCTGTCGCTCCAGCTCACCGATGAGCCAGATGGCCTCTTCCCGATGAAAGCCGCACACATCCTGCATGGGTCGAAAACCCCCGCAGACCGCCGGCCGATCAGGCTGGTCGAAGATCTTGCAACCCAGCTGCATGTCGAGCTGTACGCAGGGTACACCGGCCGGCTTGCCGGCGGGCATACCCGGGATGGCACTGCTGATACTGGGGGCAATGCAGCAGGCACCACAACCTTGACGACATTCCATGTAACGCTTTCCTGTGCGTGGCGAACCAGTCTATCAAAGAGCCGTGATTCCCCTTAGCCTTATCCCGGCGCCCCCTGAAATAGCGACCTCCCAGACAACAAAAAGCCCGACGGCAACAGCCGTCGGGCTTTTTCAACAGCAGCGTCAGCGCATCACAGAATGATGTCGCGCACCACGCTGTCTTTGCGCTCCAGGAAGTGGATCGACTTGATGCGGCGAATCGTCCGCGACTTGCCACGGATCAACAGAGTCTCTGTGGTCGCCATGACACCATCGCTGGTGATGCCGTCCAGCAGATCACCCTTGGTGATGCCGGTCGCCGAGAAGATGACGTTGTCATTCTTGGCCAGATCTTCCAGCTTGAGCACCTTGGTCACATCGATGCCGAGCTCCACGCAGCGAGCAATTTCCTGCTCGCCCAGCGCACGCACTTCCGGGCTGTCGCCCTTGACCTGATGACGGGGCATCAGGCGAGCCTGCATGTCACCATCCAGCGCACGGATCACCGCCGCCGAGATCACCCCTTCCGGCGCGCCGCCGATGCCATACAGCATGTCGACTTCGCTGTCCGGCAGACAGGTCAGGATGGACGCTGCCACGTCGCCATCAGGGATGGCAAACACCCGCACGCCCAACCCCTGCATCTCCTTGATCGCCTTGTCGTGACGCGGCTTGGCCAGGGTGATCACAGTCAGGCGGGAGAGCGGCTTGCCCAGCGCCTTGGCCACGGCCTTGAGGTTCAGCTCGAGGGCCTGATCCAGGTCGATGGCCCCCTTGGCCTTGGGACCCACGATCAGTTTTTCCATGTACATGTCGGGCGCCTTGAGGAAGGAACCCTTGTCGCCGACCGCCAGCACGGCCAAGGCGTTGGCCTGGCCCATGGCGGTCATGCGGGTACCCTCGATAGGATCGACCGCGATATCCACGGCATCACCCAGCCCGGTCCCCACCTTCTCGCCTATGTAGAGCATGGGGGCTTCGTCGATTTCACCTTCACCGATCACAATCTCACCATCGATCTGGATCTGATTGAGGATATGGCGCATGGCCGCTACGGCCGCCCCATCGGCGATATTCTTGTCACCACGTCCGAGCCACTTGTAGCCAGCCAGTGCAGCCGCTTCCGTCACTCGGGAAAACTCGATTGCCAGTTCACGTCTCATCGCATATCCAACCTTTGGAGCTCGAAAACGGGCGGCATTCTATCACAAGGGCAAACCTTTGCGCGCAAAAGTGGCGGATGGTCACACAAATCCCGGACCGTCACCAAACTGACATCAAACCGCCATCGACACTTAACGGGATTGTCACCCCGCCGTCATTCCCCCTGCCTAGCATGGCCCCGTCTTTTAAAACAAAAGCTTGCAACAAGGGATCAAGATGAAAAAGCTGACTGTAGTGGCACTGGCTCTCACCGCGGCCTTCCAGGCTCAGGCCGTTGAAGTGTACAAAAACGACACCACGATGGTGGATTTGTATGGACGTATCTACGCTGGCCATTTCTTCGGTGACAAGAAGGAAGGGGTCGACACCGCAAACCCGAATGGCACTCATGACTACAGTGCC
Source organism: Aeromonas sp. 2MA4 (assembly GCF_029237305.1). NCBI lineage: Bacteria > Pseudomonadati > Pseudomonadota > Gammaproteobacteria > Aeromonadales > Aeromonadaceae > Aeromonas > Aeromonas sp. 2MA4. The sequence goes on along the minus strand of NZ_JAACFY010000013.1, from coordinate 36,362 downwards.
AAGCAGGGTGCAAACCAGTTTGTCCGCTTCGGCGCCAAGGTGGATAGCCAGATCAACAGCCAACTGAAGGCGCTGGCCCAGTACGAAGTGCAGATGTACATCAATGACAGCGAGAAAACCATCAGCGACAACTCTGACAACCTGCGTACCCGCCTGGCGTTCGCCGGTGTGGGCGCTGACTGGGGCAACATCACCTTCGGTCGCCAGAAGGGAGCCCCCGGCTTCCTGGCCGACTGGACTGACGTCTCCCTCTCCGATGGCTATGGCAACGAAGCCCTCGGCGCCAAGACCGACACCTTCGCCACCAACCGTGCCGGTTCAGTGCTGAAGTACTCCGGCCTGTTCAACGGCTTTCAGATAGACACCAGCTACAAGTTCGATGGCGGTGATACCGAAGAGACCACCAGCAAGGACAGCGATGCCGCCTACGGTGCCGCCGTGGCCTACACCTTCCCGTTCAATCTGGCACTGGGTACCGCCTACAACGTGGGGATCCGTGACAAGAACGGTGAAGAAGATGCCAAGCTGTGGCTCATCTCCGCCAAATACGACAACAAGGCCGTCTATGCTGCCCTGAGCTATGCCGACGGCACCGACTTCCTGGCCACCGGCACCGACCACACGGGTTGGGAAGCCGCGCTCGGTTACAACTTCGAGAACGGTTTCGGCCTGATGGCACTGTGGAACAAGCAGGAACAGGACAAGGCGGGTACCAAGAAAGACAATCTGGATTACTACACCCTGGGCGCACAGTACAAGTTCAACAAGAACCTGCGCGTCATCGGCGAGTACCGCATCAATAACCTGGACAGCGTTGCCGGTAAAGCAACAGCCAACAAGGATGACTTCCAGCTGGCGGCCCGTTACGACTTCTAAGTCGGGTTTTCAGCAAGAAAAACAACGCGCTGGCTTATGCCGGCGCGTTTTTTTGTGGCCCCCTGTCAACCCGGCATCCAGCCATGACCTAGGCTCAACAGAACCATGAAGAGGAGATCACCATGCTGTTACGCCTGCTTGTCTGCTGCTGCCTGTTGTTCACCTTTCCCGTTCAGGCGCTGACCATCGCCATGGTGCTGTGGCGCGGTGAAACCGATGCCGAGCGGGGCTTTCGTGCCGAACTGATCCGGCTGGGATACAACCCCACCTTCATCACCTTCAACGCCAATCAGGATCGCTCTGCCCTGGCGACACTGCTGCGCCAGCAACTGCTGCCCTCCCTCGCCCAATACGACTATATCTACAGCTTCGGGACCACGGCCACCACCATGGTCAAGAGTCTGATCGGTGAGCGCAAGCCGCTGATTTTCAATATAGTGTCTGACCCTGTCGGGGCCGGGATCCTGTCAGAAGAGCGAAGCGACAACCCCATGGTGGCCGGCTCCAGCAACCTGGTGCCCATGGCACTCCAGCTCGCCAACGCCCGCAAGCATCTGCCCAACAGCAAGGGGCTGCTGCTGCCCTTCAACCCCCGCGAGCAGAACACCTTGCTGACCGCTGAACTGCTGCTGCGTGAAGCCAAGCGCTACCAGTGGGACCTCACGACCTGGCGCATAGCACCGGACAAACGACGGCTCACAAACGAACTCAAGCGCCTGCAGCAAGATGCGAAACAGAGCATCGTCTTCCTTGCCGCCGACAGCTATCTGCTCTCCATCGCCCCCGAACTGCTGGCCGCCCTCAACGAGGCGGGCATCCCCACCATCTGCAGCGCCGAGCAGTTTGTCCAACACGACTGTACCGTCAGCACCATCAGCAGCTATGACACCCTGGGACGAATGACGGCCAGCATCATCCACCGCCACTTGCAGGGCACGCCGCTGCAAGAGATACCATTGCAGACGGATCCGGCTCCGCGACTGGTGCTGGGCAAGCAACTGGCGCCATAGCACCGGACTTTTCTGCCCATACCCTCAACCCCCAGTCACTCGTCCAGCCACACGGGCCTGACATCATGTGCGCTCCATCCGATCCCCCTGCATATTTGCATCACATCTTTATGTTGCAGAGCTAATGAAAATCAATATCATTAGCATCCTCTCAGATGAGAGAAACCAATAATTATAAATAAATCAATAAGTTCAGACCATCAGGTCGCTTCCTCAAGAGTCAACACGCAACATGTACACACCGAATCATCCACGCGCCCTGCTGGGCGTGGCTCTGCTGGCCCTGAGTGCCGGCGCCCGCGCCGAAGACGAGACCATGACGGTCGTCGGCAAACGCAGCCAGCATGAAGAGGTCGCCACCGCGACCCGCACCAACACCCCGGCCAAGCTTGTTCCCCAGGCCATCGACAGCGTCAAGGCCAGCGAACTGACCGCCTTCGGCCAACCCACCCTGAGCGAAGCCCTGACCGGCATTCCCGGGGTCAACGCCAGCGGTGACACCCGCTTCGATAGCGTCAATATCCGTGGCTTCAGTGCCAGCAATGACTTCTATCTGGACGGCTTTCGCGATGACATGCAGTACACCCGGGATCTCGGCAACATAGAGAGGGTCGAGGTGCTCAAGGGCCCGGCGGCGGTGCTGTACGGCCGTGGCAGCACGGGTGGCATCATCAACCGGGTCAGCAAGAAACCGCAGAAGGGCCAGGAGTCCAGCGTAACCGCCCTGGTGGGCAGTTTCGATACCAGGCGCGTGGCCGCCGACCTCAATGCCGAGGCGGGTGAACGGGTGCAGCTGCGCCTCAACCTGGCACAGGAAGACAAGGACAGTTTTCGCAACAACGTGACCAGCAAGCGCACCCTGCTGGCCCCCTCCGTCAACTGGGAGATCAGCGACAAGCTGAACTGGCTGGTACAGTACGAGCGCAATGCCCACGACCGCACCCCGGATCGCGGCATTCCCGGCGTCAATGGCCGTCCGGCCGACGTGCCGAAGGAATATGTCTACAGCGACACCCGCCGCGACTTTATCGACGACGTGGCGCAATCCACTCGCTCCCGCCTCTCCTGGGACATCAATGATCAGTGGCAACTGCGCCAGCAGCTGGGCTACAGCACCCTCGACAGCCAGTTCGACAACACCTATGTCACCAGCGTCAAAGGGGATCAGGTCACCCGTGCCCGCTGGCAGCAGGATCTCAAGGCCAACAGCCTGATCAGCAACACAGAGGCCGAAGGCCAGCTGCAGACAGGCCCCGTCGAGCATCGCCTGCTGATCGGGTTCGAGCAGAACTGGCAGGAGCGCACCCCCAAGCTCTACCAGAACGCCAGCCCCATCCCGGCCGGCAATCTTTACGACCCCGGCTCACTGCCCACCTATGATGGCGCCATGAAGTTATCCAGCGACGCCAACCACAAGGTGCGTGGTTACGGTCTCTATCTGCAGGATCAACTCAGCCTGGGTGACTGGCATCTGGTAGGCGGCTTGCGCCGCGACGACTTCACCGTCACCAGCCGCCGCAACGACCTCAACAAGGAAGAGACCCTCTCGGTCACCAGCCTGAGCCCGCGGCTGGGGCTGGTGTGGAATCCCCTCGAGGATCACGCCTTCTACACCTCCTACAGCAAGACCTTCACGCCGGTTGGCGGGGAGCTTATCGGCATCACACCGGGGGACAAGAACAACAGTCTGGATCCCCAGAACACCCGGCTGTACGAGGGGGGCGTGAAGAGCGACTGGCTGGATGGCCGCCTGGCGACCACCCTCTCTCTCTACCGGCTGGAGATGTACAACAAGCGCAGCAAGGACCCGCTGGATCCCACCAAGGTGACCCTCACCGGTCTGCAGCGCACAGATGGCATAGAGCTGAGTGCCCGCGCCCAGCTGACCGACGAGCTCTACCTGCGCGGCGGCATCGCCATTCAGGACGCCGAGCAGGTGAAGGCAGATGCGGATCTGCAGGGCAAGCGGCCGATGAACGTCTCCCGCCAGAACGGCCAGCTGTTTGCCGGCTATGAGAGCGGCCAGCAGGGTTGGTTCGGCGAAACCGGCGTGACTGCGGTAGGTGATCGCTTCGCCGACAACGCCAACACCACCACCTTGCCCGGCTATGCCCGCTTCGATGCCCGCGCAGGCTACCGCTGGCAGCAATGGGAAGCCCAGCTGAGCGCCGAGAACCTGACCGACCACGACTACTTCGTCAGCGCCACCAGTGCCTCCCAGATCCTGCCGGGCACGCCCCGCCAGCTGAATCTGAGCGCAGCCTACCGTTTCTGATCTTCCTTTCATCACAGATGACCCCTGGCCAGCGATTGCTGGCCAGATTTTTATGAAGCGCAAAATATGAAACGCAAAAAACTCCCCCTTCACAACAACAAATGGGTGCGCCGCATCCATGCCTGGGCCGGCTTTGCCACCCTCACTCTGATGCTGCTCTACGGCCTGACCGGCCTGTGGCTGCAACACAGGGCCGTGCTCCCCATTCCCGGCCCCCATACCGACAAGTCGAGCGAGGAGATAGGGCTGAGCGCGCCGCTGGCCAGCCCGGACGAGCTGAAAACCCTGCTGCAACAGCGCTATCCGGAGGGCTTTGAGGAGGGACGCGCCATGATCACCCCGGCCCAGACCCTGCCCACCCCGGCTGGCCCTCTCACACTGCCGGCCCGCTGGGAGATGCGCGGCGTCACCCTCAGCCAGAGCGTGGCGGCCAGCTATGTGGAGGGGACCCTGCTGGTTCGCACCGAATTGCAGCAGGCCAACTTCGCCGCCAGCCTGAACCGGCTGCATCGCGGCATGGGTACCGGCCTCTCCTGGCAGCTGTTTGGCGATCTGGCGGCGCTGGCCATGTTGCTGCTGGCTCTCACCAGTTTGCTGATGTGGAACAAGCTGCACGGCCCGGCCGGCAGAGGCATAGCCCTGCTGCTGACCGGCGCCGTCGCCACTGTGCTGGTCGCTCTGCTCTAGCCCATTTACCGACACCAAAGCGGGATCAGGCTCTCACGGGCGGTAACCCCGCTCGCCGCCGAAGTAACAAAGGGTAACCGGCTGCCGATGGGGGTCACACTTGTCGGCGCCGTGACTGGATGGGGGCCGCTCGCGACTGTTAGGGTGCGGCCTCGACTCCAGACGGCAGCAGGCATAATGCGCATCTCCAGCATAGAGTGCGGGCGAGTAGTGGCCATCATGGCCGTGATGACCATTCACCTCTCCCCCTTCAGCAATCCGTTCGACCCCACACTGTGGAATGACGCCCTCTACCTCTGGCTGGGGGGCGTCATCAACCAGCTGTGCCGCTTCGCGGTCCCGCTCTTCTTCCTCTGCGCCGGCTACTTCCTGCAACCAGCTCTCGTCGCAGGCAACCCCATGACGGCGGCACTGCGTTACTGCCGCCCCCTGCTGGGACTCTGGCTGGTGTGGAGCCTCATTTATCTGCTGATGCCCTTCAACCCGCTGGCGGCGATTGAGCAAGGCTACCTGCCGGCCATGGCGAGTCAGTGGCAGATGCAGCTGGGGGATCCCCTCAATGCCTGGTGGGTGGGTGGCATGATCCACCTCTGGTTCCTGCCCGCCCTGATGCTGGCCGTCTTGCTGCAGGCACTGTGTCACAGGATTGGGCTGCCCCGGCTGGCGCTGGTGCTCGGTGTCCTGCTCTACCTGCTGGCCCTGCTCGGCGGCTCCTATGGCCAGCCGCTGCTGGGGGGCGAGTGGGCACTGTTGACCCGCAACGGTCCCTTCTTCTCCTCGATTTTCGTGGCGCTGGGCGCCGAGCTGCGGGCCCGTCACTGGCGGCCGGACACCCGGCGCAGCGCCCTGCTGTTGGGCGTGGGAATGGGGATCTATGCACTGGAAGCCTGGGGCTTGCTGTACTTCGCCGATGTGCCCCTCAGTCGTCACGACTTCCTGCTCGGCTCGCTCCCCTGGGGCCTGGGCCTGTTCGGCCTGCTGCTGGCCAACCCTGGCTGGGGCAGGGGCAGCTGGCTGGAACGCCAGGCACCAAGGGTGCTGGGTCTCTACTGCCTGCACATGATGCTGGTGGTGTGGCTGATGATCTTTGGCCCGCAGGGGAAGTTGCTCTGGTGGGAACTGCTGAAGGTACCGGCCTTGATCACCCTCTCCCTGCTCGCCTACCGGCTGCTGGCGGCAACCCCGGCCAGCCGCAGCTTGCTGCGCGCCCGTTGAGGGGGGAAATGTGAGGCTGAGAGGAGAGGAGGCGGGAGCTATGCCGATCCCTCCCTACTCGCGACTGAACGGGTGGTTCAATTTTTATTCATCGCCGACAGATAAACTCCGGTCTCCTTAACGCGAAACCCAACCTGGAGTCATGACCGCATGAAGTTGCTCACCAAGAAGTCGTTTACCAAGCAATACGGCCTTGTCCTCGTTCTGCTCGCCGCCAGCGGCTCCCTCAGTGCCGCCGAGATCGCCAACAACAACATCACTGAAGCCGAGATCAAAGCCGCGCAGGATGCCTGGGGCAAGGCCCTGATCCAGATCAGCGACGACTACCGCTCCGGCGGCATAGAGAAGGCCAAAACGACGGCCACGACAGTGCTCGACAGCGCCTACGGCTACAACAATGGCCCTGTCCTGTTCAAGCCCACCCTGGCCGGAGGCGAACAGACCTTCCGCATCAATCAGGAAGGGGCGCTGGCCTACTTCGTCGGCAACAACAAGGCCTATCCCGCGGACACTGGCTTCGCCCTCAAGAACTGGAAAAGTTACAACTACGACAACGCTGCCATCTATATCAACGGCGACATGGCCCTGACCATGGGCAAGGTTCACCTGACAGACAGGGACAACAAGGAGACCACGGTCGACAAGACCTGGGGCTTCAAGAAGGGGGATGACGGCAAAGTCCGCATAGTGTTGCACCACTCTTCCCTCCCCTACGCCGGTTAAGCGGCAAAAGGCGACCCGCGGGTCGCCTTTTTGTTATGAGGGCGGCACTTTGGCCACCCACAAGGTGACGGCGAGACTGGCGCTGTTACCATGCTCCTTTTGTAACGAATCCAGACGAGACACCCATGCAGATCCACCCCTTCACTCCGTCCGACATGGAGGACGTCCTCACCATCTGGCTGGAGGCCTCTCTGCAGGCGCACCACTTCATCGACCCGGCCTACTGGCACGCCAACCTGGCGCCGATGCGGGAGCACTACCTGCCCGCCGCCGACTCTTATGTGCTCTGGCAAGATGGCACTGCGCTGGGTTTTTATTCCCTGTATGAAGAGACCCTGGCCGCCATCTTCGTTACCACGGCGCAGCAGGGACGGGGCTATGGCAAAGCTCTGCTGGCCCACGCCAAACAGCAACGGCCAGCGCTGCGCCTGCAGGTGTACCAGCAAAATCGTGCCAGCTGCGACTTCTATCTCGCTCAGGGCTTCCATATAGAGGCCGAACAGCAGGATCCCCACACCCACTGCGCCGAATGGGTAATGGCCTGGTCGGCAGCAGGCTAGCCCGGTTCGATAGCCGGTGAGCCCGGGCCATCCCCACTCTGCGCCAGCAGCTCGGCGTGGCTCAACGCCAAGTCGTGCATCTGCTGCAACAGCGGGAGCAGAGCAATACCAAGCGGGCTCAGGGCATATTCCACTCTGGGAGGCACCTGGGGATGGAGAGTGCGAGCGATGACGCCATCGGCCTCCAGCTCCTTGAGCTGTGCGGTGAGCACTTTCTGGCTCACCTCTGGCAAACAGCGTCGCAAGTCACCAAAGCGCAGGGTCTGCTCGCGCAGATGAAACAGGATGGCCGGTTTCCATTTACCGGCGAGCAGCCGCAGCACCCGATAGGCAGGGCAAGGAAGTGAGGACACGTGATGGCTCGTGAGTGGTTACTTTGCGGTAACTATGCCACGAAAAAGTGCCTTCTTGCAGCCAAGATGCCGGCTTCCTATGATGCGGACTCCGTCACTCAATCCGCACCAGAGGTTCATCATGTCCAGTTTGCTGCAAATCCATTTCAACTTTCCCGCCGAGCAGATGGGGGCGGCACTGACTGACGCCGCCATGTCGCTGGCCGAATCCATCACCCGGGAGCCTGGCTTTATCTCCAAGATCTGGACCGAGAACCCGCGCACCGGCGAGGCGGGTGGCATCTATCTGTTCGAGGATGAGGCAAGCGCCCTGAACTACGCCAAGATGCACGAGCAGCGGGTGCTCGCCATGGGCGCCAGCGCGGTACAGTACAAGCTGTTCGACGTCAACGAGCCCCTTAGCCGGATCACCCGCGGTATTGTCTGACACTGCACTCCACAGCGCTGGCAGGCATCAAAACCTCAGGGTCAGGCCGATATTGGCCTGCCACTGGGTCACCAGCTCGCCGCGCACCTTGAACACGCAGTCGTCCGGGTTGCAGAGAAACTGGCTGTTGTCGTTGACCAGGGTGCCGTAGCCGCGCACCTCGGCCCGCAGCGCCAGATACTCGGTCAGGCGTGGCTGCACCCCGAGCGCCAGCGACATGGAGGGAGCCACCTCGCTGTCGTAGGCGGCGAAGCGCGTCGCCCCTATGCCGGCGCCGATGTAGGGAGCCATCAGGTTGTCCGACAGGGTGAGGGCCCCGGCGAAGTGCAGGGTATCCACCGTCAGCCGCTCCGACTGATCCGGGGAGAGGCGGGTGGATTGGTGGCTGTAGAGCAGCTCTATCATGCCGGGGTCATCCACCTCCTTGCTGATGAACAGGCCCCAGCTGCCGGAACTATCCCCCTGCAATGACTCCAGCTTGGTGGAGACAGGCACGGGTTGGGGGTCATCGTTCGCCTCGAAGTCGATGGACGAGCTGTAGCCGAAAAACGGCGTCACCTGCCAGCCAAGTCCTGCCTCGCCGTCGGCGCTCCATGCCTGCCCCAGCGGCAGCAAGAGCCCCACCATCATGATCCCCGCTCGTTTCATCACAGTTCCTCTGCTTGTGCACCAGTGCCCACCAAGCATATCAGAGCCCCCTGACCCCCATCCTAAACCAGGCCTGTATCAACCCATTTTCGCAGGGAGGATCACACTCAGCTGCCGCGACCATATCCCGCCACCACGCCACTCATCGCTGCCGCCGTTATTCATCGGTGATTAACCTCTGCCACGTATGCTGGCGCGCAACCGGGTCATGGGGCCCGATTCCACTCATCAGAAGGAAACTCGGGAATGGTTGCCGCGCAACTCAAGGACCCACAACACAAGCTCTCCGACACATTGCGGGCAACCGCCCACGCCATAGAGGAGAGCCATATCAGCCTGCGTCAGATGCTGGCCCTGGTGGGTGAACAGGGCATGTTGCTGTTTTGCGTACTGCTCACTGTGCCCTTCCTGCTGCCGGTTTCCATCCCTGGCGTCAGCACCCCGTTTGGCCTGCTGATCCTGTTTATCGGTATCGGCATCACCCTCAACCGTGTGCCCTGGCTGCCCGCCATCCTGATGGAACGCCGCTTCGCCGCCGATCAGCTAAAGCCGACCCTGCACAAGGGCGCTGACTTGCTGGCCCGCATCGATCGCTTCATTCGTCCACGCTTCTTGCTGCTGACCGGCAGCAGTGCAATCAACCGCTGCAACGGTCTCTTGCTCATGCTGGCCGCCCTGTTGCTGATGCTGCCGCTGGGGGCAATTCCCTTCACCAACGCCATGCCCGCCTGGGCCATTCTGCTGCTGGCCATCGGCATGCTGCAGCGAGACGGCCTGTTCGTCGCCAGCGGTTACCTGCTGGTCAGCGCCACCCTGGTCTGGTTCAGCGCCCTGGCCATAGGCCTGCTGATGGCGGGGCAGAGCGTCTCGACCCTGCTGGGTTGACCCGTCACGCAGACGAAAAAGGGGCGACCAGGTGGTCGCCCCTTTTGTTTCACGCGGCATGCAGGCCGTCAGATCAGGTCATAGATCAGCGCAGAGATGGCGAGCAGACCCACCACCATCACGAACAGTGTGCTCGCGCCGCGATAGCCCTTGAGCGCCGGCAGACGATAGATGGCGTAGGCGGGCAGCAGGAACAGGATCACCGCTATCAGGGGGCCGCTCACCTTCTCTATGATATTCAGCACATTGGGGTTCAGATAGGTGATGACGCCGGTCACCACGAACAGGATGACGGATGAGACCCTGGCTATGGTGACCTCCCCGAGGGAGAGCCCCAGTCCCCGGCAAGCGCCGCTCACCATGCTCACAGTCCCCTCGTTCACTCCCATGGAAGTGCCGAGGAAGGATTTGGACATGGCCAGAATGGCAATGAGCGGACCCACATAGGCGATAAGCGGATTGGAAAATTTGTTCGCCAACGCCGACAGCACGGAAATATTGTCGGTGCGAGCCAGCGCCATTTCCGCCTGGCTCAGACTCATCACACAACTGATGACAAAAAACAGCACGCTGCCGCAGATCAGCAGGCTGCTCCACTTGATGATGCGCTGGCTGCGCATATGGGCGCTCACATGGCAGCGCTTTTTCTGGGCGGCGGTAAAGGAGGAGATAATGGGCGCATGGCTGAATGAAAACACCATCACTGGCACTATCAGCCAGAGGGATTTCCAGACGGCGGGATCACGCCAATCCACGGCCTGACTCTCGGTGAAATAGGAGAGGCTCCACTGGGGCAACAGGTAGAAAGAGATACCCAGCAGGAAGGCGATCATCGGCAGCGCCAGCACACTGATGGCAGAGACCACCACCTGTTTGCCGGTCAGCAAGATCAGGTGCAACCCCAGCATCACCGCCAGCACCAGCCAGCCACGGCTGACCATTGCGCCGCCCATCTGATGCACCATGAAGCTCTCGATGGCATTGGTGATGGAGATGCTGTAGACCAGAATGATGGGGTAGAAGGCCATCAGATAGACCAGCATCAGCAGCTTGCCTGCCCTGGGGCCAAAATGTTCCTCCACCACATGAGTAATATCCCCTTCCCGATGGGAACTGGATAACACGAAGCGACTCAAGGCTCGGTGGGAATAATAAGAGAGCGGAAATGCTGCCAATAAAATAAACAGCAGTATGATCGGAGCATTACTGCCGACTGTAATGGGGAGAAAAAGGGTTCCGGCACCGACGGCTGTGGCATACAAGCCCATGGTCCATACCGAATCACTTCTCTCCCATTTCAACTTTGAGACTGAATTATTCTTTTCAGCAATAGCTATACTCATTGCGATATACACCTTATTTATCTGTCACATTATTTTATTGGCCCGTGTAATAGGCAGGTGATATGTCTGCGCACATCGTACTCATTTTTTAGAAAACACAAACCCGTCAGCGGTCAACAGGACAGCCAATATGAAACGGATATGCCACGCTACCATCGTTGAAAACGCAATCAAGGTCAAGGTTAATAATTCATGACTGTTTGAATAACTTTGTTTGAAATGAAAACAGAATGTGTCATTTCGACCAGAATACAACCGCTTGATTTCAGAATCATAACATCACGGCAAACGATACATTAATCAGCCGATCATATAAACATGACCAACAATCCATCTGGTAATATCAAAAATATAGATAATGGTTTTGTGAAAAACAATTATGCCGTCTTCTTAATTAATTGACTTGAACAATAACAAGACTGCGTTCTGAATATCCTTCACCCCGGCCAGCAGGGCCTGCGGATTGTGATGCGGGGCCGAGCACTATCCCCGGAGAAGCCGATCCCGCTCACACTGCACACAGGCAAGTGATTGTTTCGCTGGGGCAGTTCCTTTAGGCTGACCATCTTGAGTCTATTGTCACCCCATCAGCCGCCCAGGGACGCCAGCTCAGCGCCAGCAAGCGAGGACGGCCGTCAACCGGAGAAGGAATATCCAGATGAAGAGAACCATAGTCACCGCCAAATTCGATGCCGTGAGCCTGGAGGGCGAACAAGTGACCCTGAAAATTGCCATCGACGCCCCGCAACCCGACCCCAAATCCACCAGTGGCGACTATCGCTGCAAAGTGAAGCTGGCCGGGCTTGGCGACAAGACCTTTATCCATGGCATAGACGCCTTGCAGGCCCTGAGCCTGGCCCTGAAATTTGTCGAAAGTGAGCTGCGCGCTTTCTCCGACGCCGGCTGGCACTTCTATCTGCCCGGCTGCCCGGATCAGCCCGTCGATATCGCCGCCTGCTATTTTCCAGAGATTTGACAATGCAACTGACTGCCCCTCAACCGCCAGACACAGCAGAGTTCGACGCCCTACGCTGCGGCCTGAATCAATTCAATGAAGCCATCACAGGCCCATTAACCCGTGAGCGAATTGCCAGCTTTATCAAGGATGAAGAGGGCCTGGTGCTGGGGGGGATTCTCGGCGAGATAAAATGGGGCTGGCTGCACATAGAAGGGCTCTGGGTCGAGGACACCATGCGCCGCGACGGTTGGGGCGCCCGCCTGCTCGCCACCATGGAGCAGTACGCCCGAAGCAAGGGCATCACCCACTTTAATCTGGAAACCACCAGCTTCCAGGCCCTGCCCTTCTATCAGAAGCAGGGTTATCAGGTCTTTGGCGAACTGCCGGACATGCCACCCGGGCATACCACCTACTTTCTGAAAAAGCAGGTATGAGGCCGCTGTCGCCACTCACCACCGAGCGCAAAGCCAAACCCAAGCTCCTCAGACCGGCCTTGGGTGCACTGTGTCTGTTGCTGACCACAAGCCAGAGCGCCGTGGCCCTGTCGTTGCACGATCTGGATCCGGCATTTGCGCGTTGCGAGGCAAGCAAGGCCCGCCACAAACCCGTGTTGCCTCCCAAGGAGGATCGCTTCTGGTCGCTGGAAAGGGAACAGCAGGTGACGGTGCTTGTCTACCTGCATGAGAAGAGCATGGAACGCTGCACCGCCGCAGAGGTAGATGCGCTGGCGATCAAGGCGTTCCATCAGGCAGTCGCCGGAGACCGCGCCTTGCTCGATGCCCTGATCAAGGCAAGATCCACGACGCTCACGCCAGCTCAGCAGGCACAGTTACAGCAAGTTGGACAGACAGAGCTGGACAGGCTGGCCAAGCTGACAGGCTTTGCACACCCTTTCTCGCTGCTCGATTACCTCAACCTGCTGGCCCCGCCCAAAGCGTGAAGGGCTGACAAACCTGTCAGCCCTTCGGCATCCTTAGTGGCTGGCGGAGCGGCTGCCGTTCCAGAGCAGCTCGCCACTGCGCAGCTCCATCAGGCTCATGGTGAGCCGATAGCGACTCCCCTCGGACACCAGATCCCCATAGAGCATGTAACCGGCCCCTGTCTGGCGGCCGAGCCGCACCAGGGATGCCGGGTTCATGCCACCCTGCTGATACTCGAGCTGCCCCGTGATGGCGGCCACCTGACCAGGATCGACGAAACGAAAACCGCTTTTGGACTGGATCCGCTTGCTCATGGCCGCCACCATGGTGCGGGTATCGATCTCGTCATTGGTACCGTCTCGGGGCGGGGTGAGCAGCAGCACGGGATTGCCGCTCTTCACCAGCTCCCGCACCTCGGGGGCCTGCACGAAGGCATCCGCCATGGCCAGCGCCAGCCCGGTCGGGGCCACCGGCTTGGGCAGGGGCGCCCCCGTATCCGGCTTGGTAACCGGTTTGTCCGGCTGGCTCACTGGCTGGTCCAGTTCACTGACCGGGGCCTGAGTGCCACCGTAGGGATTGACCGCACAGCCGCCCAGCAGCAGGGCCCCTACCATCAACAAGGAACGCAGCTTCATCTTTTCTCTCCGCCAAAAGTCCGTAGGACGGACTTCACCAAAAGCCCGTGGCGGAGCCCTTGCCCCGCATCGGCTCCATGCTAGAGACAAACCCGTCCCGGGTCGATACGCCAGATGACACGGGACGACAGAGCCTGGCCAACCCGCACCCGACCAGTGCTGCACTACAAAAAGGTGGCATGCCATCATCAACTTCCTTTACGGTAGTGTGCTGACAGATTCGAAAGGAGAGCACCTTGCACGGACCCGATCCCGCCAATCCACACCCCATGAAGGGCTTTCCCCAGGTGTGCTTTATCAAGAACACCATCAAGGGGCCCAATATCGAGGTGGGCGACTACAGCTATTACGACGACCCGGAAGACTCGGCAGGCTTTGAGCGCAACGTCCTCTATCACTTCCCCTTCATTGGCGACAAGCTGATCATCGGCAAGTTCTGCGCCATCGCCCGCGGGGTCAAGTTCATCATGAACGGCGCCAACCACCAGAGCTCCGGCTTCTCCACCTACCCCTTCTTTATCTTCGGCAATGGCTGGGAGAGCGCTGCCCCCGCACCGGGCACGCTGCCTTACAAGGGGGGTACGGTGATTGGCAACGACGTCTGGATTGGCTATGACGCGCTGATCATGCCGGGCGTAAACGTCGGCAACGGCGCCATTATCGCCGCCCGCTCGGTGGTCACCGCCGATGTACCCGCCTACGCCGTGGTCGGCGGCAACCCCGCCAAAGTGATCCGCTACCGCTTTGATGACGACACCATTGCCCGCCTCAATGCCCTCGCCTGGTGGGACTGGCCAGTAGAGCAAATCAGCCGGAATCTGCTGTTGATCGGTGGCGGGGAGATAGCAGCACTGGAAGCCGCGGCCCGATAAACACCATCAAGCAGGAAGTCAGATGCAAATAACCGCCCCCCTTGCCAACGCCAAGATAGTGATTCGCCCCTTTGAACCGGGCGATGCCGATGAGTTTGTTCGCGCAGCGCACGAATCAATCAAGACGGTCGGCACCTGGATGAGCTGGTGCTCCCACTCATTTACTCGGGACAGCGCGCTGGAGTGGTTTTCCAGCTGCGATCAAGATCGCGCGGCGGGACGCGCCTTTGACATGGGCATTTTCTGCGCCACCACCGGCCAACTGCTGGGTGGCGCCGGTATCAATCAGCTGGCCCCCCATCATCGTTACGGCAACATTGGCTATTGGGTGCGGCAATCCCGACAAGGCCAAGGCATAGCCCGGCAGGCAGTCGCCCTGCTGCGTGACTTTGGTTTTGAAGTTATATCTCTTTGGGCTGGAGTTGGGTGATAACTAGATCTATACATCATTATTACATCTGTAAGAACGCCTATCGTGCAGATGATGCCAAGCATTTTTATTTCATAGAAAGAAAAATGCTTTCAGAATGGCTTTTTATGGTAACAGATATGAGCTTGCTTTGGCTTACCATGTAATAACGAAGCTTCCATTAAGTTTAGCTTTCACTGAGGCTTCTTTTCCTTTTCTTCTGAGCCGCTCTATTTCTTCTTTAACTTTCTCTACATCTTCTGGATGAAGTCGTTCAAGCCGTACGGGATCAACCTTTTTCAATGCCTCTCTTTGCTTTTCATTTAGATAAACATTGAACTGAACTCTTCCTCGTTGAAAATCCGCAATGTAGTGATTGAAAACCGCTTTAACTAACTTATACCCTTTCTCGATTGAACCTGCGGAAAAACCTTCTTTACCATGTATCTTGCTCAATTCTGCTGAGATCTCAGTAAAACGTAATAATGTCGAAAGACCATCTTCATTTTTACCCCACGAAAATATCATAGGAGTAGATGACATATCGACACGAACAAAATGTCTATAGAGCACAATTAGACCACAAAGATATGCTTTAGCTTGGGATGGTGAATTAAGCTCAGGCAATGTTACTTTGTACAATCGTTTGAATTCTGTATGCTCCATACGTTTTAAATCTTTGGTATTATACGCCTGAATCAAATCAGCCTCACTTTCAGCGAGTATCATGCTTGAAGCCGAATTTAAAAATTGCCTATAAGATATAATTGCTCTCCAGTTAGCTAGTGTTCGATCTAAAATTTTATCCGTTAGAGGTTCCGATAGATCGATATGAAAGCAGATCTCATCTGTTTTTATAACTGACTCTCTTGGTTGTTCACCTAGATGAAAAAGCATTGAGAAAAGAGCCTGCACCGCATCATCACAACTACAATCAAATGAATTTCTTTTAGATAAAGCTGTCTCTGGAACATTAATCTTAGACTCAACATACTCTACTTTTTCTATCACTCTATCTTCGTAAGGAAGAAATGACTTATATGGTGCTTGATTAACTGAGATAGTATTTCCTTTTACTTGCGTTCGGTAATATAACCCATGAAAATATGCAAGCGCCTCACAATAATCATATTGATAACATAAAATTCTTGGCGGGAATTTATGTGGCATATCAACATCATTGTCAATATTATTTAAGAACAATTTGCGGGCTACATTCAGAGCAGCCGTCTTTATTTCAAGTTCATGTTGTTCAACATTGAATGATGCATTCGAATTGTCGTTGACATCTAAACTATCTATGGTGTTTTCAGATTTAGGCATATTAATATTGCTAATATACAAGGCTCTATTAACATATTCTTCAAACTCAGATTCATTTGCTTTGCTTGCAATTAAGTCTACCAAAGTATCTCTAAGCTCTTCTAACTCATAATCGAGACCTTGTCCAAATAGGTGCTCTAGACTACTTGTAATAGACCACGCCAGGGTGCAAATCCAACGACATTCATTAGGATATTGCCTGAGCAGTGCAAGTCTATAAATTTCTTGTGCGATAAAATTTGTGATCTCTGACAAGGCATTGCAAGACTCTTGCTCCGCTCTTAATGAATCAAGTTTTAGGCCCATGATGCCTCTGTCTGCTTCGATAGTTGAATTAAACTCGTAGTATACATGAGCAAAAATAAAATAACAGGTAGCGTTTTTGGATAATTTTTCTACCTACAATTGCATTTCGTCATAGGTATACTGGCTTTCGAAATGCGCACTTATCAATAAGCACCGATTGAAAGAGTCCGTTTCAGCTAACTAGCCTGTAATTTATATTATTTAGGAGATTGAGGTGGGCGAATCAATACAATGTCCCGTTTGCCGTGGGGAAGGTGAATGTAACTATACATGCCAAGCATGTGGTGGTTCTGGCTACGACCCGACAGAAGATAATGCATTTGCTCAGTGTCATACTTGCTACGGTGAAGGTGAAGCAACTCAAACCTGCTTTAAGTGTGGCGGCAGTGGCGAGATCTACGAAGACGAAGACGAAGACGAAGACGAAGACGAAGACGAAGACGAAGACGAAGACGAAGATTATAGTTAAATCCAAGTGAAGAGTTGAAAGGTCGTAATTTTATACCAACTTTATCATGGTACTATATCAAAAAGTAATGTTGCTTGAATGTAATTAACTGGGGGAGGTGGGTAGATGCTACCCACCATCCTCTCAAGTCAATATTACGGTAAAGGAATTTCACCTCATCTTAAATTCACATAAATCAAACCAACTTATGGGTAATAGTTATCCGCCCACTTTTTTAGTTAATGCAGACACCATGCTGCCTGCCCCAAAAAAACAACAATTAATAACACCTCGAATAAGTTCAACCATCAAAATGTTGTTCAGCACAATTAAAGAATCATGATGAAAAACTCCTTGCCTATAATCTCAGGAATATTAATTTATAGTGAGCCCGTGATCTCAAGATGAGTATTTTAGGTGACATCATATTAATTAAAATTAGTAAAAACTTTGACTCATCCGAAATTTTGGCGGCTCAGTCGAGACGACTCCTAGCCTAACTGATGGAACAGTCCAAGAACCTATTCCTGTGTTCTGCACAACTCTCTGTAGAGGCGCCTAGAAATTGGAACATTCAGCATTTTGAGTGCAGCCTAGCTGCCAGAAGCTCGATGCGTTTCCCCATCAAGTTCGAGTGAGTTCGGTCTTGGTTCCCCCTCCAATCCACCGAGGGGAAGGGCAAGGTCAGGAGCGCCATCAGGGATGATGGCGCAGACGCAGCCGGCACAGGGATGTGCCGTCTGCGGCGCTCCGTCCGACCTTGTACCTGACCCGAGGGAAACCGCGTAGCGGTCGGATTTGTGGGGGAGAAGACCTTTGGTGACTTTGGGTCTTTCCAAAGTCACTCGCCCCAGCCCGAAGGGCGGGCGAAACCCCGTCGAGGCCAGCGGCCTCGCGTCCTGCACGGCGAAGCCGTGCCACCACACAACGGCTCCTGCCGCCAACGCCATACATCGGAACGGACGATTACACCTGACGGCTAATCGACCCTACGATTGCGCGGCGCAGCCGTGCCTGCTCGCCACAGGCACAGCGTCTGGCTGGACGCCCGGATGCCACCGGCAAAGGGGGCGTGGCCGCCCCTATCGGCCCAAAAACGGTTCCCAATCCTTGAACACCGGCTGCAACCCCGCCTGCCTGACGGCATCGGCGACCTCACCCAGCGGGCGAGCGTCATGGATGGCGAACTGCTCCAGCTCCTCCTTGTCCCCTTCGGCATAGCCGCCCGGCTGAGTGCGCGACTCCGCCGACATCTGAGTGATGCCGAGGCGCAGGGCGCCGTTGCGAAACGCCGGGGATTCCCGGGTGGAGAGCGACAACTCCAGGGTCGGCGAGAAGAGGCGCCAGGCGCAGATAAGCTGCACCAGCTGCCTGTCCGACATCACCACCTCGGGCTGCAGGCCGCCGGTGCAGGGGCGCAGGCGCGGGAACGAGAGCGAGTAGCGGCTCTGCCAGTGATGGCGCTCGAGCCAGCTCAGGTGCTCGGCCACGAAATAGCTGTCGGCACGCCAATCCGAAGAGAGGCCAATCAGCGCCCCCAGCCCAATCTTGTCGATGCCGGCCCGGCCCAGCCGCTCCGGGGTGGCGAGCCGCCACGCAATATCCTGCTTGTTGCCACGCAGATGATGGCGGGCGTAACTGGGGGCGTGATAGGTCTCCTGATAGACCATGACGGCATCCAATCCCAGGGTTTTGAGCTCGGCGTAATCGGCCTGCGAGAGGGGCTGCACCTCCATCGCCAAGGCGCTGAAATGGCGGCGGATCTGCGGCAAGTGCTCACGAAAATAGGCCATACCCACCTTGCTCTCGTGCTCGCCGGTCACCAGCAACACGCTGTCGAAACCCCGCGCCTTGATGGCCAGACACTCGCGCTCAATTTCCTCTGCATCCAGCGTCTTGCGCTTGAGGCGGTTGCTCATGGAGAAGCCGCAGTAGGAGCAGTCGTTGGCACAGAGGTTCGACAGATAGAGGGGGACATAGAAGCCCACCGTATTGCCGAAACGCTGGCGGGTGAGGCGCTCGGCCTCAGCCGCCATCTGCGGCAGGAAAGGCTCGGCGGCTGGCGAGATCAGCGCCATAAAGTCGGCCAGGGTGCGGCGCGGACTGGCCAGCGCCCGCTCCACATCCCAGGTCGTCTTGGTGCGGATCTGCATGCCGATATCGTCCCACTCCAGCTCGCGCCAACGGCTGATAAAGGAGGGGGGTGCCTCCACGTCCCTCACCTCTGATACCCTCCCCCCCACCCCCTCTCCCAATCGGAGCGGGGCGCATACAGACGCCACATCTTGCCCCATGCCCTGAGTCATAGCGCCTCCAGAAAGTCGGTGAGCGGGCTGGAGGCGCTGGCTTGCAGGCCGCGCGCGCCGAGGCCCGCCTCATAGGCGCTGCGACCTGCCTCACAGGCGAGCGCGAAGGCACGGCCCATGGCGACCGGATCCCGGCTCACAGCGATGGCGGTGTTCACCAGCACGGCGTCGGCGCCCAGCTCAAAGGCGGCGGCGGCGTGACTCGGCGCACCTATCCCCGCATCCACCACCACGGGCACCCGCGCCTGTTCGATGATGATGGCGAGGAAATCCCGGGTCACCAGCCCCTGATTCGAACCAATCGGCGCACCGAGCGGCATCACGGCGGCGCAGCCCACCTCTTCGAGCCGCTTGCAGAGCACGGGATCGGCCCCGCAGTAGGGCAGCACCACGAAACCCTCTTTCACCAGCTGTTCGGCGGCCTTGAGGGTCTCTATGGGATCGGGCAGCAGGTATTTGGGATCGGGGTGGATCTCCAGCTTTAGCCAGTTTGTGCCGAGCGCCTCCCGGGCCAGATGGGCGGCAAACACCGCCTCGGCGGCCGTCTTGGCGCCCGAGGTGTTGGGCAGCAGCTTGACCCCGAGTGCCAGCAGCGGGGTGAGGATATCGTCGTGGCGCTTGCCGGGTTCGAGGCGCTTGATGGCCATGGTCACCAGCCGGGAGCCGCTTGCTTCGATGGCGGCCGCCATCAGATCCGGGTGGGCAAACTTGCCGGTGCCGGTAAAGAGACGGGACGAAAATTCATGGTCGGCTATGGTCAGCATCTCAGCCTCCGGCGATGGCAGTGAAAAGGTGGAGTTCGTCCCCGTCATTGAGTCGGGTGTCAGGCCAGCGGCTGCGCGGCAGCACGGCGCCGTTGAGGGCCACCGCTACCCCCTGCGGGGCAACCTCGCGGGCCGCCAGCAGCTCGGCCACGCTGATCTGGTTATCCGGGCTGGTCGTCAGCACCAGTTCGCTGTCGTTCAATCTGATCTTCATTGCGCATCCTCCATGGGATTGGCAAAGGTAGTGGCGCCGCACACGGAACAGGCTGGATCGGGGGACAACCCCAGGGTCTGCCACTCGTGGGTCAGGGCATCGAAACGGCGCAGGGTGCCCGCCACCGGACTGGGCTTGCCCAGCAGCAGCCGCAAGGCTTCCAGCGCCTGCAAGGCGCCCATCACGCCCACCAGAGGGCCGGTGACGCCGCTGCTCTGGCAGCTTTCTGTGATGTGGGTATCCAGCGGATAGAGGCAGGCATAGCAGGCATGTTCGGGGGCGGTTCTCACCATCAGCTGCCCCTGCCAGCCGACGGCGGCGGCGGAGATCCACGGCTTGCCCTGCCCTACACAGACGGCGTTGATGGCGTGGCGACTGGCCAGGTTGTCGCAGCAGTCGACAACCAGATCCACCTCGGTCACGAAGGCGGGCAGGCTCTGCTCATCGAGCCGCTGATTGATGGAAATCAGCTCCACATGGGGATTGTGGGCCGCCAGCCGCTCCCGGGCCAGCTCGGCCTTGGAGCGATTGACCGCCTCGGAATCGAACAGGATCTGGCGCGGCAGATTGCTGGAATCCACCACGTCGCCGTCGGCTAGCCAGAGGGTGCCCACCCCGGCCCCAGCCAGATAAAGGGCCAGCGGCGAGCCGAGCCCACCGAGGCCGACGATCAGCACGGATGCCTCTTTCAGCCTCGCCTGCCCCGCCTCGCCTATTTCGCTCAGCATCAGTTGCCTGCCGTAGCGCAGGTATTCCGCATCAGAGAGCATGATCGGCCTCCTGCTGCGTGATGACCTGATGGATAAGCGCAGAGCAAGGTTCATCCCCCGCCCCCACTGCCGCCAGCAATCGGGCTGTGGCCCCCTGCCAATCGTCACTGGCAGTGATGGCTGACACCAGGGCAATGCTACCCACGCCGCTTGCCTGCACCGCCGCAATACGATCCTCGCCGATACCGCCGATGGCGACCGTCGGCCAGTCGCATATGAGTGCCTGGTAGCGTTGCAGTCGCACCAGCCCCTGCGGGCGGGACGGCATCTGCTTGGTGTTGGTGGGGAAGATATGACCCAGCGCTATGTAGGAAGGGGCCAGTTCGCGGGCCCGCATCAGCTCGAAGTAGCCGTGGGTGGAGAGACCGAGGCGCAGGCCGGCGGCCTGGATGGCGGCGAGATCCGCCGTCTCCATGTCCTCCTGCCCCAGATGCACGCCATAGGCACCCGCGGCTATGGCCTGCTGCCAGTAGTCGTTGATAAAGAGCCGCGCACCAAAGCGGCGACCCAGCGTAACCGCCTCGGCAATGGCCGGTGCCACCTGGGCGGCGGGCAGGTTCTTGATGCGCAGCTGGATGGTCTTGACCCCGGCTCCCAGCAGACGCTTGAGCCACTTGACCGAATCCACCACAGGATAGAGACCCAGATGCTGTTCGGTCGCGGCAAAGGGGCCCTCGGGCAGGCGGGCCTCGCAGGCGGGATAGAGACCAAAGCGGCGATCCAGGTTCGACCCTGCCAGCACGGCGCGGGGGAAGTGGGCGAGACTGGTCGGCCAGCCGAGATGGGCGATGGGGCCAGGGCCAGCCCCCACCCCTTGCGCCCCTGCCAAGCCTTGTTGCAGGTAGGCGCGCGCCAGCGTGATGGCGTCATCGACCGGGTGATCCTGCGCCACCACGGCGGCGATGGCGCTGGCATAACAGCAACCGGTGCCGTGGCCGTGGCGGGTGTCGATACGCGGCGCCGCCAGCCAGAACTCGCGGTGCTCGTCCTGGTAGTAATCGAGGCAGAGCTCGTCGCTCCAGCCCAGATGCCCGCCCTTGACCAGCACGGCACGGGCGCCGAGTTCGCGCAGTCGCGCCGCCCCCGCCCGCACCAGCTCAGGGCTGCTGGCGGGAATGCCAGTCAGCGCCTCCAGTTCGGGGCCGTTCGGGGTGATGAGGGAGAGGCGCGGCAGCAGATATTCGCGCACCGCCGCCAGCATGTTGGCTTCGGCCATGGGGGTGCCTGTGCTGGCGATGGCCACCGGGTCATAGACCACGAAGGGGGCCGTCAGGGTATCAAGCCGCCGGGCCAGCACCTCCACATGGAGCCGGGTCGGCAGCAGGCCTATCTTGATGGCCGCCGGGGGCAAGTCGACGCCGAGGGCGTCGATCTGGGCGGTGAAAGTCTGCATCAGCACGGGATCGACCATCTTCACCGCCACCGAGTTCTGGGCAGTGATGGCGGTGATGACAGAGCAACCGTGCACACCGAGATCGTGCAAGGTATGCAGATCGGCCTGAATGCCGGCACCGCCCCCGGAATCTGAACCGGCTATGGTCCAGACGATGGGTCGGCTGTTCATGCCTCCTCCCGCGCCGGTTTGAGGGCCGCCGCCTGATGGTAGAGCTCGCTCCCCTTCTCTTTGAAGGTTTCGGCCATCTGCGCCATGCCGCTCTCGACCTCGGCCACTACCCGCTCCTGCTGGCCATCCATGCCCACCAGCTTCACCTCGACCGCCTCTAGGCTGGCCGCGTAATCGCGCACGTCCTGGGTGATCTTCATGGAGCAGAACTTGGGGCCGCACATGGAGCAGAAGTGCGCCACCTTGCCGGACTCCTGGGGCAGGGTCTCGTCGTGATAGGCGCGGGCGGTTTCGGGATCCAGCGCCAGGTTGAACTGATCCTCCCAGCGAAACTCGAAGCGCGCCTTGGACATGGCGTTGTCGCGGATCTGGGCGCCCGGATGACCCTTGGCCAGATCGGCTGCGTGGGCGGCGATTTTGTAGGTGATGAGGCCCTGCTTCACATCCTCCTTGTTGGGCAGCCCCAGGTGCTCCTTGGGAGTGACGTAGCAGAGCATGGCGCAGCCATACCAGCCGATCATGGCGGCGCCTATGCCGGAGGTGAAGTGATCATAACCGGGAGCTATGTCGGTGGTGAGCGGGCCCAGGGTATAGAAAGGCGCCTCGTGACAGTGCTCAAGCTGCTCCGTCATGTTGCGCTCTATCATGTGCATGGGCACATGGCCCGGCCCCTCTATCATCACCTGGACGTCGTACTCCCAGGCGATCTTGGTAAGCTCGCCCAGGGTGCGCAGCTCGGCAAACTGGGCCTCGTCGTTGGCGTCATAGACAGAGCCTGGACGCAGACCGTCCCCAAGCGACAGGGCCACGTCATAGGCGGCGCACAGCTCACAGATCTCGCGAAAATGCTGGTAGAGGAAGTTCTCTTTATGGTGCGACAGACACCACTTGGCCATGATGCTGCCGCCACGGGAGACGATGCCGGTGAGGCGCTTTGCGGTCATGGGCACATAGCGCAGCAAGACGCCGGCATGGATGGTGAAGTAATCCACCCCCTGCTCGGCCTGTTCGAGCAGGGTATCGCGGAACAGCTCCCAGGTGAGGTCTTCGGCGATACCGTTGGTTTTTTCCAGCGCCTGATAGATTGGCACTGTGCCGATGGGCACAGGGCTGTTGCGCAGGATCCACTCGCGGGTCTCGTGGATGTTGCGACCGGTGGAGAGATCCATGACGGTGTCGGCGCCCCAGCGGGTGGACCAGACCAGCTTCTCCACCTCCTCTTCGATGCTGGAGCTGACCGCCGAGTTGCCTATGTTGGCGTTGATCTTCACCAGGAAGTTGCGGCCTATGATCATGGGCTCGGTTTCCGGGTGGTTGACGTTGTTGGGGATGATGGCGCGGCCGGCGGCCACCTCATCGCGCACGAACTCGGGGGTGATATTCTCGGGCAGGCGGGCGCCGAAACCCTGACCCGGATGCTGGCGCAGCAGCAGCTCGGAGCGCACCCGCTCGCGGCCCATGTTCTCGCGGATGGCGATAAATTCCATCTCGGGGGTGACCAGCCCCTGGCGGGCATAGTGCAACTGGGTCACCCGGCGGCCCGGCTTGGCACGACGGGGCTTGGGCAAGTTATCGAAACGCAGGTGATCCAGCCCCTCATCGGCGAGGCGCTCCTGGGTGAAGGCTGAGCTGAGATCATCGAGCTCTTCGGTGTCACCGCGCTCCCGTACCCAGCTTTCCCGCAGGCGCGGCAGACCGAGACGCACATCGATGACCGCATGCTCATCACCGTAGGCACCCGAGGTGTCGTAGACAGGGACAGGCTCGTTGGCTTCGAACTGCGGGTTCTCCTTGCTGCCCCCCACCAGGGTGTCGGCCAGGGCAATTTCGCGCAGCCCCACCCGGATATCGGGGCGGGAACCTTCGATAAAGATGCGGCTGGAGTTGGGATGGGCCATCCCCTTGAGATTGTCGATAAAACGCTGGGCACTGGCACGCTGCTCGCGGCGGCCGACAGGGACTGACTTGGCATTTTCCGGCACGGAAGTTTTTGAGGTAGACATAGCAAAACTCACATTAACTGATTGAAGTTATGGGTGTTTGCTTGTCTGGAGTTCGAGGAGAAGTGATGAACCTGTGGGTGAGGTTTGCATTCAAGAGGGAGCAAAACTGAAGCCTTGGCTTCCTCCTGCGCATCTTCTGTACTCCCCCTGATGGACAAGGCGACAGAACAGGATGGCAGGCTCCCTCTTGTGCGCACTGGCTAGCCGGTCGGATCACTCCTATCGGCGAGCGGGGGAGCTTGTTCCTCCCCGGCGCGGCAACCCACTGGTTACCCTTGTTTCCCTTCGCAGGTGCTAGCCTGATCAGGTTCCACGGATCCCGAATTAACGGTCTCAGCCTTGCGTCGTTCGACGGTTGGCACTCCGACAAGATGGCGCCAGTATAAGTGGGGAAATGGAAAGCACAAGCCTTTAACAAGACCGACCAGTGCAAACAACAACCGGGCCATGGGCCCGGTTCTCTTACTGCAACACACTGCCATTATTGGTTGGCAGCAGGGGTCACGCTGAGGCTGACATTGTTGAAGCCAAGCCCGGAGAGCTCTTGTGTATCGAGCGGGATCTCCAGTCTCAGACCCTGACCGGCACCCAGGTTGCGCGCACGGCTCGACTGGCTGGCGGCAGCGACCGGCACGGGAGCGCCGATTTCGATGTTGCCGGCAAACTGGCTCTCGGCACTGAAATCACCTGTGATCCCGGCCCGCACCGGGCGCAGCACCCTGGCCAGGTTATTCTGCATGGTAGGCAGACCGTTCTGCTGTATGGTCCAGTTCCAATCCCACCACTTCACTTCACCCGGGATATAACGCTTGTCCCATTGGTAGCGGATACTGCTGGCCTTGTCCTTGTATGGCCCTATGACGAAGGTGTGGTTCCAGTTCGGACGGTTGTCCGGATGGGTATACCAGGCATTGCCGCCCCAACGCAGGAAACCGCTCAGGGTCAGGTCATAGCTGACATCGGCTTTGAACTCGTAGGGGTAGGAGATGTCGGCCTTGTAGAGCTCTATCTTCACCGGGATCTTGGAGTGGGCCGGCACTGTCGGACGCACGGACTGGGACAAAGAGGTGGTGGTCGAGCCCCCGTTCTGGGAGGCCCAGGACTGGTTGGCAGCAATCTCGATGGAGAGCTCGGTTTCCCCCACCAGCGGCCACTTGAACTTGTTCTTGGTGGTCACCTTCTCGCTCAGGCCATAGGTGTTGGTCTTGGACCAGTTGGTGGCGGTGTCGTAGCGCAGTGTGACGTCATAACCGGATTGAGGGGTGTCGCTGTCGTTGATAGCCCACCCCACCACAGTCTTGACCAGTTGGCGGTCGGACTGGGTCACATCGCCATGCTTGAAACTGTCAGGATCCAGGTTGTAGGCAAAATTGCTCACCTTGATGGAGGTCTTGTCACCACAGCGATAACCATCGCAGCCACCGTCATTGTTGCCACGGATCACCCAGCCATCGCCATCACGGGTCACATCCATGTCTTCGCCGACATATTGACTGTGATTTCCCCCTACCCAGGCATAGCCGAGATAATGGGCCAGATAACTGGTTGGTTTGATGAAATTCGCACTGTCATGTACCAGCCGCCATTGCACATCTACTTCATCACCATCTGGAATATCCAGGGCAGACAGAGTCGGTATTTCTCCGGTAGCAGGATTGGTCGGATAGCACCAAGTGCTGGACGCTGATCCTGGTTTTATTTCACCATTATACCCCGGCCCCATAATTACCCAGCCGTTGGCGAGCCCGCTTATTTGCCACTGCCCCATCATATTGACAATATTACTTTTAACGCTCTGGGCTTCCTCTCGCGTCACGGGACGATACTTGTCGCCACAGACCTCTTGACCCAATGAAAACAGGCGAAGCTGGTCTGGATAGACGGGCTCTGCCGCTTGCGCCTGTGCCATCAGCAGGCCGGATATGATTAATGACAAGCCAGTTATTTTTAGCTTTTTCATAGCAACCCCAATATATTAAACACTGACATGCATTCACCCGATTTATATATCAACGGGCAGCATGTGAGTATGACAGTATCAGTCGCATTAATCTCATTATGCGATCAAGTCCACACTTTAATATATAAACAAATTTAACCAGAGGATTAATTCAGAATTATTTTATATTGAGCAATATAATATCAGAGCATGCACTCTATTATTTTATTCGTCACTTAATCATATTTAAGAACATCTTAAAAAAGAGAACTCTAATTTAGCAATTTAAATATTCCCCAATTAAGTGAGCAAGGCCTCGGCATTATTTCGGCTCATCCTCCGGATTCGGGATCAGTATCTCGGTCACGCGGCCCGTCTCGTCACGGGTCAGCACCAGGGTACGCCCCGGTTGCAGATCGGCGGGGCTGCCGTTGAGCCAGCGGGTACCGGCATCAAATGTCATTGTGCCCAGCCCCTGCAATTGCAGCGCATGGCCCGTCACGGCGAGCAAGGTTCCCTCCGCCCGGCGCCACTGGGCAGCCGGTTCTGACTCAGGTGCGTGTCCATAAAGGCGAATATGTTCGGCGACGCCGTTGCGACTCAGGATGGCGAGCTTCATACCGGGCTTGAGGTCGGAGAACTGACGCACCCCGGCCAGTGCGGCACTGCCAAGCTCCAGCTCGGCCCCTTGAAATTGCAGCCGAATGCCATCGTTGTGTTCCAGCTCCACCTGCCAGAGCTCGCCATCGATGGCAAGGGTGCAGAACGGCAGAGCCAGCAGCAGGAGGGAGGTGCGTGTCATGACAGAAGGCCCATGGTCAAACCCTGATGAGGTTTAACTATGGGCCTGGGCGGGCAATTTTTCCGGTCGCCAGAAGCGCCTGCTGCTCAATCATCCTGGCGGCAACGACTCAACCGCATGCCGTCGAACTTGCACTCCAGCTCCAGCCAGCGCCCTTCGAAGGGAGCCAGGCTGTTATCCGAGGTGACATAGCCCCAGATCCGTCCTTGCGCCACCGGTCCCTCCAGCTCCATCTCGTCCTCTTCGTCCAGCGCCTCAACCTCGCGGATCACCCTCAGCCCCTCCTCAACCACCCCTTCCAGATCGACCCAGCGGCCACCGAGATCGTCCTCGCTCAGCCCATCCTTGAAGCGGGTCTCTTCGTCGAGCACGAAGGGGATGCCGTTGACCATCAGCTGGCCCAGTTGCCAGGTGGTGCGGCCGGTCAACTTGAACTCGGCCGACTGCGCAGTGCCAAGTGGCAACAATATAAACAGCAGCAGAGCGCACAGAGACTTCTTCATCAGGGATCCTCGGGGTTACACTGCCACACAGGATGCCTCGTCCAGTGTGAGATGACCGTGAAATATCGGTCAAAACCAGGAGATCAAAACATGAAAATACTGGTGGTGGAAGACAATCCCCAGGTAGCGGAAACCATCATGGATTACCTGGAGCTGGCCGGGCACAGGCTGGACTGCGCCTATCACGGTCAGGCTGCCCTGCAACTGCTGGCCGAGCAGCGCTTCGACGTCATCATCATGGATGTCATGATGCCGCGTCTGGATGGCCTCTCCACGGTTGAGCGACTGCGGGCCGATGGCATTGCAACCCCTGTGCTGTTTCTCACCGCCCGCGACAGTCTGGATGACAAGCTGGCGGGCTTTCGGGCCGGGGGCGATGACTATCTGGTCAAGCCGTTCGCCATGGAAGAGCTGGAAGTACGGCTGCAGGCACTGGCCCTGCGTGGCCCCCGCAGCGACATGGGGGCCCTCAGCGTGGGCGAGCTGACGCTGGATCCCGCCAGTGGCCGCGCCACCCGCGCCGGAGTCGAGCTCAAGCTCGGCAAGATCCCGTTCCAGATCCTCACCCTGCTGGTGCGCCGCGCCCCCCATCTGGTGAGCCGGCAAGAAGTGCTGGAGACAGTCTGGGGGGACGAGGAGCCTGACTCCGACGCCCTGCGCAGCCACATCTATGCCCTGCGCAACGCCCTCGACAAACCCTTCCCTACCCCCATGCTGGAAACCCTCCACGGTCAGGGCTATCGACTGGTGACATCATGACCACACCCGGAGGCCATGACAGACCAGAGACGGGTGACCCCATGACCAAACCCGGAGGCCTTGACCAGGCACAGCCGGATATCCAGGCCAGCCTGCCCAGTTTGCGCCATCGCCTGATCCTGACCCTGAGCGGGGCGGGCATGCTGCTGCTGATCATCATCAGCCTGTTGATGGTGGTGGCCGAAGACAAGATGGAAGAGTTGAGCCTGCGTCACTGGCTGGAAGCCGAGGTCACCCGCTACAACGATGACTGGCTGCAGCTCGGCATGGCGGCCCCCGCCCCCAGTCCGCGCCAGTTCTCCAGTTACTGGACCGAAGCGGGCCGACTGCCAGCCTGGCTCAAGCCCTATCAGAGCCCGGGCTTCTTCGAGCACCAGCTTGGCGAGGAGGACAAGCACTTCCTGGTGCGGCCCCATCCCTCCGGCCAGGGGCTGCTCTATCTGGTGTTCAACGACGACGCCGACGACTATCTGGATCCTTACGAAGATCAGCTGCATCTGGCTACCAGGCTGATAGGCTTGACCCTGCTGATCGCGTGCATCGGTTTCGGCATCTGGCTGGTGCGTCACATCACGGGGCCACTGCAGCGGTTGCAGCAAAGGGTCACCCACCTCACCCCCGATCAGGCGGATTTCGTGCCCGATGCCCCCTGGCAGGAGTTGCGGGAGATCGAGCTGGCACTGCTGACCGGCAAACACGAGGTGGCCGCCGTGTTCGCCCGCGAGCAGGAGTTCAGCCGTTTTGCCAGCCATGAGCTGCGCACCCCCAACATGGTGATCCAGGGGTCGGCAGCGCTGCTCGGCAAGGTAACGGACTTGCCCGCCCCCGCCGCCCGCGCCACCACCCGTATTCGCGCCGCTGCAGACGAAATGGCACTGCTCACAGAGACCTTCCTGCTGCTGGGTCGCAAGGAGGCGGTGGAGCGTTCGTTGCAACGGGTAGAACCACTGATCCGGCAGGAGCTGGTGCGCCTCGCCCCGCTGTTGCAGCGAGAGACGCTCGATATCAGGCTCACCCTGGACGAGGCAAGCGAGGTCAATGCCCCCCTCTCCTTGCTCGCCATTGCCCTCGGCAACCTGCTGAAAAATGCCTTGAGCTATGCCGAGGGGCATATCGAGATCGAGCTGTGCGGGCCCGTGCTCACCATCAGCAACCCGACTGCGGCCGCGCCGGATCAGATCCTCGGCTACGGCTGTGGCCTCACCATCATACAGCGCATCTGCGAGAAGCTCGGCTGGCAGATAGAGACCCGGCTGGAGGCTGGCATCTTCAGCGCCAGGCTGGAAATGCGGGAATAACCGACTCGCAAACAACACAAGGCGCCCGAGGGCGCCTTGTGTTTATACCGCTATGCAAGCCGTCAGCGGCTTATTCGGCGGGCTTGTTCTTGCGGCTCGCCTTGAGCTCCAGGAACTCGATGATCTTGCAAGCCACATCCTTGCCGGAGGCGGCTTCCACTCCTTGCAAACCGGGGGAGGAGTTCACCTCCAGCACCAGAGGACCGCGGGCAGAGCGCAGAATATCCACACCGGCCACATCCAGCCCCATGATCTTGGCCGCCTGCACTGCGGTTGCCCGCTCTTCGGGGCTTATCTTGATCGCCTCGGCGGTGCCGCCACGGTGCAGATTGGAGCGAAACTCCCCCGGCTGGGCCTGACGGCGCATGGCCGCAACCACCTTGCCATTGACCACCAGACAGCGAATGTCGGCGCCGTTGGCCTCACGGATGTACTCCTGCACCAATATGTTGTTATTGGTCTGGATAAAGGCCTCGATCACGCTCTCGGCCGCCTTGTGGGTCTCGCACAACACAACGCCAATTCCCTGGGTGCCTTCCAGCAGCTTCACTACCAGAGGGGCGCCCCCCACCATGGTGATGAGATCCGGCACATCATGGGTGCTGTGGGCATAGCCGGTGATGGGCAGACCTATGCCGTGGCGCGACAACAACTGCATGGCCCGCAGCTTGTCGCGGGAACGGGAGATGGCCACAGAGCTGTTGAGGGCCATGGTGTTCATCATCTCGAACTGGCGCAGCACGGCGGTGCCGTAAAAGGTGATGCTGGCGCCGATACGCGGGATCACGGCGTCGTAACTCTCCAGCTCTCGTCCTTCGTAATGAATGGAGGGGCTGTGGGAGGCGATATTCATGTAGCAGCGCAGGGTGTCGAGCACCTCTACCTGATGACCGCGCGCCTGCGCCACCTCGACCAGACGGCGGGTGGAATAGTTTCTGGGCTCACGGGATAAAATGGCGATCTTCATGACAATTCCGCTAGAAGGCAGTGCCTGGGCAGGATGGGGCGGGAGAGTATAAGGTGCCACAGCGCCAAGACAACGCCAATTGTTTCTCCTGACAACAAGACAAACCACGCAGAACTGCACACTGCAATCCCGTTGTCACCGATATGTCAAGCGGCGGCCCTAAGCTGGTCTGTCCACCAGCCCAAGGATGCCGCCGTTTCTCGTCAAAGATCAACCAATGTCACTCGGGAGATCGGGATTCAGTTCAGGTTCGGCCCCAGCCAGCGTTCTGCTTCCGCCAGGGTCATCCCCTTGCGGGCAGCGTAATCTTCCACCTGATCCTGCTGGATCTGCGCCACCGCGAAGTATTTGCTGTCGGGGTGGGAGAAGTACCAGCCTGACACGGCCGCGCCCGGCCACATGGCGTAGGATTCCGTCAGCTTCATGCCGATGGCCTGCTCCACGCCCAGCAGCTCCCAGATGCTGCCCTTCTCGGTGTGCTCGGGACAGGCGGGGTAACCGGGCGCCGGGCGTATGCCGCGGTAGTTCTCGCGGATCAGATCCTCATTGCTGAGGGCCTCGTCGGCTGCATAGCCCCAGTGAACCTTGCGCACCTGTTCGTGCAGATACTCGGCGAAGGCCTCGGCGAGACGGTCGCACACCGCCTGGATCAGGATGGCATTGTAGTCGTCATGATCCGCCTTGTAGGCAGTGGCGATGGCCTCTTCCCCGATACCGCCAGTCACCGCGAAGGCACCGATCCAGTCCGGCTTGCCGCTCTCTTTCGGTGCCACATAGTCCGCCAGACAGTAGTTGGGGAAGCCCTGCTTCTCGCTCTGCTGGCGCAGATGGTGCAGCACCTTGCGCACCTTGCTGCGCGACTCGTCGGTATAGACCTCTATGCTGTCGCCGATCGTGTTGGCCGGAAACAGACCTATGATACCGGCGCAGCGCACGCTCTCGTCCTGCTCCAGCTTGTCCAGCATGGCGTTGGCATCGGCAAACAGCTTGGTCGCCTCCTCACCTATGATCTCGTCTTCGAGAATGCGCGGATACTTGCCCGCCAACTCCCAGCTGAGGAAAAACGGCGTCCAGTCGATATAGGGACGCAGCACCGAGACAGGCACGTTCTCAAACGTCTGTACGCCCGGCTCACGGGGGGGCGGCGGTTGATAGTTCACCCAGTCCAGCTGCTGCCGGTTGGCGCGGGCATGGGCCAGGCTGACCGGCTTGGATCTCGGCTGCTTGCGGGCATGCTGATCCCGGGCGACCTCGTACTCCTTGTCGATGCGGGCAACAAACGCAGGCTTGAGTTCAGGGTTGAGCAGGCTCTGGGCCACCCCGACGGCGCGCGACGCGTTCGACACATAGACCACGGGTTCGCTGTAGTTCTGCTCTATCTTGACCGCTGTGTGGGCCTTGGAAGTGGTGGCACCACCGATCAGCAGCGGCAGCTTGAAGCCCTGACGCTCCATCTCCTTGGCCACGTGCACCATCTCGTCGAGAGACGGTGTGATCAGGCCCGACAGCCCTATGATGTCCGCTCCCACTTCACGGGCAGTCTTGAGAATGGTCTCGCAGGAGACCATAACGCCGAGATCCACTATCTCGTAGTTGTTGCACTGCAACACAACGCCGACGATGTTCTTGCCGATGTCGTGCACGTCACCCTTGACGGTGGCGAGCACTATCTTGCCGTTGCTGTAGCCGCCCTGTTTCTCGGCTTCGATGTAGGGTTGCAGATAGGCCACAGCCCGCTTCATCACCCGGGCGGATTTGACTACCTGGGGCAGGAACATCTTGCCTGCGCCAAACAGATCGCCGACCACGTTCATACCGTCCATCAGGGGCCCTTCGATCACGTGCAGCGGCTTCTCGGCGCCGGCCCGCGCCTCTTCAGTATCCTCCTCGATAAAGTCGGTGATCCCCTTGACCAGAGCGTGTTCCAGCCGCTTGCCCACCGGCCAGCTGCGCCACTCCTGATCCCGCGGATCCTCCGCCTGGGCTCCGGCACCACGATACTTCTCGGCGATGGCCAGCAGATCCTCGGTGGCGCTGTCACTCAAGTTGAGCACCACGGCCTCGACCTTGGCCTTCAGCTCTGCCGGTATGTCTTCATAGATGGCGAGCTGACCGGCGTTGACTATACCTAAGTCCATGCCGTTCTGGATGGCGTGGTAGAGGAAGACAGCGTGGATGGCTTCGCGCACCGGTTCATTGCCGCGAAACGAGAAAGAGACGTTGGAGACACCGCCGGAGATCATGGCATGGGGCAAATGGGTCTTGATGTCCTTCACCGCCTCGATGAAGTCCACCGCATAGTTGTTGTGCTCGTCGATGCCGGTCGCCACCGCGAAGATATTGGGATCGAAGATGATGTCTTCCGGCGGGAAACCCACCTGATCCACCAGGATCCGGTAGGCGCGCTGGCAGATCTCGAACTTGCGGGTGCGAGTGTCAGCCTGGCCCACCTCATCGAACGCCATGACGATGACGGCGGCGCCATAGCGACGTAGCAGTTTGGCCTGCTGGATGAATTTCTCCTCCCCCTCCTTCATGGAGATGGAGTTGACCACAGGCTTGCCCTGCACGCACTTGAGGCCGGCTTCCAGCACCTCCCACTTGGAGGAGTCGATCATCACCGGCACCCGGGCGATATCAGGCTCACCGGCGATCAGGTTCAGGAAGCGCACCATGGCCGCTTCGGCGTCCAGCATCCCCTCGTCCATGTTGATGTCGATGATCTGGGCACCGCTCTCCACCTGCTGCTTGGCCACATCGAGGGCTTCGTCGTAGAGCCCCTCCTTGATGAGACGCTTGAACTTGGCGGAACCTGTGACGTTGGTACGCTCACCCACGTTCACAAACATGGAGTCCGCCGTGATGATGAGGGGCTCGAGACCCGACAGGCGGCAGGCGACCGGCAACGTGGGCAAGGTGCGCGGCTTGATGCCGGCCACGGCATCAGCCATGGCGCGAATATGGGTCGGGGTAGTGCCGCAGCAGCCGCCCACCATGTTGAGAAAACCGCTTTGGGCCCACTCGCGGATATGGTCCGCCATCTCACCCGCGTCAAGATCGTACTCGCCGAACGCATTGGGCAGACCGGCATTGGGGTGGGCGCTCACAAAGGTCTCGCTGATGCGCGACAGCTCCTCCACGTACTGACGCAACTCGTCAGGCCCCAGCGCACAGTTGAGACCGAACGAGATGGGTTTGACATGGCGCAGGGAGTGATAGAAGGCTTCGGTGGTCTGACCGGAGAGAGTACGCCCCGAGGCATCGGTGATGGTGCCGGAGATCATCACGGGCAGCGCATAGCCCAGCGCCTCGAACACCCCTTCCACCGCGAAGGCAGCCGCCTTGGCGTTGAGGGTATCGAAGATGGTCTCGATCAGAATGAGGTCGGCGCCCCCCTCGATCAGGGCATGGGTCGACTCCGTATACGCAGCCACCAGCTGGTCATAGGTGACGTTGCGCTTGCCGGGATCGTTCACGTCCGGCGAGATGGAGCAGGTGCGGTTGGTGGGGCCCAGCACACCGGCGACAAAGCGGGGCTTGTGGGGCTCTTTCGCCGTCCACTCGTCAGCCACGGCACGGGCCAGCCGGGCCGCCTCGCGGTTGATCTCGGCCGAAAGTTCTTCCATCTCGTAATCGGCCATGGCGATGCGAGTGGCGTTGAAAGTGTTGGTTTCGAGGATGTCGGCACCGGCGGCACAATACTGGCCGTGGATCTCGCGAATGATCCCGGGCCTGGTCAGCACCAGCAGGTCGTTGTTGCCCTTGATGTCGGTATGCCAGTCAGCAAACCGCTCACCGCGATAATCCGCCTCGCCCAGCTTGTAGCCTTGGATCATGGTGCCCATGGCCCCGTCGATGATCAGAATCCGTTCCTTGAGACAGGATTCCAGTTTCTTTGTTGGGTCCGACTTTATGCTCGGCTTTTCGTTCAACACCGCTCGCTCCTCTTACATCCATGCAACTGCGTGAAGGTCATCCTAGCAGCAAACAAATCAAATGGAAATCTAGCCGTCTATCTGTCCACAGTGGAGTCCACAATAACCACCGGATACTCATAAATAGGTAATGAGTAACATGTGACCCCAGAGTACCCTATGCCGGTCCTCAGCGAAGGATACGTGCTTGCTGTTTACTAACGAGAAAAATAACCATGAGCGTCTACTACACACTCTGCTTTTTGGCAGCGTTGGCGATCCTGATCGCCTTTGCCAACCAGTATGTCGTGAAGATCCAGACCACCATCGCCATCACTGCCGGATCCATGCTGATCTCCGCCCTGATGGTGCTGTTTGGCAAACTGGGTTGGTTCAACCTTGAGCCCCTGGCCATCGAAACCATGAAGAGCATCGACTTCCAGAATTTCCTGCTGAAGGGGATCCTGGGCTTCCTGCTGTTCGCTGGCGGCATTGGCATCAACCTCAAGGCCTTGCGCAGCCAGAAGTGGGAAATCACCATACTGGCGATCTTCTCCACCCTTCTCTCCACCTTCCTGATCGGTTACGGCTTCTGGTTCATCGCCAAGCTGCTGGGCTGGGAACTGCCGCTGGTCTATTGCCTGCTGTTCGGGGCCCTGATCACCCCCACCGACCCTATTGCCGTGCTGGCCATCGTCAAGAAGATGCAGGCTCCCCCCCAGATCGCCATCCAGATCGAAGGGGAATCCCTGTTCAACGACGGTACCGGTCTGGTGATCTTCGCCACCGTCTTTGCCGTCGCCTTTGGTGGCGTTGAACCGACCTTCGGCAGCGTCGCCGGTCTGTTCCTGCACGAGGCCCTCGGCGGCATCTTGTTCGGCGCCGTGCTGGGGCTGCTCGCCCACGTGATGATCAGTGCCACCGACGATGGTTCCCTGGAGCTGCTGCTGACCCTCTGCATCCCGACGGCCGGCTTTGCCCTTGCCAACATGATGGGAGTCTCCGGTGCCCTGGCCATGGTGGTGACTGGCATCATGATCGGCAACTGGACCCGTCACTCCGGCTTCTCCGAGCAGAGCAGCCACTATCTGGATCACTTCTGGGAGTTGATGGACCAGTTCCTCAACGCGCTCTTGTTCCTGCTGATCGGCCTGGCGCTGGTGCTGCTGGATCTCGCCTGGCGTGACTGGATCCTGCTGGTTATCGCGGTACCACTCTGCCTGGCCGCGCGCTTCATCAGCGTTTCTGTCCCCTTCATGGCCTTCCGCCGTTTTCGCACCTACAACCGCTTCACCATCCGCATCCTTACCTGGGGCGGCTTGCGTGGCGGTCTGGCCATGGCCATGGCGCTGGCACTGCCTTCCGGTGTCATGATGATACCCGGGCACAACGTCGATCTGCGTCAGGTCATACTGGTGATGACCTACTCTGTGGTGATGTTCTCCATCGTGGTGCAGGGCATGACCATTACCCCCATGATCACCGCCGCCAAGAAGGCCAGCGGCGACTACTGAGTCACCGTCTGACAGTGATTGACCTGCTGAAAAAGGGCTCCCGACGGGCTGTCTCTTGATCACATCTGTTGATGCTCAAGAGACAGTGCCAGTTCATAGCCTTCAAGGAGGGTCTGTAACCTAAACCAGCCCTCCCATAACACCGCTATCGAGGCTCGCCCCGTTCTCTTGG